>JANPLH010000535.1:0-6628 GCA_031426435.1 Saprospiraceae bacterium | reverse complement strand
TGGTGACGGCCGGCAAGGGCAAGGCGCGGTCGTACTCGCTCGACCTGCACGACATCCACCCACTGCTATACGTGGACGGCAACCCTGCCGGCATCAAGGCCGTGCTGAAAATCATGGGGCTGTGCAGCAGCGAAATCCGCTTGCCGCTGGTGCCGGTGCGGGAAAGCACTTATGACAGGCTGAAGGTGGAGTTGGAGAAGATGTATGCGGCTGCGGCCATAGTTTGAAGAAATAGACAATTTGAGGATTAACCAATCCCATATATTTATAAAACAAAAGCTTCGTGATACAACCACACGGGGCTTTTGCCGTTTAGGGAGCATTCGCAAATGCTTGAAAATCAACAGCTTTGATTTGATTGCTAAGCTGCATTCAATAAATCAACTGTTTTCTTTTTAAATGTTTTAAGAAACCGATATTTGCGCTTTAATAAAAACAAGATACCAATCATGGCAATCGTTGAAATGAAAGTCCCTGTCATCGGGGAATCCATAACTGAAGTTACCCTGTCGAAGTGGCTGAAAAAAGATGGCGAATTCGTCAACCTTGACGACCCCATCTGCGAGTTCGAGTCGGACAAGGCAACGCTGGAGTTCCCAGCAGAGGCGACCGGCAAGCTCATCCACGTGGCCGCTGAGGGCGATGATATCGCCATTGGGTCGCTCGTGGCGAAGATAGATACTGCTGCGCAAAATGGCACGGCCGCAAGTGGCAATGCCACAAGTGAGGCAGCACCAGCAGCACCAGCACCTGCCGCTGCCGCACCGCCAGTTCACCCCAGTGGGGCCGAGGCTAAACCTACAGCTGCCGCACCTGCCGCCTCTCCGTTAGAGTCCAAAACCACTTACGCCGAAGGCCACCCGTCGCCCGCCGCCGCCAAGATTTTGAAGGAAAGCGATATTGCGCCAGCGAGCGTACAAGGCACGGGCAAGGATGGCCGCATCACCAAAGAAGATGCACAAAAAGCTGCTACTACACCTGCGCCCGCAGCGCCTGCCCCAAAGGCTGAGGCACCTGTTGCGGCAGCACCAGCCACACCAACGGGCAGCCGAACGGAAGACCGCAAGAAGATGAGCCGGATGCGCCGCACCATTGCGAAGCGGCTAGTGAGCGCCAAGAACAACACGGCCATGCTCACCACCTTCAACGAAGTGGACCTGACGGAAATCATGGCCTTGCGGGAAAAGCACCAGGATGCTTTCGTGAAAAAATACGGCATCAAGCTCGGCTTCATGTCGCTCTTTGCCAAGGCTTGCGCCAAGGTGCTGCTCGAAATGCCCGACGTGAACGCCATGATTGACGGCGAGGACATCGTTTACCACAACTACGTGGACATCTCCATCGCCATCAGCACGCCCAACGGCCTCGTGGTGCCGCCTGTCCACAACGTCGAGTCGCTGAACTTTGCGCAGATTGAGCTGAAAATCAAGGAGTTGGCCGACAAGGCCCGCAAGGGCGAACTGACGTTGGAGGAAATGAGCGGCGGCACGTTTACCATTACCAACGGTGGCATTTTTGGCTCGATGTTGAGCACGCCGATACTCAACGAGCCCCAGAGCGCCATCCTTGGCATGCACAATATCATTCAGCGGCCGGTGGCCGTGAACGGGCAAGTGGAAATCCGCCCGATGATGTATCTGGCCCTCAGCTATGACCACCGGGTGATTGACGGTAGCACGAGCGTGACCTTCCTTGTAAGGGTGAAAAAATTGCTCGAAGAGCCTGTTACACTGCTGCTCGACCTGTAATTGTGGCCGCCCAAATTTTTGGGCAGGCCGTGTCGCCTTGTCATTGCATATTTTCGCCACATCACATCGGCCAGTCCAATAAATTGGGTGGCCACAAAAAAAGGCGACCTCCACGGATGCGGAGGTCGCCTTTTCCTTTTAGCTCAGAACAGCTTATTTCCTGACTGCCCCAACACGCTCACCGTCTTTGTATTCGACGATGAAGGCATCGCTGAAGTCTTTCATGCCACGTATGCTGGGCAGGTCAGCTTCTGCCTCTTCAATGGAGGTATAGTCGGCCAACATGACCCGGTACAGTTTGCGGTCGTCGAAAAACTCTTGGTCAATGCGGCGCATGCCCTTCACGTTGCTGAAACGGGAATGCTTCATGTCCACTTTTGCCAAGGCAATTATTTGAATCTTGTAGTAGGTGCCAGTGGTGATTGGGGCTGTCGTTGCTTTCGCAGGTTTAGCAGGAGCAGCGGGCTTCGTTTTTGGACCAAGTACCACCTCATCTTTGGTTGGTGCAGGCTTGGCAGTATCCTTTTTGGCAACTTCTTCTTTTACAGGAGCCTTGGCAGGCGCTGCTGGTTTGGTCGTCTCCTTCTTCGGAGCTTCTACCTTCTCCACCACGGCCACCTTGTTCATGTCTTCTTTTTGGGCAACGTTTTCATCGTCACCACCTCCCACGCCGTAAGGTTCCAAGTAAAGTGGGGCACCGAACTCGGTGTAATTGTTATAGTCGTTGCTGTCGAAATCATAGGCAGCCTTGAAGAAGCCGTCCTTGGAGGCTTCGAGGCTGTACCTGCGGGAAGGCTCTACTGGGAACTCGTAATGGCCGCTGGCCGAAACGATTTTGTTCAAGAAGCGGCGCTGTCCTTTGTCGTCCAATTCATAAATTGCCACTTCGACGTTTTCCACCATTTCACGGGAAGCCTTGCTGAACACCTCGCCGCTGGCCGTGTATTGCACCACGGGCTTTTCATAGGTGAAGCCAAAAATATCCTCGTCGGTGGTGCTGACCTTCTCCGTACCATAGCTTCTGTTGGAGACGATGAAGCCCCCTTTGCCGGATGGCGTTTTTACAAAAGAAAAATCGTCGGCGGGCGAGTTGAGCGGTGTGCCAATGTGCTCGGCAGTCTGCCAAAACGACTTAGAACCTTTGGTTTTATAGATGTCGAAACCGCCAATGGATACGGAGCCATTGGAAGCGAAGTAGAGTGTGCCATCTATTTTGTCGTAAAACGGCGTGATGTCGTCGCCCTTGGTATTGACGCGGGAACCAGCGTTGATGGGCAGCGTGAAGTCGTTGGCAGTGCTGCTGATTTCACGGGTGGTGTACCAAATGTCCATGCCGCCCATGCCGCCGTTGCGGTTGGAGGCAAAGTAGAGGATTTCGGTATTGCCATCTTGAACCACGTTGGGCTGGGTCGTTGAGACGTTCTGCTCGTTGATATAATCAGGCAGGCGTTCCGGTGAGGTCCAGGTCTTGCCCACTCGGCGGGTCACGAAAATTTGACAGTGGGTAGTGAGGCCGCCCCATTTTTCCTCTGATTTGCAGATGGTAAAGTAGAAGCGGGAAGCATCCGGCGTAAGGGTGCCATTGCAAAAATGGTCGCCGTCAATGGCCGGGAAATTGTCTATCGGCGACGCCTTTCCCCAGTCGGTGCCAGCCGTGCGGATGGAGCGGTAGATTTCGGCCCGCTTGGCCATCGTGGAGGAGAAGTAGAGCGCCTCGTCGCTGAACGGGATGGGGCCGAACTCGGTCTCCGGGGTGTTGATGTAGCTGCTCAGATGCTCCAGCACGATGTTGGGGTCGTCCCCTTTCATGGTGTATTGCGCAGCCATTTCACAGCCTTTGATTTCGGTTTGAACAATTTGGGTGACGGTGGCCTTGTCCGTCCCGTTGTAGTTGCCAAGGAACTTGACCAGTTCGTTGCTGGCGGCCTCATGCTCGCCATTCTGCTTGAGGCAGCGGGCATAGCGCAGCCCAATAAGCGGGTAAGTTGCGTTGTCGTCCTTGACGTTCTTCCATGCATCGGCGGCATTGCGGTAGTCACGGACGATGTAGAAGCAATCGCCCGCTTTGTAGGCCAGCTCCTTCTTCTTCGTCTTTTGCTTGAAGGCGGCACGGTAATGCTCGCCAGCATCTTCATATTGGGCCTTGGCATATAGCTCGTCGGCCATTTTGATGTGTTTTTTCCAACTCAGCTTGTCCTGCGCCTGCACGTTGAACGCAAACAGGATTGCTGCGAAAATGAATAGGTTGACGGAATTCTTCATGATTGTTGTTTTGGAAATAGATAACTCAATTAGAAATGGTTTCATGGATTGATGGCTTCAGGGGGTTAGGAGCTTTTCAATCACTTCGGGGAAGTGCCGGTGCTCCAGTGCATGGATTTTCTGTGCGATGTCGTCTGGCGTGTCATTCGGTTCTACGCTGAACTTGGCCTGGAAGATGGCATCGCCTTCGTCGTAATGCTCGTTCACAAGGTGGATGGTGATGCCAGTTTCGGTTTCACCAGCCGCTTTCACGGCCTCGTGCACCCGCATCCCGTACATGCCCTTGCCGCCGTATTTGGGCAACAACGCCGGGTGGATGTTGACCATGCGACCCTCAAAGGCTCGCACGAGGTACATTGGCACCAACCATAGAAACCCCGCCAATACCACAAAATTAATAGAATAATTATTAAAAATATTCAAAATATCTTCAGTGCGGTAAAAAAATTGGCGATCAATGACGAGGGTCGGGATACCGTCCGCACGGGCCATTTCCAACACAGGCGCATCCGCCTTGTTTGAAACGATAAGGCTTACGTTAATATTAGGCTTATGTTTGAAGTGTTCGACGATTTTTTTCGCATTGGAACCTGTGCCGGAGGCGAAAATGGCAAGATGATGCTGCATGAAAAATGGTTGAGTTGCTTTATTGCGCCAAAAATTTGCGCCTTGGTTAATTTTTATGAACCCAATAATAGCCTGTTTTTAAAAAAGCGCTACCTTTGAACGCTCCGTACCGCTTGGCCAAGCACGTTGGAAAGACTTAATTTTCCACAAATTTTCACAACATCCTTTGAGAAACTATCTTTGCGCACCCTATTGGAAAATACACTCATTTTGTTGCAAAAATTACTGGCAGTCAATTTTTTATGAAACTGTCAAGTCTTTATACAAAATTGAAACAAGGCTTTTTTTGAAACGTAACGGATAGGATGGCAACGAAGGCCCCGGCCCCAAGCCGCTGAAACTAAAGTAAATATGCAGCTTACGCTTTTACATCAGGCAACTTCTTCTACCGAAGCGCTTATCATTCCAATAGCCCAGCTAACGGACTTGGATACCACACTTTCGCTGGTCGCCGAAAAGACGGGGCTTCCCGTTGACCTGATAAAAAGCGATTTCAAAGCCGCCGCCAAGGAGGTACATACGCTCTATTTCACCGAAAACAATCAAAGCAAGCGCATCTTTCTGCTCGGTCTCGGAGAAGCGCCCCGCAGCCTCGACGTGCTGAACACTTTCCGCTCCTTCGTTTTCAAGCGCAAAGCTAACCTGCCAGCCAACCTCGGACTAAGTTTTTTGCACAAAAATGCTCCAGCAAACCCTGCCCCATGGATAGAAGCCAGCGTGAACGGACTCCTGCTCGGCCTTTATGATATTGGCCTTTACAAGACCGACAAAAAACAGGAGGGCAACGCCGATTTTAATTGCGAGGTACTGGTGGGCATCGAGCACCAGGCCGCAGCCGCAGAGGCAATTCGGGTCGGACAGGCATTTGCACAAACGCACGCTGAAATCTTCAACCTCGTGAACGCCCCTGCCAACAAAAAAACACCGCAAGTGCTTGGTGATTGGGCCGTCAAATCCGGCAAGCAGTTCGGCTATGAGGTAGTGGTTTTCGATGAAAATAAAATACAGGAACTGGGCCTTCACGCCCTCATCGCTGTGAACCGGGGCAGCGAGCGCCCGCCCACCTTCATCGTGATGGAGTATAAGCCAAAGACCGCCCAACCGCTGAAAACAATTGGGCTGGTCGGCAAGGGCGTCACCTTCGACACGGGTGGGCTTTCCATCAAGCCGTCCACCAACATGCACTACATGAAGTCGGACATGGGCGGGGCAGCAGCTGTGATGGGCACTATCGAAATGGCGGCCAAGCTGCAATTGCCGCTGCATATCGTCGGCGTGATACCTGCTACTGAAAACTCTGTGGACGCCATTTCCACTAAGCCCGGCGACGTCATCGGCTCGTACCTCGGCAAGACCATCGAGGTCATTGACACCGACGCCGAAGGCCGCCTGATATTGGCCGACGGCCTGGCTTACGCCGTGCGCCACTACAAGCCAGATGTTTTGATTGACCTCGCCACACTCACCGGTTCCTGCATACGCACCCTCGGCACTTACGCTGGTGGGCTTTTTTCCAACAACGATGCGCTCGTGGACCAACTCAACGAGTCCGGCGACCGCACCGGGGAGCGCCTTTGGCGCCTGCCCCTTTGGGACGACTACAAAAAGGAATTGAAATCTGACGTGGCCGACCTCAAGAACTTTAGCGGCAGCCCCTCCGCTGGGGCCATCACCGCTGCCAAGTTCCTCGAAGAATTCATCGAAAAGCACCCCGCTTGGGCACATTTGGACATCGCTGGCGTGGCCGTCAGCGACTCTGAGTTTGCTTCGCAAAAAAGCGCCACCGGCTTCGGCATCCGGCTGCTGATTGACTATATGAAGGGATTGGTCGCCAAAGCAACGGCCTGATTTTTCTTACCGCCCTTTTTCTTTGTAAAAAATCCAAAAAGGCTTTCCTTCGCAATTGTGGCCGCCCAAAATATTTGGGAGGCCCGAAAAGTTCGATAGGCCAGGCCAAAAAAATTGGGGGCCCCCAAATAGATTCAAAAAAT
>JANPLH010000534.1:0-23932 GCA_031426435.1 Saprospiraceae bacterium | reverse complement strand
CAGCCCCCGGTTGGTGCCAATCCAAATATTGCCCAGGGGGTCTTCGGCGAGGGCGTTCACGTAGGCACCTTTCAGCCCGTCTTTTTCTGCAAAGGTCTTGAAGCTACGCCCATCATAGCGGGCAAGGCCGCCGCCCTGTGTGCCAAGCCAGAGGTAGCCACGGCTGTCCTGACAAATGGCATAGACCTGCGATTGCGGGAGCCCATCGCCCACGGTGTATTGGGTAATGCGGTAGGGTTGGGCATGGAGTAAGCCGCCAAATGCCAATAGAAAGAAGAAAAAGATGGGAAATTGGCGGCTCATTGGTTGTGGGGACTTTTGGACCGGCTGCTACCCAAGAGGTTTTTTACGTAAATGCAAACGGCCAAGGAGTGGGGACGTATGGCAGTGGTGACCAAGGGGCTTTCGTTTTCTATTTTGCCAAAGCGTAGGCTAAATATTGGCCGAAGGCCAATTGACCTGTTGTTTGGCAGCGGCCAATGGAGTCCGGGGCCGAAATGGAGGTTGAAGGAGCCGCCTTTCTTCCCGGCTTCGATGAAGTCTTTTTCGAAAAGAGACGGTTCAGTGCCGCTGATAGGCTTCCAGTTTTCATGGCCAAAGAACCTTGAGTAGCCAACCCCGATGGTGGAGGAAATCTGCATTTTCTTCAATGGGAAAAACCGCTCCAACAGGCAAAAAATGCCAACTTCGCTCAGCTTGATATTGCGCTGAAAGGCTGTTTCTGTGCCGTTTTGAATGTCGGTTACAAAGCGAATCCCCGACACTCGCTCCTCGATGGTCATTTTGGTAAGCTGCACTCCGCTCGTTACCCAAAAGCCACCATCTAAATGCCTTGATGCAGAAATGCCAAGCCCCATCCCCGCCCCCGGCTTTAGTTTATGGTTGAACGGTGATTCGCTCTTAGCAGCGCTTATGGGGATGGTGGCCAAAGTGGATGCCTCAATATTGAGGAAGGTTTTTTGCCCAAAGCAGCATAATCCTAAAATGGAGAAAGCGGCAAATAGCGGGGTGCGGAAAATCAATTTTTTATGCTTCATAATGTAATATGAGGTGGGTAATAAACCTTGTTTAACTGCACGTAAAATTAGGGCTATTTTTGCGCAAATTTTCCAGCATGAAAAAAATCCGCACCGCACTCATTGACGACAACCCGCACGCCATCCAAATCCTGCGGGGCGACCTGGCCCGGATGTTCCCCGAAGTGGAAATCGTGGGCGAGGCCGATGGGGTGGTGCAGGGCGCCAAGCTGCTGCGCAATACCCAACCCGACCTGCTCCTGCTGGACATCCAAATGGGCGACGGCACGGGCTTCGACCTGCTGGAAATCGTGCCCGACCTCCGCTTCCAGCTCATCTTCACCACTGCCCACGACGAGCACGCCATCCGGGCCTTCCGCTTCGCAGCGGTGGACTATCTGCTGAAGCCCATTGACCCGGAAGAACTGCGCCGTGCCATGGAACGGGCGAAAAAGCTGTTGGCAACTTCGTTGGAAACACAGGTGCAACTGCCCGTTTTGCGTGAGCATTTTCAACCAAAAGAAAAGCCGAAGACCATCGCACTGCACACCGCCGAGAAAATCCATATTGCCCGCTTATCGGATATACTGCGCATGGAGGCGGATAGCAACTACACGGAGGTGCATTTTGCCAACGGCCAAAAACTGCTGCTGACCAAGACGCTGAAGGATTTTTCGACCATATTGGAAGAGACGGGGTTCCTGCGGGTGCACCAATCGCACCTCATCAATTTTGAGCATATCCGGGAGTTCATCAAGACCGATGGCGGCTATATCGTCATGGCGGATGGGGCCAAAGTGCCAGTCGCCGTGCGCAAACGGGCGGAGGTGGTGGAGCGTTTGGGCGGTTGAATTGTGACTTTGACCAGCCGTTTCATTATGCTTTTGTCGAAATGTTTGCCCTTCTGCCAAACTTAGCAGTTTTTGACAAAAATAAATGGTGTAGGTGGTTGTAAATTTGCGAACCATATTTGATTTAGCTCGTTCCCTTCGGGAGCGAATTCTAACCTTTAATTTGTACTATTAATCTTCAATCCATGATGAGACATCTCCTGACTACTTTCTGCGCCCTCTTCTTGATATTTGATTTGGCTGCGCAATCGGCACCCAATTATTTTCACCCGGTCACTGAGCAGCAGATTTTCCTGCCGCAAAATGCCGAAACGGCGAACATGCCCAGTGCATACACCACGTTTTCGCTTGACCTTGACGCCATGCGCAATCACTTGCGCAATGCCCCAACGGAGGGTTCTTCTGAGGCGTTTCAGGGAAATTTTCAAGTGCAGCTCCCATTGCCGGACGGCAGCTTTGAGACCTTCAAAGCTTGGGAGTCGTTGGTAATGCACCCCGACCTGGCGGCCCGCTATCCGATGATACGCACATTTGCAGGGCAGAGCCTTTCTGACCCAACGCATATTATCCGCTTCGGCTACGGCCTCGATGGGTTCCATGCTTTTATCCTGACAGACAATGCAGGTTCGTTGGTGATGCCTTATGCCAACAACCAAACCCAGTATTACCTCTGCTTCAACCGCTCGGAATTGAGCTGGCAAAACGTCAACCTGCCACCTACTTTTATCCAGTATGTGCCAATGGAAGGTGAAACACCAATTGACCTTACTGCCAATTTGAATGAAGAGGAAGTTCAATTGCGTGGTGGGGGCGAGGGTGCTTTGACCGTCCGCAGGGATTACCGTTTTGCCCTTGCTTGCACAGGTGAATATGGGGCTGGGCACGGCGGCACGGTGGCATCTGCCCTTTCAACACTGGTTACCGCTACCAATACCTTGAATACCGTTTTGGAACGGGACGCAGATTTTCGCTTGGTAATGGTTTCCAACAACGATGAATTGGTTTTCGTTGACCCAAACGCCGACCCCTACAACAACTCCAACATGGGTGGCGCTTTGCTGGGTCAGAACGAGGATGTGCTCAACACAAAACTTGGCCTTACAGGTTTCGATATTGGCCATGTTTTCACGGGACCTTGCACTGACGTGGGCGGCGTGGTAAGCGGTTCGGTTTGCACCGGAGGCAAGGCCAGGGGCGTTACCTGCCATTGGGGCACAGATGTGGTAGGCACTACCTTGTCCATTGCAGCGCACGAAATGGGGCACCAATACCAAGGTGGCCACACTTTCAACAATTGCCCAGGCCAGGAAGGTCAGCACCATTCTGGCGCAGCTTGGGAGCCAGGCAGTGGCAGTACCATCTTGTCTTACCAGGGTTCCTGCGGCTCCAATAATATCCCCGGCGCAGCCAACATCCATTATCATGGCGGAACGGTAGAGGAATTTTGGGTAAATACCCATACCGGCCCTGGCACACTTTGTGGTCAGACCACTGAAACTTCGAACCACTCCCCGTTTGTGACCCTCGATTACACTGATGGTTTTTTCATTCCCATCAGTACGCCTTTTGAGCTGAATGCAATAGCTTCTGACGCAGACGGCAATGCCCTCACTTATGCTTGGGAGCAGATAGACCTTGGGCCTTCTGCCCAATTGGGCATGCCAGTAGGTGATGCGCCTTTATTTAGGGTTTATAATCCGAGCACCAGCCCAAAGCGTTATTTTCCAAAGCTTTCCACGATTTTGAACAATACCTCCGAAATTGTGGAGGTGCTGCCAACTTATAGCCGCAACCTTAACTTCCGTTGCACGGTACGAGACAACAACGTGACGGAAGGTGCTGGTGGCATCACTTGGCAAGATGTCTCATTTAAAGCAACCAATACCGCTGGTCCATTCTTGGTGCAGTACCCCAATTCTGCAGCAGACGACTTGAAGGCGGGCCAAGAAGTTACCGTTACATGGGATGTTGCCAATACGGACAACGAAAAGGTCAACTGCAAGGCGGTAAATATCAAACTATCAACAGATGGTGGCCAAAACTTCGACTATGCCCTTGTAACGGCTACGCCAAACGATGGCTCGGAAACGGTATTCATTCCTGAGTTGACCTCTAACAGCGCAAGGATAAGGATTGAAGCCTCGAACAATATCTTCTTCGACCTTTCCAATCAGAACTTCTCCATTGAACCAGCAGATGAGCCTGGATTTACCTTGGTCATTGCTCCGCAATTCCAGCAAGTATGCGTGCCAAGCGATGCTTCGATAGCAATAGAGACAAACAGCATTCTCGGCTTCGATGCACCCATTGAGTTTGAAATAGTAAGTGGCCTTCCAGCTGGCGTGAACGTCACCTTCACCAACAACCCGGCAACGCCCGGAGAAGCAACGCTCCTTAATTTTGACATGGGAGACGTGACTGCCGATGGTGACTTTGAAATTGAACTTAGGGCGGTTGCTGGTACTGATACCACTTACCGGACGCTGTTTTTCAACATCGTTTATAATGACTTCACGGCATTGGATGCGTTGACGCCAAGCAATGGCCAATCAGGCCTCGGCCTGCAGCCCGTGTTCACTTGGGTGGACTTGCCGCAAGCCGACCTTTACGACTTCGAGCTTTCCACCAACCCAAATTTTGAACCAAGCACGATCATTGAAGAGGCGACCGGCCTTACCGTGGCGACCTTTACGCCTTCCGTGGCGCTTGACGAAAGCACCATATATTACTGGCGTGTGCGCCCATCCAACGAATGTGGCATTGCAGATTTTATGACCGCCAAGACATTCCAAACTTATACCGTAATATGCTCGCCGTTCAATGCGACGGATGTACCCAAGGCCATACCATCCCTTGGCACTCCTACGGTTCAGAGCGTACTGACCATTTTGCAAAGCGGAACGATTTCCGATGTAAATGTCACACAGTTGAAAGGTGAACACGACAAGTTGCAGGACTTAAGGGTTTCTCTTGTAAGCCCGGCAGGCACGACCGTGAAACTGTTTGAAAGCATTTGCGGCAACGTCTCCACCTTTAACTTTGGTTTGAACGACCAGTCACCTTTTGCCATTGACTGCCCGCCACTCAACGGTCTTGCTTATAAGCCGCAGGAGCCATTGAGCACCTTTATCGGTGAAAACACCATTGGCGAATGGAAGCTGAAGGTTGATGTAATTGACGCAGATGGACAAGGCGGTTCTATCGAAAAATGGGGCTTGGAGTTTTGCGCCAGCATCACCCCTAACAACCCATACTTGGTGAATGACGATACCATTTATGTGAAGCCACTGAACACGAGGGTCATCTACAACTCCGACCTCGCCGTTGACGACGTGGACAATGCAGGAGTCGAATTGGTATTCACCATTGTGGACGAATCGGATTTTGGCTACATAAGCCTCAACGGAGTCCCGCTCGGCATTGGCGACCATTTCACCATGACCGATGTCCACCTTGCTAAGATGTCCTATACCAACACCGACGGCAATGCGGTCTATGACTTCTTCAGTTTCATCGTGGAGGACGGCACCGGAGGCTGGCTTGGCACGCCCAAAATGCACATCGTTATTGATGAAAACGCCGTGACAGGAACCAAGGAACAACTCTTGGAAAACAATATACTGCTTGCTCCAAACCCTGCCAGCACTGTGCTGAACATCAACTTCCTGCGCCCGCTGACCGGCAACGGCAAAGCCAGCTTCTTTGACGTTCAAGGTCGTTTGGTTGCTTCGCAAAGTATCACACAGGATATGCGGAGCTTGCAGGTCAGCCTGGATAAATTCACGAATGGCATTTATCTCGTAAACATCAGCACGGCCGAAGGCGTGGTGGCCAAGAAGTTTGTGGTGGAGAAATAACAATGGTTCTTGAGGTTTTTGGTTTCCCCAAAGGGGCAAGCTAAGTTTCAGGGGAAGATCTGCGATAATCATTTTTGCAAAGGTTGATTTGCCAAAGAAACAATTCCAAAAATGTTATTCATTTTCAATTGAGCAGGAACCCCCGTGAAACCTGAAACCTGAAACCTTCACAAACCATAGAATAAGCTGCACAAACTTTTTTTGATGAAAAACGGGCTTCCTGACAACTTAGGAAGCCCGTTTTTTTATATTTGCTCGTAACACCATTCGCATTCTTTCATTCAAGAAAAATCAACTTCCCTCATGGCATTTGTCATCTACACAACGCCGAATTACACCGAGAATGCAGTCCGTTTCATCAGGACACTTGCCAATTTGGAAGGCGTCAGGTTGGGCCTCGTGAGCCAAGAACCAAAAGAATGGCTCCCAGCGGACGTGCAGGCGAGTTTGGCCGATTTTCAACAAGTAGCGGATGTGTTCAGTGCCAGCGAGCTGGAGTATTCTGCCCGAATATTTTTGACACGGCAAGGCAGTATCCACCGCATCATCGGGGCGGTGGAGCAAGCCCAGGTACCCGTGGCGCAGGTTCGTGAAACGCTCGGCATCGAAGGCATGGGCGTGGAGGCCGCCCTGAATTTCAGGGACAAAGGCCGTATGAAAAACCTGCTTCGGGCGGCGGGCCTGCCTTGCGCCAAACATGAAAAAGTGACGAGCAGCCGTGCAGCATTTGCTTTTGCGGAAGCAAATGGGTTTCCAATGGTGATAAAACCACCTGATGGAGCCGCTTCGCAGTCCACCTTTCGGGCCAACAACGAGGCGGAACTGGCACACGCCCTTTCCCTTAATCCGCCAACCGAGGGCAATGAAGTCTTGCTGGAAGAGTTCATCACGGGCACCGAGCATTCATTTGACACTTTTTCGATTAAAGGGAAACCCGTGTTCCACTCGCTCACGCATTACTACCCAACTCCCTTGGAAGTCACACGAGAGCCGTGGATACAATGGCAGGTGGTATTGCCCAGTGAGGTGGAGTCGCCCGAATTTGACGACATCAAAGCGGCAGCGTTCAAGACCTTGGACACGCTTGGTATGACCACAGGCATGAGCCATTTGGAATGGTTCCGGCGGCAAGACGGCAGCCTTGCGATTTCGGAGGTGGCCGCCCGACCACCGGGTGCCCAAATCACGACCCTTATCAGCCGTGCCAACGATTTTGACTGCGTGGCTGAATGGGGTCGGATGATGATTTTCGACGAGTTCAAAGTGCCAGAACGGAAACACGCCGTTGGCGCAGCTTTTCTGCGGGGCATGGGCGAAGGGAGGGTGCAGCAGGTGATAGGTGTCGAGAAAATCAATGCTGAAATTGGCCACCTCATCACTGATGCAAAGATTCCGAAACCAGGCCAAGAAAAGTCAAAAAGCTACGAAGGGGAAGGCTATATCCTCGTCCGCCACCCTGAAACAGCGGTGGTGAAAGATGCCCTTAACCTGATAGTTTCGACTGTGCGGGTTATTCTTGGCTAATGGCATATCTATAAACTGAAACCGAAACCCGATTTAATCCTTCAATCCTTCAATCCATCAATCCTTCCGAATGTCAAACCAACTCACTGTGCTCATCCTCGCTGGCGATGTAAAAGGCCAGCGGCTCATTACGGAATGCAAACGGGAAGGCTGCCGGGTCTTCGTGCTCACCCGACATGCCCTCAAGGACGATTATGGCTGGCCCCACAACGATGTGGATGAGTTCTACTATATGCCCTCGTTGACTAAAAAAGAGGAGGTCATCAATGCCGTGAGCTATCTCGCCCGAACGGAAACGATTGACCGCATCATACCGCTCGATGATTTCGACGTGGAAATAGCTTCCACCCTTAGGGAACACCTGCGGGTGCCCGGTATGGGCGACACCACCGCCCGTAACTTCCGGGACAAGCTGGCGATGCGCATGGTCACTTCTGAGGCAGGCATCCTTTCGCCCGCTTTCGTGCCCGTGCTGAACCATGAGGCCATCCGGCATTATACCGAAAATGTACCTGCCCCTTGGGTGCTAAAGCCCCGCTCGCAAGCGGGTGCGGCGGGCATTAAAAAAATCCATAACGCTGACGAGCTTTGGCACCACCTGAACCAAATGGGTGATGAGCAGTCGCACTTTGTGCTGGAGCGCTTCGTGCCTGGCGATATTTTCCACGTGGACGCCATTACCATCAACGGCGAAGTGAAGTTCGTGGAAGTGAGCAAATATGGCAAGCCACCCCTTGAAATCATACAGGGCGGCGGCATCTTCATGACCAGCACTCAGCAGCGCAATAGCATTGATACCTTGACATTAAAAGAACTCAATAAAAAGGTACTGGAGGCGCTGCATTTCCGCAGGGGCGTGACGCATACAGAGTTCATCAAGAGCCACGCTGACGGCAAGTTTTATTTCCTTGAAACTGCGGCAAGGGTAGGGGGGGCATATATCGCTGAGGTAATTGAGCATGCCACTGGCATCAATTTATGGGCTGAATGGGCGAAAATTGAAATCACAGGAGAGAAACTGCCCTATAAAGTGCCCAAGACCAAGGAGGACTATGCTGGCATTTTGCTCTGCCTCGCCAAGCAGGAATGGCCTGACATGAGCGGGTACGACGACCCGGAAATTGTCTTGAAAATCCACAAAAAGAACCATGCCGGAATAATTATCTCCTCTCCTGATTCAGCAAGGGTACAGGCGCTGATGGAAAGCTATGCCATGCGCTTTGGGCATGATTTTTTGACGGCGGCGCCGCAGTATGAGCGGATAGAAAGGTGAAAAACTAAAAAGAGAGGGGCTGTCCGATTTATTCGAACCGCCCCTCTTCTGGTTCTTGTTGAATTACGGACTTCGTATGCTGCATCTCATCAATATAGATTAAATCCCCCAATGCACCCCCACCACAAAATTCCTTCCCCCCGCATTTATCCCACTCGCAAACGTCCGGTAGTTCAAGTCTGCGATGTTCTCCACACCGACTTGAATCCTTAGCATTTTGCTCAATTGCTTGCCCAAATGCAGGTTCCAGGTTTGCCAAGCAGGCGTACCGTCCGGCGTAGCGTATTGCTGGTTGTCCTCTCCGGAAGGGGAATAGTCCTCGATTTTCTTCATGCCGTTGAACAGGAAGTTTGCTTGCGCAAAAAAACGGTCCGTTTCATACAACAACACTGCGTTGCCAAAAAGCGGTGGGATATGGTCAAGCGACGCCTTATTGGTCAGGTCACGGCCTTCAGTGTAGGTGATATTGCCTTTGAGCGTCAGTTTCGAGGTCACTTGAAACTTGATGCTGGAGGTGATGCCCCAAACCTTTGCCTTGCCAACGTTCACATTGGCCAAAGTACGGTAGCGGCTGCCCATGAAGTCGGTGCTGTCCTGGCCATTCATTGGGAATGCCCTTGGCACGATGGCATCCGTCAATGCGCTGAAATAGGCGTTGACATTGAAGAATCCATAGGTGCCAATGGTTTGTTCCATCCCAATTTCCCGATAAAAAACCTGCTCAGGCCGCAGGTCGGGGTTGGCCACCATCAGGTCGCCGCCATTGGTCTCAAAGGTTTTCCCCAAATCATCAATATTTGGGTTGCGGAAGCCCGTTGAAAGCATGGCGCTCAGCCTAAGCCCGCCTGACAAGTGCGCAACTGCACCGAGGTGCAGGTTCTGAGATTGGCTCCGCTGCCGCACATGGGCCATGGAGCTTTCATAAAATTGCGGGTCAAAATTGGCATCAATCTTCACGGAACTGAACCGGAGGCCGTCGGACAGGATGAGCTTGCTGCCCAACAACTCCCAACGGTGTGAGAAATAAAGCCCAGCAGTGGTGTAATTGCCATCGGGGTAGCGGCTGGCGATGGTCTTTCGAGCGCCAGATTCGAGGTTGTCGGCATAGCCTTGGCTCTCAAGCGTATTTTGAACGACCTCCGCTCCGTAACGTATTTCATGACCGCTCACTTGCTTGTAGATGTCAATATTTGCTGAGTAAACCATGAGGTCTTCCACTAAATTGTTCCGCTGGATGTTGTCAAATCCACGGTCGTGTCGGCTCTCCCCAATTCTCTGAACAGCCGGGGTGAACCGTATATCATCGGCCCACAATTTGCCCATTTTTTTCTTGTAAGTATAACTCAAAAACTGCCGCTCCTGTGGCCCATAATACCACTCCGAAAATTTGGGTTTTCCGTTGGAAAGGGTTTGCAATCGGTCATACCTTGGCACGTCGCTGGAAGTGGAAAGCTGGAAATTCAACAAATGCTCGGTGCCGTTGCCGGGCACGTAACGTATTTTCTGCAAAACATCCAACTGCTGGTAGCCACTAAAACGCTGTACATCGGGGTCGTCGTTGGCCACCATGCTGTCCCGGCCATTTATCCTTTTTACATAAAAATTGGCGTCACCAAAGCCGGGATAATCCATCATGTCTTTGCTGCCGCTGCGCAAATCGCCAAAGTCGCTGGCCGTTATTGCCGTGAGCGAGGCCCATTTTTTGCTGCCGAGGTTGACTGCCGCATGGCCCGTAAGTCCTTGATTGGCAGAGGAATAGCGAAAATAGCCGCTGGTTTTGCCCACGAACTTCGCACTATCGCCCAGTTCGGGCTGCCGAGAAAAAAAACTGATGACGCCCCCGATGGCATCGGTGCCATACACCACGGAGCCAGCGCCTTGCAGCACCTCGATACGCTCCATCATGTTCGGGTCGGTAGTAATGCTGTTCTGGAGGTGCCCAGATCGGTAAATGGCGTTGTTCATGCGCACACCATCCACCACGAGCAGGATGCGGTTGGCCTCGAAGCCCCGCAGCACGGGGCTGCCGCCGCCTTGCTGCGATTTTTGGACGAAAACACTACCACTGTTGGCCAAGGCATCGGCAGTAGTCAGCGGGCTGATACGCCTGATTTGCGATTGTAGAACAAGGTCAATCTGGTGCGGGATGTCGCTCTTTTTCTCAGCGATTTTGTTGCCGGAAACGACGATTTCCTCTAGGCTGATTTGCCGGAGGGAGTCCTGTGCATGGGAATAAAAGGCAAGTGCCATTGCCCAAGCGAGCATTGGGAGGTGAAGTTTTGCCATAGCGTTGTCTAATTCGAATGGTCGGTATCGTCTGGCAATTTTGGCGGTTTTGCCGCAGGCCAAAACAGTTTTCTCTGATAAAACTCCAAAAATAGCCCAACGCTGTGTCAAATCCGAGGTGGGGAAATAATATTTTCTTTACCTATAATTGGAAATCATTTTTAGTTGGAGCCTTGTTTGGAACAAGTTTGTCGTTTTATCAATTCCCCTCATCTTCATCGCTGTCGCAATGATAGTGGTGCCCACGTCCCCGCCCGCCCGGCTTCTGCGTGCCGCCACCGTCCTTTTTTACCGCTAACTGTTTCTGAATCAAACGGTTGCGCTCTGCATCCAGCTCGGCTTGGAGTTGCTCATCCACTTTTCTGTCAAAAAACTTGATGCCGTCTACAAAAGTCATTTCAGCCTTGGCGTAGACGGACAACGGATGGTCACTCCAAAGCGCCAAGTCGGCATCCTTGCCCACTTTCAGGCTGCCCGTTTGGTCGTCAATATGGAGCAGCTTGGCGGGGTTCAGTGTCACAAATTTGAGGGCTTCCTCCTCTTTTACCCCTCCGAAACGCACGGCTTTTGCTGCCTCTTGGTTCAGGCGGCGAGCCATTTCAGCATCGTCGGAATTGAAAGCGACGGTGACGCCCTGCTCGTGCATGATGGCCCCGTTGTGCGGGATAGCCTCCCACACCTCGTGCTTGTAGGCCCACCAATCGGCGAAGCTGCTGCCGCCCGCCCCGTGCTCCCGCATCTTGTCGGCCACCTTATAACCTTCGAGGATGTGCGTGAATGTGTTCACCTTGAAGCCCATGCGTTTGCCAAGTTCCATCAACATATTGATTTCGCTTTGGCGGTAACTGTGGCAAGTGATGTAGCGCTTGTTTTCCAAAATCTCCTGCAAGGCGTCCAGTTCGAGGTCACGGCGGTAAGGCTTGCCAGACCGCTTCAGTTCCGCATATTTTTTTGCTTCGGTAAAATAGTCATCGTACACCTGCTCCACGCCCATCCGGGTCTGCGGGAATCGGTTGCCGCCCTCGCTGCCCCAGTTGCTCTGCTTCACGTTTTCGCCGAGGGCGAATTTGATGAACGGCTTTGCGTCCTCGTTCTTCATTTCCTCCGGCGAGAAACCCCAGCGGAGCTTGATGATGGCACTCTGACCTCCAATGGGGTTGGCCGAGCCGTGCAGCAGTTGCGAGCAGGTGACGCCGCCCGCCAGTTGCCGATAAATGTCAATGTCCTCTGCGTCCACCACGTCGCCTATGCTCACCTCGGCGCTGCTGGCCTGGGTGCCTTCGTTCACACCCCGACTGATGGCGATATGCGAGTGTTCGTCAATGATGCCGGGCGTGATGTGCTTGCCAGTCGCATCCACTTCCGTTGCACCCGCCTGCGTCAGCCCTTTCCCGATTTTGGTTATTTTCCCGTTGGAAATCAGGATGTCAGCATTTTGCAAAATGCCCTCCTTTTCACAGGTCCAAATGGTAGCGTTTTTGAGCAAATAGGTGCTTGACGTTGGCCGCTCCGTCCATCCGAAAGCCGTGAAAGGGTAGGTGACTTTGCCGAGTTCACTAGCCGCTTTCTTTTCATCCTTCTTTTTTACGCTGGAAGAATCCGGTTCCACTTCCCCCGTGCGGGTGGCGCTCCACGTCACCCAATTGCCGCCACCTTCCTGGCCAGTGCCATTCATTTTGCCTTCAGCTATGGAGCCACTTAACCGGGTCGTCTGCTCCGAGCCTTTTGGCTTGAAAGTAAGCGTGATTCGATCGCCGATGATTTTGTTGTTGACTTTGGTTTTCACCGTATCGCTCACTACGATGTTCATTTCAAAACCATCCGGCGTTTCCTTGACCTCCATTTTTTGTACCTTGTTGCCTACGGCAAACGAGTAGCTGCCAACGAGGTCTGGCGTCGCCAAGTCCTTGAAAACGAATGCCTTGCCCCCAACCCAATTGTGGTGAATCTTGGTTTTTTCTTCAAAAATATTGCCGGAGGCGATGATGAAATTGGCGATTTTGCCTTTGTCGAGGGTGCCGAGTTCGTTCAGCGAATTGGCCAATCCGGCGGGCACATAGGTCAGTGCTTTGAGTGCATCTGCTTCGCTCAGGCCGTTTTCAATCGCCTTTCTGATATTGCCCATGAAGTCCTCCTTCTTCTGCAAACCATTGGTTGTTAGGGCAAAAGGAACGCCCGCAGTTGCCAATCGGGCAGGATTGGTCGGTGCAAGTTCCCAGTGCTTCATTTGCGCCAGCGAAACCTGCAAGGCGTCAATAGGGTCTTCCACGTCGTAGGCCGCCGGAAAGTTGATGGGGATGACGAGCGACGAACCCGTGGCCTTCACTTCATCGAGGCGTTGGTACTCGTCGCCATTGCCTTTTATGGTGTAGGTGACACCAAACTCTTTGCCCAGCCTTGCGGCCCGCAGCAGGTCCTGTTTGTCGCCAACCTCAAAGAATTGAGCAAGGCTCAATTGGTTGTTCCATGCCTCTAAGCTGAGGTTAACTTCCTCCTTCCGCCCGCCGTTCTTGTACCACTGGCCATCGAGGTAGGTCTGCCGCAACAAGGCGATGCAGCCCATGAGCGAGCTGGGGTAGCTCTGCGTTGAGTTGCCCTTGCGGAACGACAGGTGATGCCCGACCCGCTCCTTTACGATGACTTCGTGTTCATTGCCATCGCCGAGTGTCACCATAACTGAACTGCCCCGACTGATTCCATCCATGTTGTGCGACAACACGGCCCCGAAGCCGAGTTTGCGAAGCTCGGAAGCTGCCTTTTCGTTGGTCTTTAAATTCTCAAATGCTTGATATTCAGGCTTTAAGGCTTGGTTCCAACTATAAGCTCCTTCCTTGTTCGAGAGCATCTGCTGCCCCCTACTAAAGCCACCGCCGGAGCCACTTTGAGATTTTTCGGGCATCCCGTAGTCGGTATAAAGGTCAATAAAAGAAGGGTATATCGTCTTGCCGCTGGCGTCAATCACCACAGCGTCTTGTGGCACTGGGATGCCCATTCCGATGGCCTCCACCTTGCCTTTTCGGATGACCAGCGTGGCATTCTCCAATTTTTCGTTCCAACTTTTGAAGATAGTGGCGTTGGTGAATGCGAACAGCCCCTCCCGCTGGTCGGCGACGGCATTGCGTGGGAAGGTGGTTTGAGAAAAAAGGGATGAGGTTTGAGGGATGAGGGATGACAGAACCAAGGCGAGGCAAAGCAGTCGTTTCATACAAAGATTAGGATTGGTTATTGGGCAAAGATAGAAATCCCGACCTTCGGGGCATCGGAAATTTGAAAACCCTGTTTTGATTGAACGAACTCGTGGAGCGGTTTCCGAGCAAATGATTGTTAAACGCAATATTCGTGAATTGATGAAAACAACTTTGTCTATCCTATTTGTTTGGTTTTCAATGGTTTACATGAACGCCCAGCCCGGTTGCACCGACCCCCAAGCCCTTAATTTTGACCCAACTGCATTGGAAAACAATGGCACCTGCTTTTATCCACCTACGACTTATGTACCCACTCAGATTGCGGAGTTGCCCGCTGCAATACCAGAAGCATCTGGTGCCGAGTTCTTCGATGGCCAGTTGTGGGTGCATCAAGACGGCGGTGCAGGCCCTATTATTCATAAACTTGATACTTTGACGGGGGCTGCATTGCAAACCTATTCATTGACCAGTATCGAGAACGCCGATTGGGAAGACCTTGCCGAGGATGCCAACTATCTTTATATCGGTGATTTTGGCAACAATGGCGGCAACCGAACCGACCTCAGAATTTATAAAATCAACAAAAGCGTCCTGCTAGCTGACACCGCCACTGCTGAGGTCATCAATTTCTCATTCAGCGACCAGGTGAACTTTTCAAATGAGTACCACGCCCACAATTTCGATTGCGAAGCATTCATTTTGCTCGGCGATTCGCTGCACATCTTCTCCAAGCGCTGGCTCGATTTCAAAACGCAACGGTACACGGTACCAACAACCCCAGGTACGCACATCGCCCAATTGCGGGACACCCTTGATGTAGGCTTCCTTACCGCTGCCGCCGATGTTTCTGATAGCGGTACCGTGCTATTGCTTGGCTATGATACGCTCTCGGTCACTTCACTTTGGATGCTCTGGGACTATCCCGGCACGAATGTTTTTGCGGGCAACAAAAGGAAAATCTCGCTCGGCACGGCCATCAACATGAGCCAGGCAGAGGGCATCGCATTTAGCTCGACAACCACCGGTTTTATCTGCACCGAAAAACTGCTGTTCTTCCCACAGCGACTATTGCGATTTGACATTGGGCAATGGCTGGAAGGGCCGTCTTCCACGGATGGGTCAAACAGTGATAGACAGTTTTTCGTATCACCAAATCCTTTCTCCGAGTTTTTAAGCATTGATTTTCAGGGTGTTGTGAAAATGGGCGACTCGGTATCTGTCATGTCAATGGATGGTCGGATTATGGTAAATGCCCCTTTGCGAAGCGGCCAAAACAGCCTTGATACGGCTAAGTTGCCTCGTGGTAATTATGCGCTTATCGTAAAAGATGGAGATGAGATTAGCGTCGAAAAATTGGTGAAACAATAGAAACATCGCCAAACATGCTCGAAAATCCCGGCCAAGGTCGGTTCTTTGCGCAGCAAAAACTCAATTCAAATAGTAATGAAAGCCGCATTTTTCAAAAGCATCGCCGACACCAAGCGGTTCCAGCATTTCATCATCGCCACCATCCTGCTGGCGGGAATCGTGGTCGGCATTGAGACCTACCAAGCCGACGTACCCGATTGGATGCCGCTGCTGCATGTTGTGGACTACCTGATTTTGCTAGTGTTCACACTCGAAGCAGCCATCAAAATCCTGGCAGAGGGCAGCCGCCCCGGCAACTATTTCAAAGACCCTTGGAACGTTTTTGACTTCATCATCGTGTTGGCCTGTTGGCTCCCTGTTTTCATGCCGAACATGGATACGACCTTTGTCTCTGTCTTCCGTTTGGCCAGGATTCTCAGGGTCCTTCGCTTGGTTTCGGCGCTGCCCCAACTTCGTATGCTGGTAGATGCACTGCTAAAAAGCATCCCATCCATGGGCTATGTCGGCATCCTGTTGTTTCTTTTGTTTTATATTTACGGCGCAATGGGCGTGTTCCTCTTTGGCGGAAATGACCCCGTGCATTTTGGCAATCTTCATACCTCCCTGCTCACGCTTTTCCAAATCGTAACGCTGGAAGGCTGGGCTGACATCATGTACGTCAATATTTTTGGCTGCGACCACCCGCAATGGGGCACCGAAAACTGCCCCAATCCAGAACCGCACATGATAGGTGGGGCGCTTTACTTCATCTCGTTCGTGCTAATCGGTACCATGATAGTGCTGAACCTCTTCATCGGCGTCATCATGAACAGCATGGAGGAAGTGCGCAACGAACAAGCTGCCGAGGAGCGCAGTAAACGAAAAGAAGACGGAATTGACCTTTTGGAAGACGATATTTCCGAAATTCATGTGCAGTTGAACGGCATCAAAGATAAACTGGATGCCGTCGCACATCGTGTACGAGTGAAATAGCTGGTAATTATCAGGCTAGCGCACCCATTCTGAAGCCATGAATCAATGAAACCATGAAACCATGAAGCAATGAAACCATGAAACCGTGAATCCATGAAACCGTGAATCCATGATACAACCCATACTTTTCGCCATCGTCACCGCAGCAGCTTTATATGTTGCTGGCCGCAATTTTTTGAAAATCCGCCGAAACATCCTCCTTGGAAAGGACGAGCGTGATGACTCCCCTTTAGGGGCTGGGGAGCGCTGGCGCAATGTGCTGCTCATCGCCTTTGGCCAAAAAAAGATGTTTACTCGGCCGATACCGGCCGTTTTCCACCTCTTTATTTATGTGGCTTTTTTGCTGACGCAAATCGAATTGATAGAAATCTTCGTGGACGGCTTCACGGGTAGCCACCGCATTTTCAGCGGGGCGCTTGGTGGTTTTTACACCTTTATCATTGGGCTGATTGAAATACTGAGCGTGCTGGCGTTCGTGGCCACGGTCATTTTCCTCGCAAGGCGCAACTTGCTGAAAATCAGACGCTTCCAAAACCCGGAAATGAAGGGCTGGCCAACCAAAGACGCCAACATCATCCTGCTTGCCGAAATCCTGCTGTTGACGGGCATCTTCAGCATGAACGGTGCCGATACCGTGCTGCAAAGCATGGGGGCCGAGCATTACCCGCAGACTGGGTCTTTCGTGGTCAGCAGCAGTTTGGGGCCAACCTTGTTCGGCGGCATGGGCGAAGGGGCGCTGGTGGTCATCGAGCGCTTCGGCTGGTGGCTGCACATCCTTGTCGTTTATGGCTTTCTGATTTACTTGAGCGTGAGCAAGCACCTGCACATCGTCCTGGCATTTCCGAATACTTTTTACGCCCGCATCAATCCCCGTGGTGAAATGGCCAACATGCCGGAAATCCAAAAAGAGGTGGCTTCCATGATGAACCCGGAGGCTGCACCTACTGAGCCGCAACCAGAGGTCGAGCTTTCTTTTGGTGCAAACGACGTGACCAAGCTCCGCTGGCAAGACCTGCTCGGTGCCTACACCTGCACCGAATGTGGCCGCTGCACGAGCGTATGCCCCGCCAACCTGACGGGCAAGAAACTCAGCCCCCGCAAAATCATGATGGACGTGCGTGACCGCTGCGAGGAGGTGGGCCGCACGATGGACGCCCAAAAATCTGCCACGCCCATTGACGACGGCAAGTCATTATTCGACTACATCAGCCGGGAGGAGATTCACGCCTGCACCACTTGCAACGCCTGCGTGGAGGCCTGCCCCGTTTTGATAAACCCCCTCGACATCATCCTTCAACTGCGCCGACACGAGATTCTGATGGAAAGCGCCGGGCCAAGCGATTGGCTACCGATGTTCAACAGCTTGGAAAACATCCAAGCGGCATGGGCAGTGGGTACTGAAAGGGATGCGTGGAAGAATTTTTAGTTGGCAGTTTGAAAAGGTGGCAGTTTGCAGTCAACCTCTGCTGAAACCTTGGACCCCCTTGAAACCTGAAACCCTTTTGAAACCTGAAACTTTACAACTCATGGCAGAAATCAAAACAATGGCCGAACTGGCCGCAGAAGGGTGCACCCCGGAGGTGCTTTTTTGGGTAGGCTGCGCAGGCAGCTTCGACGACCGTGCGCAGCGGGTGACGGTGGCATTTGCGAAGCTACTGCAACAGGCGGGCGTCGAGTTCGGCATACTCGGCCAAGAGGAGGCCTGCACTGGCGACCCTGCCCGTCGGGCGGGCAACGAGTTCCTGTTCCAGATGCTTGCGCAGCAAAACGTGGCCATGCTGAAAATGTACGAGGTGAAGCGCATCGTGACGGCCTGTCCGCACTGCTTCAACACTTTGAAAAACGAGTATCCAGCACTCGGCGGGAATTACGAAGTGGTGCACCATACCCAGTATTTGCAGCAGCTATTGGCCGATGGCCGGTTGAAAATTGAGGGTGGGAAATTCAAAGGGAAGAAAATCACCTACCACGATTCCTGCTACCTTGGCCGGGCAAATGGCGTCTATGAAGCCCCCCGTGCCGTGCTGGAAGCCCTTGACGCCGACCTTGTGGAAATGAAACGCTGCCGCACCAACGGCCTCTGCTGTGGCGCAGGCGGTGCCCAAATGTGGAAGGAAGACGAACCCGGCAACAAGCGCATAAACATTGAGCGGACTGAGGAAGCGCTGGCCACCGGTGCTGAAATAGTGGCTGTGAATTGCCCCTTCTGCATGACCATGATGAGTGATGGGGTGAAGGCGAAGGAGCAGCAGGAACGGGTGATGGTGCTGGATTTGGCGGAACTGATTTTGAATAATAGAGGGTGATAGGGTGAGAGAAGTGATCGGGTAAGCAGGGAGGGCGCTGGACTGCTTACCCCATCACCTTTCTCACCCGATGACTGCTAAATCGCCGCCCGGTGCACCCCCCTCGAATACGACCGTTTCATAAGGCCCACAATCTTTTCATAAGCAGGCTGTTCGCTCCAAAAATCAACACCCGTCACGTCAATGATGAGAATGGGAAATTCATTGTCCGATTTGAAAAAATTGAAATAGGCATCTTGCAACGATTGCAGGTAGGCTGGCTTGATGTTCTTTTCGAATTCACGTCCCCGTTTTTGAATGTTTGCAGAAAGGTCGGGCACAGAACGGTGCAGGTACACGAGCAGGTCAGGCTTGGGGAAGGTAGCGTTTAGCGTATGGAACAGCTGTTGAAACAGGCGGTACTCCTCGTCGTTCAGGTTGTGCTTGGCGAACAGCAGGGTTTTGATGAAGAAATAATCGGAGACCACCAACTTTGGAAATAGCTCCCTTTGCGACAGCGACTCCTGCAACTGCTTGTGCCGCTCCGTCATGAAAAACAGCTCCACCGGAAAGGCGTACCTATCGGGGTTTTTGTAAAACGCTGGCAGGAAGGGGTTGTCAGTGAACTGCTCAAGAATGAGTCGGCAGTCGTACTCCTCCTCCAACATCTTGCAAAGGGTCGTCTTGCCAGCGCCGATATTGCCTTCAACGGCGATGAATCCATGCGGGAACGGGCTAACGTCTGATGCTTGTCGGTAAAAAGCGGAGACCGTATCTTGCTTCATTTGCGGTTGGTTTGAGGGTGAACGGCCTCAGCAGCTTCGTCCAGCAGCAGCACGTCGAGGTCGTCGGTGCTGGATTCGTAAAGCTCTTCGATGGTCTTCTTGAAAATGGGGTGCTGCTTGTTCGGAGCGATTTCAAGCATGGGCACCAGGGCGAAATTGCGTTCGTGCAAGTGCGGGTGCGGCAGCGTCAAGTCCTTGGTGTTCAACACTTTGGCGTCATAAAAAAGGATGTCAATATCAATGATACGTGCGCTCCATTTGTCTTCCCGTTGGCGTCCAAGCTCCTTTTCGATTTTAAAAATTGCGGTGAGCACCTCTTCCGGTTTCAGGTCGGTGGCCACTTCGAGGGCTTGGTTGAGGAAATCTGGCTGGTCGGGCTTGCCCCAGGGCTGGGTCTCGTACAGGCTGGATGTTTTAACCAACGTGCCGATGTGATGGGAGATGAGCCGCCGGGCGGCTTCTAGGTTGGCGTGGCGGTCGCCGAGGTTGCCGCCGAGGAGGAGATGGGTCTTGTGCTGCTTTGTCATAATGGGGCAAATGTAGCGATTGAAATATTTGCATTCAAAAAAATGAAGTGTTTGAATGCTGCTCTCGTTTTTTGACTAATAAAGCATATCAAAACTCCTTTATTTACTGCCTTTCCCACAGACTGCGACAAATTTGAAAGCCTTTGCGACGCTTTTGATAAGCCCTCCCTGCGACCTGCCCACACCTTTGCATCATCATTTTTTCAACAAAATTTCTTTCACCAAATCAAAATTTTCAAATCAATGAAAACGTCATTCTTCACTTTCATCCTTTTCTTCAGCTTCAGCCTGTTTACCCAAAACGCTGTGGCACAAACCGACAACCAAGCCAGTTTTGAGGCTTACCTAAAAACGGTTTACACTGCCTATCAAAGCGGTAACAACGATGCGATGTGGGCTTTTTACACTGAAAATGCCTCCGAAATTTCGCCTGATGGGCGGCTTGTCTCCGGCAAAGCGGCACTCAAAGCTGGCTGGGACGAGTTCATGGGAATGGTGGACAGCAAGCCAAGTTTCACCTACAAGCTGACCTCCTGGCGGCTCATCACCCCCGATGTGGCCATCCTTACCTGGGATTCTACCGCCGATATCAAAGTGCAAGGCCAGCAAGTGGGTGGGCAAACCACAGACATGGCGGTTTTGCACAAAATCAACGGAAAGTGGATGATTGAATTCGACGGCATGACGCCCGTGATGCAGATGCCTATGGGGAATTGAAAGCCAAATGAAATCAAAGGGGGATGGCTGGAAGCTGTCCCTCTCCCTTCCTTCATTTTTCATCAACTAAATACCATCATGAAAAAATTCCTGAAATGGACAGGCATCGTCCTCTTGAGCTTAGTGTTTATCGTCCTCCTCACCGCCTGGTATTTCTCCAGCAGTTTCAACAACAAATTTGAAAAAGTGTACAGCCTGACGCCGGCCCCCGTTGCCATCCCCACCGACTCGGCTTCCATTGCCCGTGGTAAGGTACTATCGGTCGGCTGCATGGGCTGCCACGGTGCCGACCTTGGCGGCAAGGTCTTTTTCGACGACCCAAACATCGGTGTGCTGCCCTCCTCCAACCTCACCCGTGCTGCGGGCAGCGAGACCGAGGGCTACACCGACGAGGACTTTGTGCGGGCCATGCGCCATGCCTTGAACAAAAAAGGCAACCCGCTTATGATTATGCCCAGCGAGGCCATTGGGGAACTGAGCGACCAAGACCTCGGCTGCCTCATTGCCTACCTAAAGTCGCTGCCGCCGATAGAGCGCAAGTTTGAGCAGCGGCATTTCACCTTCCTATCGCAGGTGCTGGCGGGGGCGGGAATGTTCGGCAACATGTTCTCCTACGATATCATTGACCATGACAACCGAAAAAATCTTACTGCACCCCCAATTGGCAATAGCCCAGAATATGGGGAGTACATGGTGCGCTCGCACGGCTGCAAGAGCTGCCACGGTAAGAGCTTCGGCGGTGGAAAGTCGCCCGACCCAGTGTCGCCACCTGTGCCTAACATCAGCAAAAGCGGCAATGCTGGCCAATGGACGAAAGAGCAGTTTATCAGTTTTTTCAAGACAGGGAAGACGCCTGACGGTCGTTTGCCCAATCCTCAGTTTATGCCTTGGGAAGGCTTGGGTGCACTGCCTGACGTGGAAATAGAGAGTGTTTACAACTACATTCAGTCGCTGCCACCAGCTGCTGCAAACGCAATGGCAAATTCAAACTAACCAGTTCTTCATACTTCAATTTTTTAAGAAATGAAATACCAACATCCGCATACCATCGAAAACGGAGCCGGTGAGCGGCTCACTTATAAACGGCTCGTGAAGGACGAAACAGGCGAATGGCTCGATTGGGAAAACGAAGTGGCACCGAATTGCGGCCCTCCGATGCACGTCCATTTCCAACAAGAGGAGGGCCTAACCGTAGTGGAGGGTCGTATGGGCGCACTCGTGCCCGGTGAGGCGCCTGAATTTTACGAAGCAGGCGACTCGGCAGTGTTCCCAGCTGGTGTGCCGCACAAGTTTTGGAACGCTGGTGACGGGCCGCTGCGATGCAAGGGCTACGTGCGCCCAGCCCACAATTTCGAGTACTTCCTCACGGGCATCTACGACAGCATGAACGCCAACGGAGGCAAGCAGCCCGGTGCTTTCGATGCAGCCTACCTCCTCGACCGCTACCGCTCGGAGTTCGACATAACGGACATCCCCGGCTTCGTTAAGAAGGTGATTTTCCCGGTGGCGTTGGTCTTCGGAAAATTGCAGGGGAAGCAGCGGAAGTTCGAGGGGGCGACTGAACCATTAACGGAGTAGTTGAACCTGCTTCGCCATAATTAGAGAATTTATTGAACCAACTTTTTTCACCAACTTAATTTATCAAAATGGAAAAGAAAATCCTTCTTGGAACCCTCGGCGCTTGGGTCGTCGGCACATTGGTTTCCATGGCCATCTTCATGGGCATCTTCGGCAGTATGGCCGAGGAGTGGTCGGCGACTTACAAAGATTGCCTGAACGAAATGAACATGGTCTGGTGGTTTGTCGGCGGACTGGTTATTTCGCTTTTCATGGCCATTCTGCTGCATCGCTTTGGTGTTAGCACCTTCAAGGGAGGAGCCATTGCAGGGGCATGGGTCATGTTCTTTATCGTGCTTTGGTACGGCATCTCCAACGCCTCCACTTTCAAGGCTTACCCGTGGAGTTGGCTGCCTTACGACATTATCGCCAACGTAGTGACAGCGGCCATTGCAGCTGGCGTCATCGGTTGGATTTATAGTAAAGTGAAATAAGACAAAACACCTAAAACCAGCGGCATTTCAGAAGTCATTTTGGAATGCCGCTTTTGTTTTTAACTTAGACGCAGATTTTAGAGAAAACAATCTGCCCATGTTTCGCAAACTATTATTCTTTGCCGTCCTAACCCTTGCGTTCATGCCACTACTTGCCCAGCAATCCAATGCTGACAGCTTGCGGAATCTTTTTGTAAATGAAAAAGACCCTCTCAGAAAAGCGCATTTTTACTATGATTTCGCCGATTTCCTGATGAAGGAAAAACCGGAGGCGGGGCTTGCATTCGCCGATACGCTTGAGCTATTGGCTAAAGCTGCACGTGACCCAAAAAGCCATGCAAGGGCCGAAATCCTCAGGGGTTATTCACTGTACGAACAAGGAAAATATGCAGATGCCATGCCGCCCTATAAACGGGCACTTGCTATTGCCATGAAGACCACCGACCTCGAATTGCAGGGCAAGACCCTCAACTCAGTGGGGAATGTGTTCCACAATATTGGCCGCAATGACAGCGCCATCGTTTACCTGATGCAGTCAGCAAAAATCAAGGAGGAATTGGGGAACATGAAGGATGTGGCAGCGGTGTATTCAAATATTGGCAACGTTTTTAGTGACGAAAAATCGCCCGACAAAGCCATTGAGTGGCTTCAAAAATCGCTCGCCATCCGCCTCAGTTTACCCGATGGGGAAAAAGGTGCCATCGTTTGTTACAACAACCTCTCGGTCGCCTACAATGGCAAGGATGACTTCGACAAGGCCATTGAATACGCACAACGGGGCTTTGACCTCGCCATGCAAACCGGCAATAAATTCCATGCAGGTGTGCTTGCGGGAAGCCTTGGGCATCTTTGGTTGGAAAAACGCAACCTTGATAAGTCCATTGAAATGAGCAACCAGGCCGTGCAACTGCTGACGGAGGCTAACCGTCGGTCGAACCTTGTCTTCCCTTATACCAACCTCTCCGAAGCATGGTGGCGCAAAGGAAATTATCAGAAAGCACTGGAAACCAACCAGTTGGGCTATGCCATCATGGAGGAGCTTAAGCTTATCGAACCGCTGGAAGTTTACTATGAGAACTTTGCAAACGTTTATGAGAGCATGGGCGACCATAAAGAGGCGCTTGTTTGGTATAAAAAATTCATGGTATTGGACGATTCCCTGTTCAACAAGGAGAAACTGGAAGCCATCGCAGCGGTAGAAGCGAAGTTTGAAACCGAAAAAAAAGAGGCGC
>JANPLH010000533.1:0-13754 GCA_031426435.1 Saprospiraceae bacterium | reverse complement strand
CAACCTCTTTGCCTTGGTGCCTTTCTGGCTGCTTTGGCCATTGTCCGATTTTTTGGCTTTTGTGCTTCGCAATTTGGCAGGCTACCGAAAAAAAGTCATTCTGTCCAACCTCCAAAAATCCTTTCCTGAAAAAACCGAGGCCGAAATCCGAGCCTTGAGCAAGCAGTATTACCGTCACTTCGCCGACCTCCTGCTGGAAAGCATAAAGGGCCTTACCCTGTCCGAACAGGAACTGCAACGCCGTTTCATCTACCGCAATCCCGAAATCTTCCATCCGCTATTTGAAAAAAAACAGAGCGCAATCCTGCTGGGCAGCCACTATGGCAACTGGGAATGGGGCGTTTTGTCCTTTCCCCTCAGCGTCCAGCACACCGTCGTCGGCGTTTATAAACCCTTGAAAAATAGGGTTTTGGATAAATATTTGACTTCGCTCCGCAAACAGTGGGGACTCCATTTGACCGACATGGCGCACACGGGCCGGGCAGTGGTACAATACAAAAACCAGCCTACCATTTTCGTCCTGATTGCCGACCAAACCCCCTCCGACATCCGCAACGCACATTGGGTTAAGTTCCTGAACCAGCAAACGCCCTTCCTGCACGGCATGGACAAGCTGGCCCGGCAGACGGGCTTCCCTGTCTTCTATTTTGAAGTCGAACGAGTGGAGCGGGGTTTTTACGAAGTGACCTTCACGCCCATTTGCGCAGCACAGGAATCCCTTGCCGAAGGCGAGATAACACGCAGGTTTGTGACAAGACTGGAGGCTACCATCCGCCGCTCTCCCGCTGAATGGCTATGGTCACATCGGCGCTGGAAACGGGCAGGTCAATTTGGCAAGATTGGTTTTCAGCCAACACAGAATTAGTGCTTTTAGGCTGCCACTGTTTGGAAATCTGATTGTCCTTTTTTGAAAAATTGACATGAAAATACCTTATTGCATTGCCAAAACTTTTATCCTGCTCCAATTAGTAGCTTGTCAAGCTCCGCCGAGCCAGGATGTTGCCAATACCGAAAAATCAAAAGCAGCTGTCTCCACCGAAACGGACCGCCAGGTGGGTGGCCCGTGTGAATGCTGCGAGGCCATACTCGACGGATTGCCCGAAAAACTGCTTTGGAATATCCAAATCGCAAAGCCCAGCGAACCTGGCGAGCCGCTGGAGGTGTCAGGCACCATTTTCAAAAAGGATGGAAAAACACCCGCCGAAGCTGTCGTACTTTATGTCTATCATACTGACAATCAAGGACTTTACTCCAATGGCCCAACCAGCTCTAAATGTGCCGAGCGGCATGGCCATCTTCGGGCCTGGATGAAAACCAATTCCGATGGGCGCTATCGTTTCCGTACCATTCGACCCGCCAATTATCCGGGCACTAACTTCGAGCAGCATATCCACCCAATCATCAAGGAGGTTGGAATAGCGCCTTATTGGATTGACGAATTTGTGTTCAGCGATGACCCGAAGCTAACTGCATCAATGATTGCAAGGCACCAAAACCGGGGCGGCTCAGGCATAATGAATATGCGGAAGAATGGCAATGGGGTATGGATTGGGCAGCGGGACATCGTCTTGGGCAAAAATGTACCGGGCTATTGAAGTTGGCCCAAAGGGGTTAACTAAACCTTTCCCAACAACCTGAACATGGCCTTCTTGTACGCTTCCACTCCTGGCTGGTCAAATGGGTTGACGCCGAGCAGGTAACCACTCACGGCGCAGGCTTTTTCAAAAAAGAAAAACAAGTAGCCGAGGTGATAAGGCGTTGCGGCAGGGATATTTAGGACGAGGTTCGGAACGCCGCCCTCGGTATGTGCTTGCAGGGTTCCTTCAGCCGCTTTTTTGTTCACGTAGCCCATCGTTTTGCCCGCCAAGTAGTTCAGGCCATCGAGGTCAACGGGTTCCTTTTCCAGTGTAATGTCGCAATCGGGTTGCTCAATGCTCAGTAAAGTTTCGAAGATGTGGCGGCGGCCATCCTGAATGTACTGGCCGAGCGAATGCAGGTCGGTGGTGAAGTCGGCACTGGCAGTGAAGATGCCCTTGCCGTCCTTGCCTTCCGACTCGCCATACAGCTGCTTCCACCATTCGGCAACGAAGTGCATCCGTGGTTCGTAATTGATGAGCATCTCAATGGCCTTGCCTTTGTTGTAAAGGATATTGCGCAGGGCGGCGTATTGCAAGCAATGGTTTTGGTGAAAGGGCAGCTTGCTATCCGCCTGTCCATCGGCGGCCCCCTGCATCATTTCATCCACATTGATGCCAGCAACTGCAATAGGCAACAAGCCGACAGCAGTCAACACAGAGAAGCGCCCGCCCACGTCGTCAGGCACGATAAATGTCTCGTAGCCTTCCTCCGTAGCCAGTTTTTTCAAAGCGCCCTTGGCCTTGTCGGTGGTAGCGTAAATGCGCTTTCGTGCCTCTATTACCCCGTATTTTTCTTCCAATTTTTTCTTGAAAATGCGGAACGCAATGGCCGGCTCGGTGGTGGTTCCGGACTTGGAAATTACATTGACTGAAAAATGGCGGTCACCGATGAGTTCGAGCAAGTGAGTTAGGTAAACGGGCGATATATTGGTGCCCGCAAAATAGATTTCAGGGGTTTTGCGAAGCTTCTTCGGCAGGTTGTTGTAGAAGCTGTGCGACAGCATCTCAATGGCTGCCTTGGCTCCAAGGTACGACCCTCCGATGCCGATGACCACCAGCACTTCCGATTGTTGCTGGATGCGCTTGGCCGATTGTTTGATGCGCTTGAACTCCGTTCTATCGTATCGTTTGGGGAGGTCGAGCCAACCCAAGAAGTCGTTGCCCGGCCATTTACGGCTTTCGAGCAATTTAGCGGCGGCTTCCGTGGGTGCGGCCATTTGGCTAACTTCGTGCGGCTGGACATAAGGCGCCGCATGAGAATAATCGAAGGTCAATTTTTTTTCCATACAATTGTTATTTCAAAAATCGGTCAAAGGTAAAAAGTTTCATGGCGAAGCATCTCGACACGGGCAAACAAGGGGAAGAAATTGCTGTGGAGCACCTGCGGCAACAGGGTTTTGAAATCCTTGAAACCAACTGGCGCCATCGCCGATTGGAGGTGGACATAATTGCCCGGGAGGGCAACGTGTTGGTGTTCGTAGAGGTAAAAACCCGGAGCTATGATTATTTCGGCAAACCAGAAGAGTTTGTGTCGCCTGTCAAGCAGCGCCGATTGGCCACCGCCGCTGCCGCATACATGGAGCAAATTGGCCACGAATGGGCCGTTAGGTTCGATGTGGTCGCAATTTTGAAAACCAAACAGGGTACGCTTACCGTGGAGCTAATTCGAGATGCTTTTTTCCCTGGTTTGTAACACGGTCTACGACCGTGGTGATGGGTGGTCACGGTCTGGCAAACCGTGTTACATTTCAATAAGCACCTCCCCCTTGTCCACCGGTTTGCCTTTTGCAACAACGATGCGCTTCACGGTACCCTCGCCGGGAGATTTGATGACATTTTCCATTTTCATGGCTTCAAGAATCAGCATTGGTTCACCTTGCACGACCACCTGACCCGGCTCCACCAATATGCTCAGCACCAGCCCCGGCATCGGCGCTTTGATGGCACTGATTTTATGAACGACATTTGCGGAAAGTCCCATTTTTTTTACCAAAACGTCATACTCGTCCTGAATTTTTATGGTCTTGGACTTGCCGTTTATCCTTAGCGAAACCGCTTTGTTGGCCATGTCCACCGAGGTGATTTCGGCGCTGTAGGATTTTCCATTGTGCAAGACGTGGTATTCACCATCACCTGTTTTAACAGCGTCCAACTTGTTGCTGGCTTCTGCCGAAAGTTCAACTTCCGTCCTTTCATTGATGGTGGCTATGAATTTTTCTGCTTTCATATTTGACAAATAATTGAATGTCAATTGTTTGGATTCTGTTTACCTGGCCTTTATCTTTCCAAGTTTTGACATGAAAACGGTTTCAAAACCTGTGAATATCACATAAGTTAAAAAGAATGGAATCAAGAAGAAGCTATCGGCAGGCTTGAAGATGCGGTGATAACCGATGATGAGCGCTGCGGTTAGGAACATTTTTAGGAATGTGAAAAGCATGATCAATCGGGTGAAGGCGTTTTTGTCGTTGCTCATAGCAGCTTTTGCCGATGGGAAATACATGCCCATTGCCAACAAGGCAAAGAAAGCCAACGAAACAGCTGACAACGCCTTGTAAGGTGCAAACGGTTGGAAGACATGCAAGAAAACAAGGAGGAATCCAGAAAGTAGGGTAATCAACAATAGCTGTGAGAAAAAACGCCGATGGCTCATAGAAGAATAAGTCAAAAGGGAACAGGTGAAAGGGAAAAGGCAGGCGCTAATGGATTAAGGCGCTAATTTTCCTTTTCTTCAAGGTACAAGCCTTTCAAAGTTGGTTGGAAGCTTGTTTTGAAAATAAAAAGGACGCATATCGAAGCAAGGCAAGGAGTTATTATGCTCTTTAAACCTCAAACCGATATGCGCCCTAAATACCGGAAAATGCCCGCTTTAAAGCCATTCCGTATTTTTCATTGTCTTAAAAATCAGTTTGCTTTTGCGAACTCCCCGACCTTGCCGGAGATAGCCTTAGCTTCTGAATCTGTGCTGACAATTTTTTTGGCTTCCGGCGATGAAGCCTTGTGGGAGCCGTTACCGTTGGAGTAGCTGGTTTCGCCGACTACCTTGTAAGAGCCGCTGATGATGGCACCAGATTGAACTATCAATTTGCCGTAACTGACCTCGCCTGAAACTTTGGCCGTTTCACGGATATTGAGCAGTTCCGAAACAATGAGTATGCCATTGAATTGGCCTTCAACAACTGCGTTTTGGCATTTGATGGTGCCCTCAATCGTGCCCGAGGGGCCGATGATGACTTTTGCATCGCATACCAAGTCACCTTTGATGGATCCGTCAATACGGATGTCATTGGTAGCTTTAATCTTACCTTCTACCACAGTACCTTGAACAAGGCTATTGAGTGAATGGGTAGAGGCAGAAGGAATGATGCTGCCTGCCTTTGCGGCGTCTTTGTTCTTAGTAGATCCAAACATAGGATTGAGTTTTAATTACCTAATCATAAAACTACACCGACGATGCATTTTAAACATTGAAAACGAGGCTTAAAAGCATCTGCAATAGTCGAAATATGTAGCAAGTGCGCTTTCTCAAGTACCGTTCAGAAAGCCGAAGGTAGCATTTTTTTATTTTTTGGGTAAAAAATGCAACATTTTTTTCAGCCCCCTTTCCCGGCAAGCTTTAGTTTATCCTCAAAAAACAAAGCTGCCCGCCGGAAGCCAAATGTTCCGACGGGCAGCTTTGTTCAAGCACAAGGCGTAAAGTTCGCCTAATAACAGGTATTAGAAGTTCGGGCAATAGACGCCACGGCGCTGGTCACCACAGAATTTGTAAACCAATGCAAATTCAAATGCACCATTATTATTACTGGCAGGGCTAAGGTCCGACACGTTGATGTCGTAACTGAAACCGAGGGTGAACTCGTTGTAATCAAAGCGAGTAGATAAAATGACGGCGTCCATCAAGATGCCCTTATCTTCTTTGTTTGAAACCCTGGTCCAAAGGCCAAAATGCACGGCTTGGTAGTTGCTGAAATTGCCACGACCACTGCCAAGCATAAACTTGAGGCTTGTGCCTGAGTTCACCTGGAAGGAAGGCCCTTGCTTCATCACGATCACACCTGGCACGATACCAAGGCGGGGTGCTATCTCGAACTCACCACCCGCATGGACAGTGAAACGGCTGTATAAATAATCTTTTTCCCGGTCGTTGAAGGATTGGTTGGCCCGGTTCAGGTGGTGATAAGCACCGCCAGCGTAGAAGTTATTGTTTTCATCCAAAACAGAGAACCAGAGCAAGCCGGCTGCAGCATCTGCGAACAGGAATTGGTCCTGGTTGAAGTTTTGCTCCTCACGTGTAGGGAGACCGCCATCATAACCACCAAAACCATTGTGCTGTGTACCCCATTTGAGCTTGTCGAAGCTCAAGCTGCGCTGTGACAAACCAGCCTCGGCACCCACCACGAGGTAGTGTGCTTCTTTGCGGCTACCTGCCATCCGTTTGGCATAAGAAAAGGAAAGTTTTCCAGTGGTGGTGGCAAAATTTGCCTCACCAGCTTGGTCGCCCCAAAAAGTGCCACCAATGCCGAAGTTGTCATAGCGACCGACTGGAATCTTCTGGTCGTAGCTGGCATTATAGGTGGAGTAGGCATTACTCTTGAGAACGCTGGCCCACTGGTTCCGGTAGTTGGCGGTCAAGCGAATGTTGCAGTTCATCAAACCCGTCATGGCCGGGTTCAGGTTGAGTGGCGAAAGGTAAAACTGAGAAAAATGGATATCCTGCGCTGTGACAGCGACACCAGTTCCGAGAAGAAGGACAAGAAGTAAATGTTTGAATTTCATGTGTAACTGTTTAAAAAATCCTGTATGACGAGGGAATATTTTTAACCGTCAGGACCTTCGAAATGCAATGATAGTGAATCCTTGAAATGTTGGAGGGATAAGTTGCCAAAATATGAAAAATTGCCGCAGAGGCGGCGCAACTCGATTTCCCTAAACAAAATTAGCTCCAAATTTTCTTTCTTGGCTGGGTGAACAATTAAACGTGGGGCATTTGTCAATTATTTTACACTTAAAACCAAAGCCAATGGCGTTCCGTAAAGAATCGAATAGGGCAAATTTTCCATAGCTGCTGAGCCATGGCACACGCTTTTCCCTTCCAGATGAATGTATTGGCGGCTATACCATTTTCATAAAAGACTTGACGAACCAATCAGAATCGGCCCGAAGCATGGTTTCGAGCAAGGAGTCAGCTTTGCCGGAAAATAACCTGATTTCCCGCACCATTTTTAAAAACTCCACCGTTTCGGGGGAGTCACCAGGCACAGAGGATACTTCGTCCAAAATCTTCAGTATAGGCTCCAGTTCCCGGCGCTTACGGTTGATGATGATTTTGCGCACAACATCCCAAACGTCTTTTTCAGCGACGAAATATTCTTTTCGCTCACCTACCTTCAGTTCTTTGTAAACCAAGCCCCAGTCCATGAGGGCACGAAGGTTCATGTTGGCATTGCCAATGGAAATCTGCAATTCGTCCATGATGTCCTTCACGCAAAGCGCTTGAGGGGAAATGAGCAGCAAAGCATGTATTTGCGCCATTGTGCGGCTGATGCCCCAGTCGCTGCCGACAGTGCCCCAAGCTTGAATAAATTTTTCTTTTGCTGATTGGTACTCCATTCTTAAATGTGAATATGGCGGAGAGATAAAATCAATATTTTAAAAAATAACTTCTCAAATCATTAAAAATCAGTTACTTAGAAAAAACAAAGCATCACAAGCCGATATGATTTTCTTGAAAAGTCCACAAAGAAAGCCAATCGGTGCGAATTATTGCAATTTCTCAAATCTGAAAACTACAATTCCAAGATTGCCATGTGGCACGACCCTTGCGTTTGTCAAGCGTTCCTACCCTCTTACCCTCTTGTCTTCCCTCCATAGTTTTCATACTATCTAACACTCATCCACAAATGAATTCATCACGTTTACTACTCGTGCTGCTTTGCAGTTTGTTTCTTTCCCCACTTTTTTCTCAGATTGACCTGAAGCTGCAACTGATGCCCGATGGCACTAAATGGGGCGTTTATGCCGACCCTGACCCCACTATCATCCCTTCAAGCAGCACCATTACAGGCTCTGGTCAGATTACCCTCGTGGTTCCTCTCAATTTCACCTTGATAGACCTGACGCCAGTGAGCGGCAATTGGAGCAACAATGCCACTATAAATGGCCCTGCTGAGAATCCAACCAAAACCTATCTTTCCATCGGGTTGGTCGGTGATATTCCTCAAATTATATACACTGTTACTAGCCCAACCTTGCTTTTTACCTTCAAAAAACCGAGCAGCGGCTGTCCTATTGACCTTCATCTGATAGACAATGTAAATGACCCATTTGCCCATTTACCCAACTCCATGAGCACCAATCCAGGCAATGAGCTTACCGTTTTTGATGTCTCAATGGGCGCAATTTATAATTATAGCAAAAACATAAATCTGTTCGCCTGGGACTGCCATGATTGCGACACCGACGGCATCGCCAACGCCCTCGAAGACACCAACGGCGATGGTCAATGGACACCCGGCGTGGACGTATCTGACCTATGTAATGGCGCTGGAGGTAGCTGCCTTGAAATCACCAGCGCACAACTTCGCTGCGCAAATGGTGGCACAGCCTGCGGAAACCAACCTGCTGGCGCACTCTCGTTGGCAGTTGACATCGCTGGAGGCCAAGCGCCATTTACAGTGACTTACAAGAGTGGTGGCACTTTGTTTACACTCACCAATTACCTAAGCGGTACGCCATTTCAGGTTCCGGCAACCAATGGCGCATTGTATCAATTGGTGGAAGTAAAAGGAGCTGATGCTTGCGTCGCTGCTGAAGAAGACCTCGGCGGCGAAGTCCCCGTAACAGTAGCAGGTGCGTTGCAATTCACCATTCAACCTGCGAGTATTTCTTCTTGCACTAATGGAGAGGCCATCCTTGCTGTCTGTGCAACTGCAACAAACGCCAGCTTCAAGTTTAACTGGCAATATTCATCGGACAATGGCGCCAACTGGCAAGCTGTTCCATTGGGCATCATTTACAACCAAACCAATACTGCCACCATTACAGCTGGCTGCGACTCCCTCCTTATCGGCTCGACATTTGGCCTGAACGGCTACCAGTTCCGGGCTGTTGCCAGTGGCAACAACTTGGCGGCCATCTACTCCCAAACAGCTTCCCTTTCACTCAACGGGACGCCACAGGCAAGCAGCCAGCCACAAAGCGTTGCTGTTTGCGATGGTCAGCTTGCCTCCTTCGCTGCCAGTTTTCCAAGTGGCTCATTGACCTACCAATGGCAGGGCAGCACCAATAGCGGCAGCACCTGGTCGGACCTGATGCCAAGCACCAACCTTATTGGCACCAACACGCCAAACTTGACCATACAAAGCGCTGCTTTTAACATGAGCAACCAACGGTTCAGGCTGAAAGCTCAGGCCGGAAACTGCCCGCCAACTTTTACTCAGGCGGCCCAACTGACCGTGGTGCAGTCCTCCATTACTTCCTCCTTGAGCTTTGAACCTATCGTGTGCAGGGGCAGTGAAACCTGCTTTCAGGTAATAGCAAACTCCTCGCAAGGAACAGCCCTCGGCTACCAGTGGCAAGAGCGTTTGAACGGCACCACCACCTGGACGGACTTACCCGGTGCCACTTCTGAAATCCTTTGCTTGGCCAGCACCGAAGGCCGGAACGGCAACTGTTTCCGGGTGCAGATAAGCACGTCGGGCTGCCAGCCGTCCATTTCACAAGAAGCCTGCTTGATAGTAGAAGACAAGGCCGTTTTTGTGCAACAGCCGCTTAGCACTACTAAATGCTACAATGAAACTGCAATACTGACGGCAAGCGCCGTATTGTCCAGCGGCTATGCTGGCGCAGTGAGCTACCAGTGGCAATCCTCTACCGACCAAGGCCAAACCTGGCAAGATGCCAGCAACAATGGCAACCTGAACGGGACAACCAGCAATACCCTGAGCATAGACAACCTTGGCGCAGTGGCCAACCTGCAATTCCGCCTCGCTGCTACAACCGGCATTTGCGGAGCAAGCTACTCCGAAGCTGCACAGGTGTATGTGGAAGGCCCGCTCGCAATAACGGAGCAACCGCAAAACCAAGCAGTGTGCTACGGCGCATCAACAGTGATTAGCACCGATTTTTATGCAGTAAACACTGGCAACCCCGATTCGGAAATCGCCATCAGGTGGCAAATGAGCGCCAACGGAACCGATTGGGATTTCGTGCCGGACGATGGCAGCCACCTGGACATCTACAGCCTGGAACTTACCGCCCTTAACGTGACCACTGATAGGTACTACCGCCTGTTCTTCCAGTACCCAACCTGTGACCCAGTTTACTCTGAGGTTGCATTGGTACATGCGATTGGGGCAGTCACCATTGCGGAGCAACCAACCAGTGCCACCACCTGCCGTGGCAATGCTAAGAGCTTTACGGCCACTGCGGCCAGCAACGAGGCACTCCTGCTCCAGTGGCAGGAAAGCGACGACCTTGGAGCAACCTGGGCAAACATTGCCGAAGGCAGCAACTATACTGGCACCAACACAAATACATTGACAGTTAACGGCGCTACCAGCAGCCGCCAATACCGTTTGGCTGCATGGGCTGCCAACTGCGACCCTAAATACTCGGATACCGCCACCCTTACCGTGGAGGAGCCTATTGCTTTCAGTCAGCAACCGGTAAGTCAAGCGGTTTGCCCCGATGATGCGGCCAATTTCAGCATATCCGCTACAGGTGCAGAACTGACCACGATGCAATGGCAATCGAGCCAGAACGGTACTGACTGGACTGACCTCGCAGAAGGCGGCAATTTCACAGGCACGCAAACTTCCACTTTGCACATCGCATCCGCAGCAGGGCTGGACGGCAGGCAGTTCCGTTTGTTGGCTGCTTCGCAAAGTTGCAGCTCCATCTCGGCAGCTGCCATCTTGAACCTGCTGGACGAAGCTACCTGCAACCCGCAACCGGGCAACATGGACTGCGTCAAACTGTCCATCAAGCTGTTGGCGAACAACCAGGGCTGGGGCGTTTGGGCCAAGGCCGACAACGACTTTGCCACCACGGCTTACCAATTACCCACCTCCGGCAAGGTGACCATTGTGGCACCCATCGGCTTTACTTTCACGAACTTCACGAACATTGCCGGTGGCAAATGGAAGTTTGGCAAAGCCATCATGAACCCATCGCAAGACCCCGGCAAAATCTACATGGAGTTCAACCTGACACCCAACGTGAACTTCCTGAACCTGGAGCCGGGCGGCGAAATCATGCTGTTCCGCTTCAACCGGGTAGGCAGCTGCCCAAGCTCGCTCGTGCTGATGGACGACATCGTGCCACCGGGCTTCTTCCCCAACCAGTTCACGGGGTTCGGCGCTGCCGACAACGAACTTATTCCCTTCCACTTCTGTGGCAACTACGCCCAAGGCCAGTGGAACTGCCCCGGTGGCTGGAACATCGTAGCACCTGACAACAACGATCAGGAAACAGCCCAGGGCTTGGACATTGAAATTGATGCAAGCAGCCTTGAGGTGGAATTGGACGAACTGGTGCCAGTCAACGGCTCCGACTTCTTTGGCGTGGCACCCAACCCGACCCACGGCGAGCTGACCGTGAGGTTTGACGAGGCCATCGCTGACAAGGCGGCCACCCTGCGCCTCTGGAACCTGCAAGGCCAGCTTCTGATGACCGAGCGCACAGATGGCACCACCGCCCACCGTCTCGACCTCGGCCAAGTAGTGCCCGGCACCTACTTCCTATCCCTCGAAGTGGAGGGCAAAGTGTTGCAGCGAGAGAAAATAATTAGAAATTAAAAATTGAGAAATTGTAGAAATTGGAGGGGCTGCGTATAGCGCCCCTACAATTTTTTAATTTTCAAATTTCTCAATTTCCTTGCCTCGCCAGCAGGCAAGCAATTTCCATTCACCGCCTCCCTACAAATCGAATTTCACGTATGAAAATCGCTACTCAACTGCGTTGGCTCTTTATCATGAGCCTCTTTCCTACCTTTCTTTTTTCACAACAAGCAGCACTAAAGTTCAAGCTCCAACTGATGCCCGACGGGGAACGGTGGGGGGTTTATGTGAAGCCGGATGATTCGGTTTCGCTTGGGGAGTTTATGTACACTAGCACTGCTCAGGTGACAATAGTAGCGCCACTAAACTATGGATTGTCGGACCTAACCAATATTAGTGGGAACTGGCAAAGTCTTTTACCAATAAATGGCCCAAGTATAAACCCAACAAGTAGTTTTTACTTTTTTGGTCTTGTTACTGACTTCCCCCATATTCTTTATCAATCAGGACATGAGACATTGTTGTTTACATTCAAAGGACAATCTGGGTGTCCTGAGAATTTGCGTTTTATAAATGATGTTGAGATAGCTGAATCGAGCTTTCCACAATGCGATTTTTGCGCATATACTGGTAATGAAATCAGTGCCATCAATATGGTTACTAGCGAAATTTACGAATACGCTGGCAACTACGCCCCCGCCGCTTGGGACTGCCACGACAACGACGGCGACGGCTTACTGAACGCCCACGAAGACACCAACGGAAACGGCCAATACGACCCCAATGAAGACGCCTCCGACCTCAACGAATATGACGGCATTGTCATCAATGATGACATCCGCTACAAGCTGCAACTCATGCCCGATGGGGAATTCTGGGGCGTGTTCGCAAAGGCGGACGAGGATTCCGATATCAGCACGAACACCATCACTGGCACTGGGCAGATAACCATCGTGATGCCCAAAGACTTCCATTTTACCAACTTCACCAACGTCAGCGGGACATGGTCGGGTGGCAGTGGGATACACGGGCCGAGTTTTGCGCCTGACAAGAGTTTTTGGTCGTTTGGGCTTCAAAGCAATTTTCCGAGTATCGTCTATGAAGCTGGAAAGGAGACACTGCTCTTCAAGTTCAAAAAACAGGATGACTGCCCAAGCGACCTGCATTTGTTCGACAACAGCGAGGTGCTTCCCCCAGACTTCCCATACAACCTTACCAACGAAATCACCATTTTCGACCCGGCCACGCAAGGCATTTATGGCTACGGCAGCAACTACGCCCAAATGGCTTGGGACTGCCACGACAACGATGGCGACGGCCTCGCCAATGCCATCGAAGACACCAACGGCAACGGCGTTTTTGACCCTGGTGTAGATGCCTCCGACCTCGGCAGCGCTCCCCTGCCCGGCTGCGTGAAGCTGAACCTGCAAATACTGCCTGACCAAAGCGGCTGGGCCGTGGTAGCCAAGCCAATAACTGGTTTCGCTCCTTCGGCAACCACCAGCCTCGAAGCTGGCAGGGTCACCATCATCACTTCAAAGGACTTCGAGTTCGGAGGGTTCCAGACGGGCAGCAGCCCATGGGAAGCCACGACGGTGCTTGCTCCCATGCCCAACAACCCCAACCGCAAGTACATCACTTTCGAGTTGGCAGGAAACAGCGCACCGCTCAGCCTTATCCCTGGGCAGGAGACCATGCTTTTCAAGTTCGACAAATTGGGCGACTGCCCAAAATCGCTTGCCATACTCGAAAACACCACAGCAGCGGGGCCGATACCCAACGAACTTTCCGGCACCACCAGCTATGGCCTACAGGAGAACAGCTTCGACCTCTGCGGTTTCTATGACCGCAAAGCCTGGAAGTGCAAAGGGCAAAGCACCCCGCCCATCATCGTCGTCGTGGCACCCGACAGCCTTGGCACCCCACCTGCCACCGACCGTGATGCCGATTTTACCGAAGGAAACATTGCCGAAGGCAAACAGTGGTTCACTGCCTCCCCCAACCCCGCTGGCGATTTCGTGAACATCACTGTTTCCGCCCATTTGGCCGAAGGCCGCACCTCCTTAGCGCTCTGGGATGTGCAGGGGAAAAAGCGGCAGGAAATACAAGTCGAAAACGCCACTACCCAACTCGATTTGAGCGGCTTGCCCGCTGGCGTTTATTTGGTTTCGCTGGCGCAAAATGGGCGGGTGGTGCAGCGGGAGAAATTGATAAAACACTGATTTATGCGAATTGGGGTTGAAACAGGTGCAGCGCACCGAAATCTTTGTAGTCGAATTGTTCCGGGATTGCTTCAAGGTGCAGCGCACCGTAATATTCCGGTGCGCTGCACCTCGAA
>JANPLH010000532.1:0-5603 GCA_031426435.1 Saprospiraceae bacterium | reverse complement strand
CCGAAAGGTTGGGAGGCAAATTGGTGAGCGGAAACCAAGCCACATCCTTGAACTTGTTCGGTTCCAATGACTTTATTTCTCCATCCCATTTGGTGGCCTTGAAGTAAAGCGTGATACGGTGGCCCTTATCCTTCGTGCGCTTGTGCAGCACGTGTACCATTTGCAAGTCTTCTGCTTTAAGAAAAACACCGGCTTCTTCGCTTGCCTCCCGGATAAGGGAATCCACTGCAAACTCAGTGTTCTCTATTGTGCCGCCTACCAAAGTGTAGTTGCCACCGAGCTTTTTCTTTTGTTGCAAAAGCAAAATTTTGCCCTTGTTATAAAGGATGAGTCGAACTTTCAGGTTTATGTCGGCCATGGTTGCTTTTAGTGAATGATTGGGTCAAAGATAGAAGTATCTTGAAAAGAACAGCGGACATAGCGCGTTGTTCAACGAATAATCTTGATGGAAAGCGGGAGTTCTGGTATTCCTATTCCATGTTATGACTGGTCACTGGTTCATTGGTACCAGGCTTATTTTTCTGCTTGTTCCCTCACCTCGGTGCTTCACTGCTCCAAATTTGTCACTTTAACTTTAGCTATCTCCTTTCCAATATTGAGCCCTAGCCGGGTGCCCTCGTCGCAGTCCATGCGATAATGGACGCCCAGTGCGATTCGGGAGGAGGCGTTCTCAAAGGCCATTTCATAAAACGAATAGAAATGCCGGGGTTTACCTTTGAATTCTGTCCGCCCTTCGTGAGTGCGGTCGGTCATCTCGTACTTCTTACCATACAATTGAGTCAGCACCTCGGCAGCGGCGGCTGAGAGCATTGCATGGCCCGACGGGTAAGCGGGGAAGGATGGCGTATGCACGATGGGCCGCCAATCGGGCTGTATGGTCTGCCGTATGTAAGTCTCGGGACGAAGCAGGTTGTAGCGGTACTTGGAGTCCCAGCAAGCTACTGCAGCGTCCGAAAGGGCAAGGCCGACCCGGAGATAAGTTTCCAATGTTTTTTCCGGCGTACACCTTTCTGCTCTTATAATCTGGTTGGAGATGGAAATCCAGCGGCCAGCCGAAGAGAGGGTTAGGCCAGGGAAGTCATCGCTCCAGAACTCTGCAACCCATTGGTTTTCAGGGGATAAGGGAGAATTCATGGTATAAACCTCCAGCGCCTGTACATAAAATGGAGACTGAGGCTCCATAGAAAAAGGTGGTAAAGGTGTAGCGATATGTTCTTCCTTATTGATGATAAAGGTGCGGCTCTCGCCCCAATGCGGAAGCAGCGGCGGCATGGGGAAATCCTCGCAAGGCTGCCAAAAGGAACTACCAATAGGGAGGGAATAATTGCGGTCATAGATATGGAAATTGGCCATGTGGGCAATGCTGTCAGTAGCCGACCAATCGTAAACGGCCAGTGCTATTTTTCTCCCAAAATCAGCAGAAGCAAGGTAAGTTGTTGAGTCAGTTTCTTTAAGAGCGGTGTTGGCCCATTTTGCCTCCAATGTCTTTCTCTCCTGTTCAATGGTTCTCGGGGCTGAGATGAACATCTTTTGAGTCATTGTATTATAGCACGCATTCAGCACAGCAGGCAAATGGTACTTTACACCTGGTTCTGTGGCAGGTAATTTCAGTTCAGGATACCTTGGGGCTAATGATATCCAATTGCCATCCATGGCAGGCAGTGCAGCTTCCCATGCTGCCAATCCAGTATAAGCATAAACCCTTGACGCTACAGGTGGGCGATAGCCTTCCGTGTAGCGCTCGGCCTTCATGATATGTTCATGCCAATCAAGAATAAGTGCTACGCTAGGCTCAAGCCCCCCCGACAGCTTATTTCCAATAAACACACTCCGCCGCGCTGCGAACAAGCCAAGTACTAAGATGGACGTGACCAATAAGAGGATGATTGTTTTTCTGTTGTAAAAAATATTCATCATGCTAAATGATATATGAGTGGTTAGACTTGGTTGCGATGCGCTTGATCTCCAGGAAATTCCAACCTGAAAACGGTACCTACTGGTTGCATGCCGGATACCTTTAGGCCAATTTTGTGCAGCTTCACAATACTGTCCACTAAGGAAAGTCCTACTCCGCTGCCTTTTACCTTGTCTGTTTTTGGGCTTCGGTAAAATGGCTCGAACACCAATTGCACCTCATCTTCCGGAATTCCCGGTCCTTGGTCCTGTATTTCAATGGCAGCGTTGCCTTCTGGCGAAAAAAAGAGCCGAACCTTTACCTGCTTGTCGGGGCTGAACTTGCAGCCGTTGTCCATAAGGTTGATTAGGGCTGTTCGCAGCAGTTGCTCGTTGGCCCTCACGAAGAGCTTTTCCTCCTCTGTGGGCAGGCTAACAATTTCAAAATTGATTTTATATTCCTGATGTGCTTTCAGCAACGCCGACTTAGCCTGCCATACAGCTTCGTCAATCCTTATTTTTTCAAAATTTACGGCCTCTCCGCTGGCGTTGATTTTTGCCAATTGCATCAATTTATCCGACACGAGGTTAAGTTCCCGGGTATCGTCGAGCACCGATTGGAGGGTTTGACGGTATTCGGCGGCTGGCCTATCTTTTTGCAGTGCAATTTCCAATTGGGAAATGATGACCGTGAGCGGGTTTTTAAGTTCGTGGGAGATATTGGACAAGAAAAGTTTCTGTGCGTTGAAGGCCGATTGCAGCCGGTCAAGCAGCCGGTTGAATGTGAGCACGAGGCGAGCCAGTTCATCTTGGTTTCGAGAAGTTTCGAGGCGGCGGCTCATGTCGCTGGGCAGTAGGGCGTCCACTTGGTTCATGATATTGCTCACGGGCGAAAGTGCCTGCCCTGCAAAGAACCACCCGCCAATGGCCACCAAGGCGCAAAAGGCAAAAAAAACAACGATCAAAATCCGGGAAAGGTTGTGCAGTTCCGTGGGGTCGAAGATGGCCTCGGTTATGACGGTATAGACTTTTCCCGAAGGAGCCGTGTAGCGGGTGCCAAATGCACTGTATTCACTGTGAGGAAAGCGGCACTCACCCATTCTGTTGATTTCATTAAGGGTCTCTTCCGTAAAATCGGATGGAGAAGGGTTGAAGGTATAAACCCTTCTGCCTTTTATGTCAAAGATGGAAATGTTTTCGGTAAAGGCAGTAAACGATCCAGAATTGGAGGGAGGTGGCACTTCCGTTATACCTTCCCTTTCCAAACGGCCTATCGCCACGCCTGCCGTTAAGTTGGCCTTGGAACGCAGGTTGCCGTAAAATTCGTTTTGGAGGTGCTGCTTAAATTGGAAATAGATGTAGAACATCGCTACCAGCATGATGCTTGCTACAATTAGCATAAACTGTATCGTAAGGCGAGTTCTTATCTGCATTTTTATTTGCTTTTGTAAGGCCACCCTTGCGGCGCCAAGGATAAAGGGCGGCGCTAATTTCGCCCTACTAGTCCTCTTCCTTCAACACATATCCAAGCCCAAACATGGTATGAATGAGCTTTTTGTCAAAAGGACGGTCGAGCTTGTTGCGAAGATAGCTTACATAAACCTCAATGACGTTGGTGCCTGTGTCGAAGTTAATGTCCCATACTTTGTCGGCGATTTCGGTCTTGGAGACCACCCGGCCTTGGTTGCGGATGAGGTACTCCATTAGAGCAAACTCTTTTGGCGTCAGCTCTATTTTCTTGCCGTTGCGGTGGCAGGTCTTTGCATCAAGGTTCATTTCTAAGTCGGAAAAGCTAAGGATGGTCTTGGGCGTGATGCCCTCCTTTCCACGCCGAGCGAGTGCCCGTATGCGCATGAGCAGTTCCTTGAACTCAAAGGGCTTCACGAGGTAATCATCAGCACCAGCCTCGAAACCCGTGACTTTATCGTCAGTGGAACCCATTGCGGTAAGCAACAAAATGGGCGTTTCCACGCCAGATTGCCGGAGGTTTTTCACCAATTCAAATCCCGTCAGCTTGGGCATTACTACGTCTGAAACGATGACATCATAATTGCCGGAAACCGCAAGCCCCTGACCCGATTGGCCATCATAGGCATAGTCAACGGTCATTTGGTGCTCTTCCAGTCCTTTTTTCAACGATTGGACGGTCTTCACTTCGTCTTCTATGAGGAGTATTTTCATGGTATTCTTTGGGTCAAATCTCCTTTTTATTCAAAGTGTTTTGTACCCTAATTTTTATTTTAACCAGTTTCTAATGATTTTTTAAAGCAGAAAGAGCTTAATAACAGAAGTGGCGATAGATTTGCAACGCATTTTACGCTCATTCGCTCGCCCTCATGCCGCTTCTCTATCTACAATAATCAAATTGAAACCTTTAAATAATAATTCCTATGACATTTTTGAGAAACACCTTGGCCGTGTTTTGCGGCTTCATTATGGTATCCTTCCTGTTTTCTTCCTGTGTAAAGGAAGAAAACAACATTTCCAAAGTAGCAGATTTTGATGCAGAGGCCTCCCTGAAGTGGAACAAGATGTTCCTTGATGTGGAGCGCTACATGAATGGCTACCGCCCCGGCCCGGCCCCTCGTGCCTTGGCCTATATGGGCTTGGCAGCTTACGAAGCCTGTGTATCGGGCATGCCCGAATACAACTCCATGCGCAGCTTGTACCCTGGCCTTAGCATCCCCGAAGTGGAAAAGAATGCCGAGTACCACTGGCCGACCGTGGTTCACTACACTTACGCAACTTTGATGCATAAGTTCTTCGTGGACCCGCCAAGCGATATGTACACCCGTATGAGCGACCTGGAGAGCAGCATCCAAAGCAAGTACGAGGGCGAAACTAACGAGAAAACCTATAACCGCTCAAAGGAGTATGGTACGCAAGTGGCTGAGGCCGTTTGGGAATGGTCAAAAACGGACGCCGTAGGCCACGATGCCTACCTCGACCCGTTTAGAGACTATAACTGGCAGGACCACTACGACAGCCCCGGCGACTGGGTGCCCACCGTACCCGGCCCTCCCCAGCCCATGTTCCCATTTTGGGGCGAAGCCCGCACCTTTGCAATCCTGCCTGCCGACAAGCTTTGCAAAGCGCCCTTGGCTTATAGCGAGAACCCACAGTCCGCACTATACGCCCAAGCACTTGAAGTTGTAAACGCCATCAATGACGACAACTGGGAGGACGGCCAATGGATAGCTTACTTCTGGAGCGACGACATCACAGGCCTGACCTTCAGCCCCGGCCCACGTTTCATCTCCATCACTAACCAAGTGATTGAAGCAAATGGCACCAACCTTGAGACAGCCCTTTTTGCTTACGCAAAAATGGGTATGGCGCTTAATGACGCTGCCGTCGCTTGCTGGCACTCAAAATATGCCTATAACTACGAGCGCCCAGAGAGCTATATCCAACGGGTGATTGACCCTACTTGGGAGCCCACGCTCAACCACCCTCTTAATGGTTGGACGGGCTTCACGCCGCCGTTCCCGGCGTACCCATCCGGCCACTCGACCATGGGCGGCGCTGGTGCTGAGGTATTGACAGATGTGTTCGGCAACCACTACGGCATGACCGATCGCTCGCACGAGGGCCGCACGGATTTCCCTGGCAGCACCCCCCGTTATTTCAACAATTTCTACGAAATGTCAGAGGAGAATGCCCTTAGCCGGATACCGCTTGGCGTACACTGGCGTATGGACTGCGAGGTG
>JANPLH010000531.1:0-2654 GCA_031426435.1 Saprospiraceae bacterium | reverse complement strand
GGGCTATGTCAAGTTGAGGCTTCGCCTCAATATTTTCAAAATATCAAAACGCCAATCATCACTATCACCGCCAGCACAAACCCGACCACGTAGTGCTCCAACTGCCCAGTCTGCACTTTGCGAAGCTGGCCACTGACCGCCGAAACGACCGTTCCAGCCAAGTTCACCGTGCCATCCACCAGCCGCTCGATGTTGTTTTCGAGCAGGGCAGCGAACTTGTCGTTGGCTTGTATGATGTATTTGCGATAGATTTCATCAATGAAAAACTTACCAGCCAACACGCTTGCAAGCCCGGTCAGTTCTTCGGTATCCTTCACGGGTCGAACCCGGTTTTTCACAAAAAGCACATAGGCGTAATAAATAGAGCCGAGAATGAGCAAGGTGGTAATACCCATTATCATTAGTTCCATGCCGAGGCTGGCGTGCATTTCGAACTTGCCCAGCACGGGTTCCATGAACGTGTCGAAGCTCTTATGAATGCCCATTGCATGTGCCAAGCCATGCGGTATCCCAATCCAACCGCCGACGATGGACATGATGGCCAAAATGATGAGCGGAATGGTCATCGTAGCGGGCGATTCGTGCAGATGGTGCTTCTGCTCTTCCGTGCCTCGGAACTCCCCGAAGAAGGTAAGGAACAACAAACGGAACATGTAGAACGCCGTCATCAACGAGACGCCGAGACCGAGAAGGAAGAAAATCGGGGCTGTCTCCATCGCCGAAGCGAGGATTTGGTCTTTGCTGAAAAAACCTGCGAGCGGCGGGATGCCAGATATGGCCAATGTGCCAATCAAAAAGGTCTTGTAGGTAATGGGTAAATGTTTGCGAAGCCCACCCATTCTGCGGATGTCCTGCTCACCGCTCATGGCATGGATGACGCTGCCGCTGCCAAGGAACAGCAGTGCTTTGAAAAAAGCATGGGTGACGACGTGGAATATAGCTGCCGTGTAAGCGCCCAAGCCAAGCGCCATGAACATCAGGCCAAGCTGGCTGACCGTGGAATAGGCCAAGACCTTTTTAATATCAGTTTGCAAAAGTCCGATTGCAGCGCCCAGTATCGCCGTTGAAGTGCCGATGATGGCGACGAGCATGGAAATATCGGGCGTCATTTCAAACAAGGCACTCGTGCGGGCAACGAGATATACGCCAGCCGTCACCATCGTGGCAGCGTGGATGAGGGCGGAAACGGGGGTCGGGGCGGCCATCGCATCCGGGAGCCATGTGAAGAGCGGGATTTGTGCGCTCTTGCCGACCGAACCGAGGAAGAGGCAGCCCGCTATGAGGCTGAGCACACCTACAGGCAGGGCTTGCATTGCCGTCAGTTTTTCACCATAAAAAAGCTCGCTATAAGAAAGGCTGCCGAGATGGTAAAACAGCAGGCACATGGCCATTAGGTAGCCGAAGTCGCCGATGCGGTTCATCACGAAGGCTTTTTTGGCGGCATCGTTGTTCTTCATGTCCTGGTGCCAGAAGCTGATGAGCATGAACGAGGCAAAGCCCACGCCCTCCCAACCGATGAAGGTAATGAGTAAGCTGTCGGCCATGACGAGCACCAGCATCAGGAAGGTGAACATGTTGAGGTAGGAGAAAAAGCGGCGGAAACCGTCGTCCTCCCACATATAACCCACTGAAAATAAGTGGATTAGGAAAGCCACGCCCGTGATGAACAACATGTAGGTAGCCGATAACCGGTCAATCAGGAAGTTGAACCCAGACTGGAAAGTGCCGCTCGAAATCCATTCGTAAACGCTGACCACCGATTGGTGCGGGTTCACGACTTGGTCGTAAAACACGATTGCGGAGCAAATAAACGAAACGAACACGCTCGAACAGGCCATCCAGGCCGTCTGCGTTTTTGACATCCACTTGTACCCCGCCATGATGGCCACAAAAGTGACAAGGGGGGCGAAGGCGGCTATTTTTATGATTAAATCCACAAGTTTAGGTATGAGGGATGAGGAATGAGGGATGAATGGGCAATGGTCATGCCTCATCCCTCGTTCCTCACCCCTGTTTTCACCATTTCATTTTGCTCAAAATTGATGTATCGGTTGATTGGATGTTTCGGAAAATCATCATCAAGATGGCCAAGCCCACGGCTACTTCTGCTGCCGCAACGGCCATGATGAAAAACACGAACACCTGCCCTTGTGCCTGTCCCCATACGGTTGAAAAGGCGACCATGAGGAGGTTCACCGCATTCAGCATCAATTCAATGCACATGAACTTTAGAATGGCATTCCTTCGGAACATCACCCCAAACGCCCCAATGCTGAACAGGGCGGCGGAGAGGAAAAGGTAGTAGTTGATTGGCATTTCTTTGATTACCCCTGACCCCTAAAGGGGAACCTAACCCGCACATTTGCAGCTTAGGTTCCCCTTTAGGGGTCAGGGGTTCAACTGTTTTTTACTCAATAGCACCGCCCCTACCATTGCTGATAGGAAAAGGAGTGCGGATATTTCAAACGGCAACAAGAACTCGTTGAAGAGGCTCATGCCGAGGCTTTCGACCGTACCGATTTGGTTCGTAATATTGGTGGAAGTCGTTAGGTCAGCCTGTTTGCCAGCGACTGTGAGCACCAACAACAGCAGCCCAGCAGCAATGGCCGACACGAATTTGAAAATATTGCGGTTTCGATTGTCGGGCAGGTGCT
>JANPLH010000530.1:0-8876 GCA_031426435.1 Saprospiraceae bacterium | reverse complement strand
CACTTTAACCCAAGCTATAGCAACAACAGCAGGTACTTGGACTAGCGGAGACATCACTAATTTTAAGCTTTGGTTTTCAACTGATGCTACTTTCAGTTCTTCAGGCGATCAAACGATTGGAACCGTTTCAAGCCCTAGTCCCGGCGATATTACATTCACGGTTACCCCAAATCAAGCATTTCCAATTGGTACTCGTTACTTGTTCATTACCTGTGATGTAGCGGCTGGTGCTACCATAAACAATACTGTTGGGACTGGGTTCGATGCTGACAACGACCTCACATATTCAACAACACCAACGTTTTCTGGTAGCACTTTTGCCTCACCAAACGTGAAAACCATAATCGGTATACCTGAAATACAATTGGAATACCCAATCAACACAAATGTTGCATGCGGGTTTAGCTTGGCTTTTGGTAACGTTATTGTAGGTTCGAGTACTAGCCTAACAGTTAGGATTCGAAATGTTGGTACGGGGACTTGAACCTGACAACTCTGCCATTAACAATAACTGGCACACATGCCAGCAACTACAGTATAACTACCCAACCAACCAGTCCGATAATTGCTAGTGATTTTAAAGACTTTGTCATTCAATTCACTCCTTCGGCAGCAGGAACAAGAACAGCTTCAATATCCATTGCAAATAATGACAGCAATGAGAATCCATGCAGCATTTCGTTGACAGGCGTGGGCACATTGGCAAATGATGAATGCTCAGGAGCAATAGCTTTGACTACCTATTCTACAGAATCCTGCGGTGGTTCCACAAGTGGTACAACTTCTGGTGCCACATCATCTGGTGTTGGAGTTATAACTTGTGATGGTTCGACAAGTACAACTAGTAACGACGTATGGTATTCCTTTGTAGCATCATCAACAAGCCATATCATTACAGTAGTTGGGGTGTTGGATGCAGTAGTAGATTTGAGGTCTGGCTCTTGCCCTGGCACAACCATAGCCTGTGCAGATGCCTTTGGCTCAAATAGTACAGAAATTATAAATGCTACTGGTCTAACAACTGGAGAATCTTATTTGGTTAGAATATATGGTTACAACACTTCTTCAGGGACTTTCACCGTTTGTGTGACTACTCCCCCTCCACCTTATTACTATAGAACAAAAGCCAACGGCGCTTGGGAACTTGCCTCAACTTGGCAGATATCAACTGATAATACTAGTTGGATAGATGCATTAGACGCTCCGAGTTTGTCAGACCTCGAAATCACCATAAATCATTCAGTCACGATTTCTTCAAGTGCTGGAACTGTAACTATCGATGAATTAATTATTACGTCAGGTGCAACAATAGATATTACAGGAGGAACACTTTCAATTTCAGATGGAACTGGAGATGACTTACAAGTTTACGGGATACTTAGAAGTGCAGGTACAATATCTGGTTCAGGAACCAAAACCGTAAAAAGTGGTGGTATCTACCAACATAATCCAAGTTCGGGGGCAGGTTCAATACCAGCACTAACATGGGAAACTGGTTCAACTTGTGAAATTTTAAAAGCTACAGCCACACCGGGCGGCTTAAATCAAGCTTATTACAACTTTATCTGGAATAGCTCAACACATGGTGGTGCTACCATTAACTTGACAGGGGATTTGCAAAACATTGATGGCAATTTCACCATTTCTAACACAGGAACTGGAAAACTAAGGCTTACAAGTTCAACAGTTACTGTTTCAGTAGGCGGTGATGTTACCGTTTCGTCAGGAACCCAATTACAATTGGGCAATGGTACAGGCAGTCCCGTGTTATCAATCAGCGGGGATTTAAATATTTCAGGAGGGACACTTGATTTAATGGGTGCTAACGGTGGTACTGGTAAAGTTCTGCTTCAAGGTGATTTTACTTGTTCGGGCACCATTGCCGCTACAGGTACTGGTACTCGAAGTATCGAGTTTGGTGGTGGTGGCCAAACCATGTCCATTACAGGCTCAATTCTGAATTCTCCAATTTTCAACATCAACAATTCAGGTATTGTCTCATTAACATCCAATATCACACTGCCAACAACTGCCAGTATTTCTTTGACTTCTGGGAAAATAGACTTGAGTGGATATAATCTGGAAGTTTCAATCATAACAGGAACACCCGCCACTTGGGGCAACAGTACGAGTAATTACATCTTAGCGGAATCGGGCAAATTGTTGCGACCTATATCAGCCCTGACCCTATTTCCAGTAGGAACCTCTAGCGAATACCTTCCATGCAGGTTGACTGGTGGTGGTACTTTCGGAGTTAATATTTCAAGCACTAGTAGTGGATTGGCAAATCCATCATTAGCACTTCCAACACAATGGAACATTACAGATGGCTCCGGCACCCTAAACATGGATTTTCAATGGAATTCTAGTGCAATCGGTACCACAGCCTATTTATTCAAATACAACGGAACAAGCTGGGCTACAGTCGGTGGGCCTATAGCAGCATCTGGGTCTGGGCCACAAACAGCCTCATTTATGAATATTAGTTGTTGTTCAGGTTTTACAATAAGTGGCTCAAGTTCGGCTGTTCTTCCAATTGAGTTGGCATTTTTCCAAGCAGATTTGTTCAATTCTTCAACGAAATTAACCTGGCAAACCGCCTCCGAACTCAACAACTCCCACTTCTCCATCGAAAAAAGCCAAGATGGCTTTAACTTTCGTGAAGTAGGCATTGTCAACGGCAATGGCACTACGAATGAAACCCACGACTACGAGTTCGTTGACAAAACTCCTTTTTCTGGCACCAACTACTACCGCTTGAAGCAGTTTGACTTTGATGGGAGGTTTGAGTATAGCAAAGTGGTTTCTGTAGATTTTGGAAGAGAGGGCGGGGTACGGCTTTATCCCACTATAGCTTCAACCGAATTGTATTTACAACTTGACAAAAAAGCTGCCAATGAAAGTGGTATAATCCATGTGTTCAACCAAAATGGCATGCTAGTAAAGTCCCAGAATTTTGAGGCAGAAAGCCTTAACCTTACAATTCCAGTTTATGGTCTTCCAAATGGCCACTATTTTATCAGGTTGGAAACCGCTGATTTTGCTTCAATACTGAGATTTATAAAGCAGTAAGTTCAATATTTGGAGTTAAAGCGGACTGGCTCACTATAAACCACCTTGAAACAATTATTGAGATGAGGCTTTTTTTTCAAAAACAGTACAACAAGTATGCATTTGCGTCCACTTTGTTTTATTTGATTTTCACAACAAATCTTTCGGGCCAGCTTGCATCTTGGTACTTCACTTCGAGCAACGCTGGCAGCGGTTCTACGGGAGTAGCAGCCGGGCTAGCAGCCTTGGGTTCGGGCCTTAATATGCTGAATCTTACATGCAACGGCGGTGCCATTTCATGTGATCAATTTTATGATTCAGGAGACCCTAACCCAACTACTGAATCGGACGCAGTTACAGACAACGAATTTATCGTTTTCCCAATAACTGCATTGCCGGGCTATGATGTACTCATTCAAAGAGTAGAATTTTATAGCCGATATTCAGATACAGGTGCTGATAGCCGAGCCGTTTATGTTGATGGCACTTCCATTGGTACAAACACACAGAATACAACGAATCTATGCCAACTTCAGGTAGTCACTTTATCAGATGTAACTATTAGTGCTGGCAATACCAAGGAGTTCAAAATTTATGGTTGGGGTGCAGACGGATTTTCAGCTGGTAACATTCGATTAGACAATGTTGAATTTTTTGGCGCTATAACTTTGCTTTTGCCAATTGAATTGTCTGTTTTTGAAGTGATTACTTTGGTTAGCCACGCCAAATTATCCTGGCAAACCGCCTCCGAACTCAACTTCTCCCACTTCTCTATCGAAAAATCCACCGACGGCACCAAGTTCCGAGAAATCGGCGTCGTACCCGGCAGTGGCACTACCAATGAATCCCAAGACTACGAGTTCATAGACACATCCCCATCCCCCGGCATCAACTACTATCGGTTAAGGCAGGTGGACTTCGATGGCCAATTTGAGTACAGCAAAGTCGTCTCAGTTGATTTTAAAGGCAAGGCCATGTTGAGCCTCTACCCTACCCTTGCCGATTCGGAAGTGAATTTGAAGTTCCCTGAACCAACCGCAGAAGAAGGTCAGCTTCTAATCTTCGATACTGGTGGCAGGCTGGTGTATCAACTATACATCGAGCAGGAAACCGAGGAACTGCCAGTATCCATCGAGCATTTGAGTCCAGGTCATTATTTTGCCAGGGTTCAAATTGGGAGACAGCTTGAGAATTTACGATTTGTAAAGCAGTAAGACCTGGACTTCGCTTGAAGGAAGACGGGTCATCTTGAAAAAATTTCAAAGATGACCCGTTTTAGTTTGGTAGAATGAAAGGCGTTTATACCTTTGCCCGTCTTACATTTCCTACCGACAGATTATTTTCCCACAACATTCTTATTCTCAACATTTTGTACTATGGATGCACTACTCCTTTATGGAGAGACGAGGCCATCCTAAAGCCGATTTACTTTTGGCGGCTGCTCCCAAAGCAGTGACCTGCCAGCTTTCACGCTCTTTTTTTTCTTTTTCACACAATTTCCCAATTTCTAATTTCCCAATTTCCAATTTCTAATACCCCTCCGCATGGTCATCCGGGTTTCGGTTGTCGCCTACCCCATGCAGCTTGCCGTCTGGCAGTACCAGCACTGCTTTGATGAGCGCCATCCTGTCCACGTTTTCCAATTTATGGCCCATGTCCCATAGTTCCTTTCGCACCGTGGTGTCTATCGCCGCTTGCTCGCAAGTAATCACATCCGGCAGCCATTGGTGGTGGAAGCGGGGAGCCCAAACCGCTTCATCGAGCGACATGCCGTAGTCAGTGACACTGAGCAACGTTTGCAATACTGCGGTGATGATGGTAGAACCACCGGGCGCTCCCAAGACCATGAATAGCTTGCCGTCCTTTTCGACGATGGTAGGCGTCATGGAACTGAGCATACGCTTGCCCGGCTGAATGGCATTGGCCTCGGCACCAATGAGGCCGAAATAGTTGGGTACACCGGGCTTGGCGCTGAAATCGTCCATTTCGTCATTGAGGAAAAAACCTGCACCCTGCACAATGACTTTTGAGCCAAAATTCAGGTTCAAAGTGGTGGTTACAGAGACCGCATTGCCTTCTTGGTCAACGATGGAAGTATGCGTGGTTTCAAAGGTTTCCACCCCGATTTTCACTTGTGGACCAAGCGTGCCACTGGATGTCGCTTTTGTGGAATCAAAGTCAAGCATGCGAGTGGCCAAATAGATGGAATCCAAGAGCGAGTCAACTGGAATCGGGTAAAAATCACTGTCCCCAAGGTACTTGGCCCGGTCGGCATAAGCTCGGCGCTCGGCCTCCACAATGGCATGGACGGACTTGGCAGACTGAAAACCATATTGTCCCAACGGAAATTTCTCCAGTATCGTCAACAATTGCATGAGCACAATCCCGCCGCTCGACGGGGGTGGCATGGTGATGATTCGGTAGTTTTTGTAATTTCCGATTATGGGTGTTCGCCACTTCGCATCGTAATTTTTCAAATCCTCCAGCGTGATAAGCCCGCCGCCCCGCTTCATTTCCGCCACGATTTCATTGGCCGTTTCACCTTCGTAAAATCCGGCAGCGCCTTTGTCCCGAATCAGTTCCAAGGTATGGGCAAGCTCAGGTTGGCGCAGCATATCGTATATTTTCCAAACGCCATCCTTCACGAAAGGCCGGGCATCGGGGTTCATTTTCTGAAACTGCTCCTTGTATTCATTGAACCGCTCCGCCTCCGATTGTGTAATGGCGAATCCTTCAGAAGCCAATCGAATGGCTGGTTCGAGGATTTTGTTCCAATCTTTCAGCTTGCTGTATTTCTTGAAAGCCAGTTCCATGCCCGCCACCGAACCTGGCACACCTACGGAAAGGTGCCCCTCCATGCTCAATGTTTCCAAAACATTTTCTTCTCCATCGAGGTACATGTCACGGTGGGCTGCGGCTGGCGCTTTTTCCCGATAGTCCAAGGCATCGGAAGTGCCATCGGCAAGGCGTATGACCATGAAGCCACCCCCTCCGATATTGCCTGCACGGGGATAAACCACCGCCAAAGCAAATTGCGAAGCGATAGCTGCGTCCACTGCATTGCCACCAGCCCGCAAGATTTCCTCGCCCACCATCGCTGCCAAGGGGTGCTCCGCAACGACCATCGCTGAATCCTCGACAGCGCTCTGCACTATTTCGTATGGGGGCTTTGGCTCTGCAAACTGGCAAGCCGTTGAAATAAGAATTAATGAAAATATGGAAAAAATGATGCTCCGTTTCATTTTGGTATAGTAGTTGGTAAATATTACAATGAAATCAAATTGGTAAACTTTACCAAGCGACTTCAAACGAGGCCATGCCCAAAACTGGCTGTTCCCTCGCACTTTGAAACACATTTCACCGGGAGACACGGCACGGAATCCCCCCTTCGTAAAGGCTCCCGGTGACACTTTTCCCCCCAACAAAATCCGAGACAAAGTTTGGTTAATTATTTTCATGGTTATGTTGTCGTGCCATCATTCGATGGCACTTTTTTTTCCCTCTTCACTCATCCCTTTTCCCTCATTCCTAATAGCTACCTTTGCGGGTAAAACAACCTACCTTATGCTCACCGCAATTTCTCCGATAGATGGCCGCTATGCGGGTAAAACAAAGCAACTATCCGAATATTTTTCCGAATTCGCCCTGATAAAATACCGGGTGCAAGTGGAAGTGCTGTATTTCAAGGCACTCTGCGAACTGCCGCTGCCTCAACTCAATGGCGTTGACCCAGCAAAACTAAGCGAAGTGGAAGCTATATGGGCGCATTTCACCCTCGAACAAGCCCAACAAATCAAGGACATTGAGCGGACGACCAACCATGACGTGAAGGCAGTGGAATATTTTCTCAAAGAAGCATTCGACCGAATTGGCCTTGGCCAATACAAGGAGTTCATCCACTTCGGCCTTACCTCGCAGGACATCAACAACACGGCGACACCCATGCTGACAAGGGATGCCGTGAACCACACCTATTTGCCCGAAATCAAAAAAGTGCGTGACCTGCTCTTCGATGCTGCGCAAAACTGGGCCGACGTGCCCATGCTCGCCCGTACGCACGGGCAGCCCGCCTCCCCTACCCGACTCGGCAAGGAATTCATGGTTTTCGTGGAGCGGATAGATGAGCAGCTTTTTCATTTTTCAAAAATTGCCTGGCGGGGAAAGTTTGGCGGAGCCACCGGAAACTTTAATGCACACCACGTTGCCTACCCTGCCATTGATTGGGTAACCTTCGGCAACGAATTCCTGGACCGCCACCTGGGCCTTGTGCGTTCGCAGCACACCACCCAAATCGAGCATTACGACAATATTGCCGCTGCCTTCCATGCCCTCAGCCGCATCAATACCATCTTGATTGACCTCTGCCGGGACATTTGGACCTATATTTCAATGGACTATTTTAAACAGAAAACCGTGAAGGGCGAAATCGGCTCATCGGCCATGCCGCACAAGGTGAACCCCATTGACTTCGAAAATGCTGAAGGAAACCTCGGACTCGCCAATGCCGTTTTTGGCCATTTGGCCGAAAAACTGCCCATCTCCCGACTGCAACGTGACCTCACGGATAGCACCGTTCTGCGCAATGTGGGCGTCCCGTTTGGGCATACGCTTATTGCTTTGCTATCAATTGAAAAAGGGCTGAACAAGCTGCTGCTCAACGAAGCCAAACTTCGGGATGATTTGGAAAACAATTGGATGGTCGTTGCGGAAGCAATACAAACCATACTGCGGCGGGAGGGCTATCCACAGCCCTATGAAGCGCTGAAGGAACTGACCCGTGGCAAAGCGCAAGTGACCCGCTCGGACATCCACGAGTTCATAGACGGCTTGCAGGTTGCGGAAGCAATCAAAGCGGAATTGAAAAGGATTGAGCCGTCGAATTATGTTGGGGTATAAACAACAGTGTCGGCGTCACTTGTTTTGACGCCGACACTGAGGTAACCTTTAATACTAAGGTTTACCAAAATTATAAAGCTTGATAACGCCTCTACTGCCTGTTTACGACGAGTGCTGGCTTCAACTTGCCCAGTTCCTTCAAACGCCGAACATGGGAAACCAAAGCATCCATAAACGTTGGTTTCATGTTATAGCTGTAGCCAAACTCCTGCGCCGTGCGCTCCACGATTGGGGCGATTTTCGGGTAATGGATATGACTGACATGTGGAAATAAATGGTGCTCTATCTGAAAGTTCAAACCACCGACATACCAGTTCAGCAGGCGATTGTTTTTGGCAAAATTGGCCGTCGTTAGCAATTCATGCACTACCCAATCATTTTCAATCAGGCCACTGGATTGTTCCAGCGGCTGCTCCGCACCTTCCACCACGTGGGCCAATTGGAAAATGGTGGCAAGGATGACGCCCGTCACCCAGTGCATGATGAAGAAACCCGCCAAAACCTGCCAAACATTGAAATCAGTTAGGAGCAGCGGCAAGCCAATGATGGCCAGCAGGTACAGTGCCTTGAAGCCAAACAATTTGACCCATTCCATCGCCGGGCTGCGTCGCTGTGCCTTGGTGATGCCCGCCTTGTTGTATTCGTTCAACTGCGAGAAATCCCTAACCAATTTTGAAATGGACATCAGGCCGTAGAGAAAGAAAGCATACCAGTGCTGGTAGCGATGCATCTTTTTGAGTGGAGCATGTTCCGAAAGCCGGAGCGGCCCACGGGGGCCAATATCCCCATCCATTCCTTCAATATTGGTGTAGGTATGGTGCATGACGTTGTGCTGCACAAACCAAACAAATACATGGCTACCTAGCAGGTACATGCTGGCCCCCATCAGTTTGTTTTCCCATGGGCGCCGGGAGTAGGAACCATGGATG
>JANPLH010000529.1:0-13204 GCA_031426435.1 Saprospiraceae bacterium | reverse complement strand
GAAATGGTGGAACGGCTGGTGCCGCTGATTTGTAAGTGAAATTCATTGTTGCATTGTTTCATGGCTTCATGGACTCATGGCTTCATGGTTGCGCTCTAACGACAACCGTGACGATGAAACAATGAAACAATGAAACAATGAAACAATGAAACAATGAAACAATGAAACAATGAGTCCATGAGTCAATGAAGCCATGAGTCCATGAACCCATTAAACAATGAGTCCATGAAACAATGAAACAATGAAACCCCTCGTTCTGAGCGTGACAATTCATTTTGAAACAAAATCTTATTTGATGCAAATCCGCCTGCTGCTTTCCTGCCTATTTTTATTCTTTTTCTTCGCAAAAATTAGTGCGCAAAACGATACAATACCCAAGGCTGACTTCACCATCAAGGGTGCTGCCATCGGCATCAGTGCGCCGGAAATGATTGAACAACTGATGGTCACCATGCCCGGCCTCGGCAGCAATGCCAAGTCAATGATGAGCGAACAAAGCATCAAGACCTACCTGATGCCGCCCCGGAAAGTAGGGGAGCGGGGCACCATCACGAGCTACATCTTGTCGGCAGCGATGGAGTTTTATGCCAATTTCAGGAAGAACTACAAGGTGAACCTTAGCCCCGATTTCGTGGCGCTGAACCTCGTGAAAGAGGGCAAACCTGACATCAAGAACAGCCTGCGCTTCCTCGTCACCGACGGTACGGTAAGTGCTGATGCCGTGCCTTATGATTCCCCGAAAATTCCGAACAACGCCGCTGGTTCCGACCGGTTCCGCATTTCCAACTACCTTCAGATTTTCAAGGAAACCCACCGGGAGTCCCAGAAGGTGTTCGAGGTGCAAAAAGCGCTGATGCGGGGCAATCCAGTCATTGTGGAAATGAACGTGCCAAGGGCTTTTGAAAAAGTGAACAATACCCGCTTTTGGACGTCCATTGGCTCGCAAGATACCCCTAACGGTCCGGGCCAAATCATGCTGCCCTTTATGGTAGTGGGCTACAACCTTGAACTTGAAGCCTTCGAGGTGGTCAGTTCCTGGGGCACCGAGTGGGGCTCCAACGGCTACCTTTGGTTGGACTTTGATGATTTTGGGGAGCTTGCGCAAAATGGGTACGTGCTGGTGCCGACTCCATAGCTTTGTATCCGCCAAACTTGTTTGGCTGGCTGTGTATGTCAAGCTCGGCCACCCATTTCCCAGAAATTAAGGCGTTAAGGCAAAACATGGCCCGGTTGTTTGGAGTTTTTTAAGCAAGTAAAATCCAATTGTTTTTATGAAGCAATCCACTACCTCCATGCTCAAAATTGCCTTTACGCTCAGCCTTGCCTTATTTTCCACCTCCCTTTTTTCCCAAAAACAACTCGAACTCGTATCGCATACTGAGTACGCTTCCTTGGCCAACGACGTGTGGGGCTACACCGCCCCCGATGGCACGGAATACGCACTCGTCGGTTTGCGCAGCGGCGTCAGCGTGATGAGCCTCGCCGACCCCGCCAACCCTGTCGAAATACAGTATATACCCGGCGACCTTTCCGTTTGGCGGGACATTCAGACCTGGGGGCATTATGCCTACGTCACCTGCGACCAACCCGGCACCGACGAAGGCATTTTGGTCATTGACCTTTCAGGCCTGCCCAACGGCGTCAGTTGGGATAACTGGAAACCTGTGCTGCCAAACCAGGTGGATACCTTGTTCAATTGCCATACCCTTTGGATTGACGATATTGGCTATTGCTATCTCTCCGGCTGCGACCAAAACAGTGGGGGCATCATCATTTTGGATGTGTTCTCGCAGCCCGGCCTGCCCCAGTTTGTGGGGTACAGTGGCCCCACGTATGCCCACGATTGCTTCGCACAAAACGGCAAGCTTTACACCGCCGAAATCTATGCTGGCCAGTTCAGCGTGTATGATATTTCCAACCCACAAACACCCGTTCTGTTGGCAATGCAACCGACGCCTTATGAGTTTTGCCACAATGTTTGGGTAACGGCGGATGGCAACACCCTTTTTTCCACCGATGAACGGCCAAACGCACCGGTGGCAGCCTACGATATTTCAGACCTTGATGATATACGGCTATTGGACGAATTTCGGCCAACGGCGACGCTGAACACGGGCGTCATCTCGCACAATGTCTATGTCAAGGGAAACCATGTGGTCATCGCCAATTACACGGATGGTGTCATCGTTTTGGACGCCACGCAACCCACCAACCTCATTGAGGCGGAATCCTTTGACACTAATACCGATTTCGAAAGCGGGTTTCATGGCTGCTGGGCCACCTACCCCTATTTTCCATCTGGCCTTATTGCCGCTTCCGACATCGAAAACGGGCTTTTTATCCTAAAGCCAAGCTATCCAAGGGTCGCCTATCTGGAGGGCAAAGTGACGGATGGGGCGACGGCCTTGCCCATTACCGGTGCAAGTGTTGAAATACTATCAGATGACGCCAATTTTGCCACCACCAGTTTCAATGGTAGCTACAAGACCGGACAGGCGAGCGACGGTGTTTTCGAGGTGCTTTTCAAGGCAAAGGGCTATTTTGATTTGGTGCTGTCCGCAACTTTGGCGGCGGGCGAGGTGACGGTTTTGGATGCGCAAATGGTGCCACTGCCCGCTTTCACACTCACTGGCTCGGTGAAGGATAAAGGAACAGGGGCACCCATTGCCGATGCACCGGTTTTATTGGAAAACCTTGATTTTAGCTACGCTACAAAGACAGACGCCAATGGCGTTTTTGAACTGAAGGATGTGTTGCAGGGCGATTATGAACTTTTCATTGGGAAATGGGGATACGAAAATTTGGCGGAGCCGCTCAGTGTCTCAACCGACAACGACCTGAGTTATGTCTTGGCAATGGGCTATGAGGACGACTTCAACAACGACCTCGGTTGGACGGTGGAAAGCACTGCCGACAACGGCCTTTGGGAGCGTGGCAAGCCATTGGGCATTCGGGCGGCCAACCAGCAGTTCACGCCAGCTGGCGACTCGGAGGCCGACCTCGGCAACCACGCCTATGTGACGGGCAACACGGGCCAGTTTGTGCATGAAGACCAAGTGGACAACGGGGAGACCCACCTCAACTCGCTGCCCATGCTATTGCGCAGCAAATACAACCGCCCTATGCTCAGTTTCGATTATTGGTGGTACAATGTCTGGTCGAACAACCCGCCCGACGATTCATTGGTGGTGAGCATCTCCAACGGCCTTGAAAGCGCTGTGCTTTTCACCCGTTTTGCTGACTCCATGAGCGTGCAGGAATGGACGCCAGCCGACACCTTTAACTTAGCGAACTACCTATCTATCACCGATGATATGAGCCTTATCGTCACGGCTTCCGACCGAAGCGGAACTCCCAACGTAGTTGAGGCAGGGTTGGATAATTTTCGGGTTTGGGATGCTTTGCCCGACGAGCTATTCACCACAAAAGACGACCTCGTAAAAGTGCGGGTGTATCCGAACCCCAGTGCAGATTTCATCACGGTAGATTACAAAATCGAGCAGCCCTACAAGCGGGTGAACCTCGTGATTGCCAATGTTTGGGGGCAAAAAATCAGGGAAATAAAGTTAGACGTGACGCCTGTTGGCAGTTTTCATATTGATTTGTCAGACACCGTGGCGGCACCCTATTTCGTCTATTTTGAGATTGATGGCAAGGCGAGCAAGGCGACAAAGTTGATGAAGGTGGTTTATGGGGAATAATTTTTCAGTGGTAGTGTGTCCTTTTTCTTGCCAACTGCATCTATCCCTGAAATCAAATCCATTTTATGAAACAGTTCCTTTTTTGCTTCGCAACCTGCCTATTCATCTTCTTGGCCTCCGCTTGTCAAAATGCAAGTAGCCCAGACTACGCCAAAGCCGAATCTGCTGGCACAACCGCTGCTTCCCCAGCACCCATGTCAGATGAAACTAGAGCTAAGGAAATGGAGGCTGTTCCGCAAGACCTTGATGAAGAGACGCTACCTCCAGCACCTCCCCAACCAACTGAGCCACCAAATCAACCCAAAGGCGGACAGCCCAACAATCCCACTGTCAAACCATCCAACAATCAACCCATCCCCCGCCAAATCATCAAGACCGCCGACTACCGCATACAGGTGGAGGACGTGAACGCCAGCAGCCGGCGGGCGAACCAATTGGCCACCAAGCATGGCGGCTACGTCTCGGACAGCGAGCTGACCAACAGCAGCTACGAAACCACCAACCGCATCACCATTCGGGTTCCCATCGCCCGATTCGATTCGCTGCTGAACGAACTCGGTACAGAAGCCATCCACACCGCCCACAAGCGCATCAGCTCGCAAGATGTGACGGAGGAGTACGTGGACATTACCACCCGCCTAAAGACCAAAATAGAGGTGCGTGACCGCTATATTGACATCCTGCGCACCAGGGCCAAAACCGTGAAGGACGTGCTGGATGCTGAGGAGCAAATCCGCATCATCCAAGAGGAGATAGAGGCCAAGGAAGGCCGCCTGCGCTACCTGAAAGACCAAGTGGGCATGAGCACCATTCGCCTTGAACTTTACCAAGCCATTGAATACCAGCCGGAGCCTAATGCTTTCCACGAGTCATTTTGGACCAAGCTCGTCGGTGGCGTGAAGAATGGTTGGGACCTATTGCAGGGCATCGTGATTTTCTTCATCAACATCTGGCCGCTGCTCCTCATCGGTGGTGTGCTTTGGTGGAAGCGCAGGTGGGTTTGGGCAAAAATCCGCCGGAAGCAGGTATAAACGGTAAAATCAGCCATATTTGTCCTAAAATCAGGGATGAGGGATTAGTAATGAGGGATATCCATAGTTGCCGGCCCCCCATTACTAATCCCTCATCCCTCATCCCTCCAATATGGCACTAATCAAACCCGTCCGGGGCTTTATCCCACAATTTGGAAATGACTGCTATTTGGCGGACAACGCCACCATCATCGGCGATGTGGTCATGGGCGACCAGTGCAGCGTTTGGTTTACCGCTGTCATTAGGGGAGACGTGAACTTCATCCGCATGGGCAACAAGGTGAACGTGCAGGACGGGGCCATCATCCACGGCACTTACCTGAAGTGCGGCACCACGATTGGCAACAATGTGAGCATTGGCCACAGGGCATTGGTGCATGGCTGCACCATCCACGACAACGTGCTGGTGGGCATGGGTGCCATCGTTATGGACAATGCCGTGGTTGGCGAAAACTGCCTCATTGCTGCCGGGGCCGTGGTGCTGGAAAACTCGGTGCTGGAACCCGGCCATATTTACGCTGGCGTGCCTGCCAAAAAGGTGAAGGCGATTCCACCAGAAGTTTTCAGCGGTACGGTGGAGCGCATTGCCAACAATTATGTGATGTATGCGGGGTGGTTTAAGGAAGAATAATAACGTTTACTTCAGGAAGGTAGAAAAGGGCGGATTAACCCATTGCCGCTAACTGCTCCGCCCGCTCTCGCACCAGGTCCAAGGCCAATTCCAGCTGCTGTTCATGGTTCAGGTCGGTGTTGTCAATCACAATGGCGTCATCGGCCTGGCGCAAGGGGCTGTCAGCACGGGTCGAGTCAATATGGTCCCGCTCGGCGAGGTTTCTTTTTACGTCTTCAAAATTGACGTGCTGTCCCTTGGCGGTCAGCTCATCAAAGCGGCGGCGGGCACGCTCATCCACCTCGGCGGTGAGGAAAATCTTTAGTTCGGCCTGCGGGAACACGACCGTACCGATGTCCCGGCCATCCATCACCACGCCCTTTTGCTGGCCCATTGCCTGCTGCTGGCGCACCATCTCCCGCCTAACCTCCGAGATGACGGACACTGGGCTGACCAAATCCGCCACGTGCATCTTGCGTATTTCTTCCGACACGTCCTGCCCGTTGAGGTGGATGCGGTTGCCGTTTTCATCGGCAACAAAGTGGAGTTTGATATGCTTCAAAGCCTCCAAAACTGCGGCCTTGTCGTTCATATCCACTTGATTTTCAATGAAATACAGCGTGACGGCCCGGTACATGTCGCCCGTACTGATATAGGCATAGCCGAGGGCATTGCCCATCGCTCTGGCGAGGGTGCTTTTCCCACAGGAGGAGTGGCCGTCTATGGCGATGATGATTTTGTTCAAAAAAGGTGATTGGTGATTAGTGATTGGTGATTGGGGCGACAGCGCAAAAATCTATCTTTTACCCAAAAGAAAAAGCCCTGGGCAAGAAACCCAGGGCTTTTATTTTAACAAATTATTTTCTTCATCAATCAAAGAACGTGGCTAACTGCAAACTGCCCACTGTCAAACTGCCCACTGTTTAAAACGGGCAGCTCTTGCACTCGTCCACTTTCACGTTCGGGTTTTGCTGTGAAACGATTTTGCCTGTCTTTTCGATGCAATCCGTGCAGCCGATTACCTTGAATTCGGTGCGGCGGTTCATCTGGTGCTCCCGCTCGGTACAAGGCACGTTGTTCACACACTCGTTCACACCGACCGTTTCACCATAGCCACGGGCCACTAGGCGGGTGCGATTGATGCCCTTTTCGGAAAGCCAGCGAACCACTGAATCGGCACGGTGCTGTGAAAGCCGGTGGTTGTAGTGTCCAGAACCACGGGCATCCGTGTGCGAGCCGATTTCGATGATGTACTGTGGGTTTTCTACCATCAGCTTTTGCAGCTTTTCCAATTCTGGAATTGCATCTTCCCGGATGGAGGCTTGGTCGAAATCGTAGTAAATATGGAGGAGGTAAGCGATAGAGCCGTCACCTTGCTCAACTGGCCCAGGCACCCAGCCTTTGTCTGGACTTTTCTTCATCACGCCTTTTTCAAAAACAGAGCCATCAGGATATTTGCCATGCGCTGGCATACGGGTGTCTTTATCAACGTAGGTGTCCGTAGCAGGGTCGTAGTAGGTATGATCGGTTTCTTTGAACTTGCCAGGATAGGTTTTCGCTATTGAATCATCTTCTCCGTCTGGATTTTCTACATCCGGTTTGCCACCATTTTTGTCTTTTTTGTCATTGGTAATTACCACAGGAGGCCTCTTGTCATCCTTTCCTTGCGTAATATTATTCGTCGGCTGCAAGAACAAGTTCTCCTTCAACACCTCAGATTCCGTTTTGCCTTTCGTGCAAACATTCTCCGCAATGCCAGCAAAGTAGTTCGGCATGGTCGCCTTGATTTTATAGCAGCACTCCATGTCCAACTTGAACGCATAGCGGCCATTGATGCTCGTCGTGAATGGCTCGGCCAACGGTTGGCCGCAGTCGTTTTCAATTGTTACGGTAACACCTTCCATGGGCATGCTGGTAAATCCGTCGAATACCACGCCTTCCACTTCAAACATGGCCGAGCGGCGCATCGGGATTTTCACCTCCAATTTGTCCATCAAAGTCATGTTCTTCGTGCTGGCTTCTGCCTCTGCCGGCAGGTAGGTGTCCATACTGGCGGTCAGTTTGCAAACATCGTTCAGCTTGAGATCGAAGATGATTTTGCCTTCGGCGTTGGTGGTCATCGAGTCCTCCTTGCAAGCAACATACACGATGGCGCCTTCGAGCGGAGCCTCGGTTTTTTCATCGAAAACAAGCACTTCTACGGTGAGGGCGGTCTTCTTGAAGCTGTAAATATCGTCATGGCCAACGCCGCCTTCCCGGTCGGAGGCGAGGAAGCCGCAGGTGCCTTCTTCGTTGAAAATGATGCTGAAATCATCGGCTACTGTGTTCATCGGGTAGCCGAGGTTCTCCGGCATTGACCACACGTTGTTCTCTTTGGAGTTGGTGTAGAAAATGTCGAGGCCGCCCAAGCCCACGTGTCCGTCAGAGGCGAAATAGAGCCTGCCGTCCGGTGCCACGTAAGGGAAAATCTCATGGCCTTCGGTGTTCACGTCTGGGCCGAGGTTCATCGGTGGGCCCCAGCGTCCGCTTTCTTTGTCGGAAACGTAGAGGTCCATGCCGCCGAAGCCGCCGGGCATGTCGGAGGTGAAATAAAGCTTGGTGCCATCCACCGAAAGCGCTGGGTGCGCCACGGAGTATTCGTTGGAGTTGAAAGGCAGGCTCTGGAGTTCGCCCCATTTGCCCTCTCCCTCGCTACGGGCGTAGAAGATTTTCAGGCGCATGATGCCAGCGTCGTCCGCTTCTTTTTTGCCATCGAGGAAGTTGTTGCGGGTAAAGAACACCTCTTCGCCGTTCTTGCTGAAAGCAACAGAAGCATCGTGGTACTTGGTGTTGATTTCGTTGGAGAACTTCTCTGGGCGGCCAAACGTGTAGGTGCCACAGCCCTCTTCCTTGTTGCCTTGTTGTTTCGCATCAATATAATAAAGCTCCAGGAAGGGGTTGCCCGTCCAGTTGTGGGTACGGCGAATGATGGGGTTGGTGTCCCGTTCAGAGGAGAAGACGAGACCGTTTTTATAGAAAAACGGGCTGAAATCGTCCGAAGCCGAGTTGAAGTCGCAGTTGATGATTTCGTAGCTGGACACGGCCTTGGTCATCAGTTCTTCCTCATAATCGCATGCATTTAGGAGGTGCGTGCCCCGCTGGTCGTCTGGTGCGAGGTCAACGAACTGCTGGAACCACTCCTTGGCCACGTCGCATTTTCCGTTGCGCTGCAACATCATGCCGTAGTAAAGCTTGTGGATGGGTTCTGCCTGCGGCAAACGCACCACTTGGCCGTACCAAAACTCGGCGTTGGGTGTATCGTTGATTTTGCGATAGGCTTCGGCGAGGTTGATTTTGGCCGTGGCGTCGTCGCTTTTTTCCAACACTTGGTTGTAAATTTCAATGGCCCCGATATAGTCAAGGTCATTCATTTTTTGCTGCGCCGACTTTAGCTTGCCTGCCTGTGCCATCGCCCCGAAGGCGAAAAAGAGGAAGAAAACCGGGGTGAGAATATTTCGCATGGCTATCTTTCTTTAAAGGATTGAAGGACTGAAGGATTGAATGATAGAAGGAATGAAGGATTGAAGGAATGAAGGATTGAAATGCTAACATTCAATCCTTCATTCCTTATGGCCATCAATCCTTAAAAATAACGAGGTGTGATGACTTTGTTCTCCCTGAAGTCGAACTCGTAACCTACCATTAGCTCAAATGCGCCACTGGTTACACGGTTGAGCTTTGTCAGTTGATAATCGTAGGCAAAGCCGAGCCGAAGGCCGTTTTTCAGCAAATAGGAAACCCAAACATCGCTGGAGCCAAAGCTGGAGCGGGCTGGGTTCTCTAATCCTTTTATTGAATAAGCGGAATTCAAGGATACACCTACCCAAAGTGTTTGATGAAACAACAGTGACAGGTCTAAAGTAAACTCGTTGGGTGCGGCAATATTTTTGAACGGCGTCAACTTTGAAAGTCGCTTGTCGGCGCCTACGTTCCTGGTGATAAAGGAAGGCTTGAAGACCAGTGCATCACCCTTGAGTGGTATGGCTGCCCCTATCATGCCATAGAAGTGGCGGGAAGAACGGGCATAAATGTCCTGTACCGTATTACCACTTTCTTTCAGGTCGTATTCTACCAGCTTGGGGCTGGATATGCCTGCATAAAAGTTTTTGCTGTAAAAGAACAAGCCCATTCCAAAGTTTGGCAATATGATATTGACATTCTCTTGAAATACAAGGTCGTTCGGGTCATCAATGGTGACGTCTTTCCAGTTGGCGTTGTAGTTTTCCACGCCTCCTTGTAGGCCAACGCTGAGCTTGTACTTGCCCATCGGGATGCGGTAAGCATACGAAAGGTTGGCACTGGTGGTTCGGCTTGGGCCGATGATGTCATTCGACACGCTGAACCCGACGCCTACCCGTTGGTTGCGAAGCGGCGTATGCGCAGTAAGGGTCTGCGTGATGGGAGCGCCTTCTATTTCGACCCACTGTGAGCGGTGGAGAAGCCCCACGGAGAGGTATTCCTTGCTGCCTGCATAGCCGGGGTTGAAAACCAAGCTGTTGAACATGTACTTGGTGAACATGGGTTCCTGCTGGGCGAAAGCCATTTTCCCCAATACCAACATGAACGTGAATAAGGTCAATGTTTTTTTCATCATGAAGGAATTTTGCAAAATTCTACTTTGAATGGTTATGCTGAATTTGATTGCTTTATTGTTGAATTGTTTGATTGTTATGTGTGCCACGATAACAATCAAACAATCCAGCAATTCGACAATTTATCTCCTTTATCGTTGCAACTGCAAAAAGCCGTTGAATTTCCTACCATCTTTTATGAGGTCCAATCGGTAGAAGTAGGTCCCATCTGGCAGGTCGGCGCTTTTGTAGGTGCCTTGCCAGGTGTTGTTGTAGCTACTTTCCTTGAAGACCAAAAGCCCCCATCGGTTATATACCTCAACGGTATTGTCCGGGAACTTGTCAATGTTCTTGATTTTGAAGACCTCGTTCACGCCATCACCATTGGGCGAAAAGCCGTTGAAGATGACCAGTTCGAAATCGTTGCCACAAACATCAATGACCACCGTTGCTGTGTCGCAGCCCACTGGGTTGCAGAGCACGTACTGGAACGTATCCCGCCCGCAGAAATCCTGATTGGGGATATAATCCACGGTCTGGTTCGGGCTCCGCACAGTGAGGCCGTGGTTGGGGCCAATTCCTCCAGTGCTGGGGTTGAGTACGGTCAATTCCACGGGCAAACAATTGCCAAGTGTGTCATTCGCCAGAATGTCAATATTAACAGGGGTGTTCAACGGTGTGGTAGCCGCATCGTCCACGGCGTCAGGGGGAAGGGAATTTGCGCAAGGGTCGCTGTCTGGCACTACGGTGATAAAGGCATAAGTAGTATCGCAAACGCCGTAATCATCGCAGATAACGATACAAGCTGTATCAGTACCAATGGCGATTCCTTCTGCAAAGAGGCATAAAGATACGTTGTTTGGCGTAAACTCAACCTCGGTACCGGATAATTCAGGGCAAAAATTTGTAATGCTTACAATGTTGCCTGCCAATTCAGTAGTGTCAATGCAGTAGGTTTCGCTTGCGTTAACTGCGATGGTGTCAATAATTGTACCAGACTCAGGCAGCCGGACATAGACGCAAATGGTGGTGGTGTCCGTATTCCCATAATCATCGGTAATCAGGAAGCAGGCTTGGTCGAGGCCTGGGGCAAAGCCGGTATAGACGATGCAGTTCGTGACGGGGTCAAAATCGAAGTCCACGCTCTCGCCACTTTCATCGGGGCAGATGTTTTCTATGGAAACGACATTGCCCGGCAAGCTGCTCAAATTGAGGCAAAACGTGTCCGAAAAGTTGATGAGCAGCGTGTCCACTGCCTTCCGGCCTTCAGCTTGGCACATGGAGCCGTCCACCGTGATGACCAAATAGGTCGTGTCGCAAATGCCAATATCGTCGCAAACCACAATGCAGGCCTGTTCTGTGCCTCCGCAACGGATGCCAGCATATTTCACACAAAAATTGGTTGAGTCCAAATATAAATCAACGTAAGTGCCGCTGCTGTCTGGGCAGATGTTTTCAATGGTAACAGGCGTGCCGAACAGGTTGGTATTGTTGAAACAAATGGAGTAGGGCAGGCTGTCCGCCGGAATGGTGTCGTAGAAATAAACGGGCGGTGGCAATACAAGGCATTCTATCATCACCAGCAGCGTGTCCCTGATATTGCTCGCAAAGTCAATGGCAATGAGAGAGTTCATGCCCACGGGCAATTGCATTTCCGAGCCTTGCGGCAGCAGCCCAAGGTTCAGTCCAATGATGGATTGCGTAGAATTGGCCATCACCGTCACTTTCATATCGGAGTAGTCGCTGCCGGGAGCGCCGCCTTTGATTGTCAGGGTGCTGGCGTCGTGCGTCCAAAAGCCGAAGGGGTCCCAGACATTGAGCATACCCACCAATTCGACGATGTTCATGAACATGGCCTCATGCTCCTGCCCGTTCATCGACCAGCCATCGAGGTAGTAAGGCCCCATGTTGCCAAGGCCAAACAGCGTGTTGTAGCTATAGGTGATGGTGGTGTCAAAATTGCAGCCGGATACGCCTGCGGCGAACGGGCTGCCATTTTGGAAAATGATGTAATTGGAAAAATCTGCTGCTGGTATGGGCAGGCAAACATTGGCCATCTGGCAATCGGGCGAGTAAGCGTATAAGGTATCCATCGGGAAAATGCCATCGGCCTTTGCTTTCGACATAACCAACAAGGCCACCAGCGCTACCAAAAGATGTTTCATATTATTCATGGAACTGCGGTTTTTGTTTCCGAACATTATCATGCTAATTCAAAATGGGCAATGCACTGCCTGTGCGCCGGGGCGCAAGTATGGGTCGGTTCCGAGCCAGAACAGGAAGTGGGTTTTGCCGTAAAAATTTAGTGTTCTTCGGAAATGCTGTTTTCGGTAAGGTATCTTTTTATTGATTCGATTGGCGATGGAATGCTCGCCGTTGTTGTCAAATTATACTTTTTTGCAATGAACTAAAATTGTGCCAGAATTAATAAAAAAAATAATGTGTTCTTATTTGCCTTCCATAAAAATCACTACCTGCAATAGCAAATATCACTGAATTGACGCCGCAACTCCTGCAAGTTTGAAGCTCGGTTAGCACAGTAAATTCTTTTCTATGCAGGTACCTCTCATTCAACGTTTCGAAGCATGGGTGGGCAGTATGGTATCCCATCCCAATGACTCCGAGGAGTCGTTCAACCAAAAAAAAGCTTACCTGGTGGGCATCTTTGCCCTGTTCGGAATGGTTCTTTTTATGACGCTGCTGACCTGGCAATTGGAACTGAGCATCCTTACCCGATACGGCTTGGCACTGCTCGCTTTTTTTACAGTGCAACTGGTGCTTTTCTTGCGGCTACGGCGGGGTATGAAATGGTTTGTTTTGGTCAGCAACAGCTACAACATCCTACTCTCGTTTTGGACAATTCTGCAACTGGGCGGCATACCGACCTCCGGAGGTCTTATTTTCGTCGGGTTGGCCTGCGTGACCTATTCGATGATATACCCCAGTGCAAGGGTACTTTGGTGGAGCTTCTTTCTGTATGTGGCAACGCTGGTGCTAGCCGCCGTTCTACATCCTTGGCTGATGCCAGCTGCCGAGATGGTGCCTTGGAAAAACCTGCTGTTTTTCGTGATGAACTCACTTTGGCTCTCTGCCAATATTTTGATTCTCATTTTTTATGTTTATAGAAAACAAGCTGAACTGGCTACACTGAAAGCCCAGCGCTTGCAGGAAGTGGATGACCTCAAGACCCGCTTGTTCGCCAACATTGCCCATGAGTTCCGCACCCCCCTCACCCTCATCAGTGGCATGGCC
>JANPLH010000528.1:0-12785 GCA_031426435.1 Saprospiraceae bacterium | reverse complement strand
CCACGCAGCGGGCTTGCCATCAAGAAGGGCCTCGGTCTCGTCAACTCCCCCGGCACCATTGACTCTGACTACCGAGGCGAAATCAAAATCATCCTCGTTAACCTCTCCAACCAGCAGCAGACAGTGGAACCTGGCGAGCGGATTGCGCAGATGGTCATTGCGAAGTACGAACAAATTAAATGGGCCGAAGTGGCCGTGCTTTCGGAGACGGAAAGGGGTGCTGGCGGTTTTGGGAGTACGGGGGGGTGAAGGTATGAGGTAAGGAAGTATGAGGTATGAAATTTGCCACCCGTATCAACAAACCTTTTTTGATTGACGATATAAGATTACATGATTCCAGATTTGAGATTACGCCGATATGTGCGCCCCGTGAAATCATAAATCTGAAATCATGTAATCTTATATCGTCAATCAAATCCCAACCGTTTGCTGCAAGAAACAAAAACCAAACTACCTGCTCAAGTAATTTGAAACTTCTTTTATGAAAATCATCATCCCAATGGCTGGTCTGGGCACCCGCCTCCGCCCACATACACTAACGCTCCCAAAGCCGCTCATTCCCATCGCCGGAAAGCCAATGGTACAACGCATTGTTGAAGACTTGACGGCTGGCTACAGCGGGAAGGTCGAGGAAATCGCTTTCATCACGGGCGACTTCGGCAAGGAGGTAGAGCAGGAACTCGTCGCCATCGCCAACAACTTTGGGGCGGAGGGGCGCATTTACCACCAGACTAACCCGCAGGGCGTGGCGCATGCCATTGGTTGCGCCAGCGAAAGCCTCAATGGCAATGTGTTCATTGCTTTCAGTGACACGCTGTTCCGGGCCGACTTCCACTTTGATACCAACGAGGACGGCATCATTTGGGTGAAAAAAGTGGACGACCCCTCCTCCTTCGGCGTGGTGAAGACAAACGAGCAGCAGATAATTACAGACTTCGTGGAGAAGTCGCCCGTTTTCGTCTCCGACCTCGCCATCGTTGGCCTTTATTATGTGCGAGAGGGCGAGTACCTGCGTGACCAAATCAAGTTTTTGATTGAAAACAACATCCGAGACAAGGGTGAGTTTCAAATCACCTCGGTGCTGGAAAACATGAAAGCGGGCGGCTACAAGTTCAGGGCCAGCGGCATTGACGAGTGGCTGGACTGTGGCAACAAGCTGAACATCGTTGACACCAACCGCCGGATGCTGGAGATTAAGCAGCCGTTGGAGCAGCTCGTTTCGTCGCAGGCGGTCATTGAAAACTCGGTCATTATCGAGCCGTGTTTCGTGGGTGCTGGCGCAAAAATCATCAATTCCGTCATCGGGCCCCACGTCTCTATTGGGAATAATTCGGTCATTGCAAACTGCATCATCAGAAACAGCGTTATACAGGGCGACACGAGCATTTCAGATGCCATGTTCACCGATTCTATGCTCGGCAACCATGTGACCTATGAGGGTCATGTGTCCGATGTGAGCATCGGTGATTACACCAGTTTTAAGGAGTGAGGTTTAGCGGGGTTTAGCGGGGTTAGGAAGTTTAGGCGTTTGACAAGTCTAAACCTTCTAAACCGCTTAAACCCGATAAACCCTTCAAAACCATAGCATTTTGAGACTATTTTTCCTTTCCCTCTTATTCTTGGCTTCCCTTACGCTGGGAGCACAGGAAGAACTATCCACACCTGAAGCATCGAAAATAGCCGAGCTATTCATTGACGGCAACCGGGAAAAGCTGCTTGGCAATTGGGAAAAAGCTGTAGTAAAGTTCAAGGAGGTGCTGGAGAAAGACCCCAAGAACGATGCCGCTGCCTACGAGCTTGCCCGTGTTTACGAGGCATTGAAGGACACCGACAAGGCGCTCGTTTCGGCGAAAAATGCTGTGGAATGGAACCCTGGCAACCCTTGGTACAAATACCACCTCGCCGAGCTTTACCAGAAATTGGACAGGGACAAAGACGCCGCCGAACTCTACGGCCAGCTCGTGAAGGCCGACCCCCACAACGAAGGCTATTATTTCAAATGGGCCTACCACCTCGTGCGGGCCAGCCTGCCAGCCGAAGCCATCAAAGTCTATGACCAATTGGAGAAAATGATTGGCATCAATGAGGAGACGACCCGCCACAAGCAGACCCTTTACCTTGGCATGGGCGAGTACAAAAAAGCTGGAAAAGAGGTGCAGGAACTCATCGAGCGATTCCCAAACAACGTGGGGTACCGCCATTTGCTGGCCACATTTTATGACCAAACAAACGAAAAAGAAAAGGCGACTGCCACCTATCAGGAAATACTAAAGCTCGACCCCAACGATGCCCGTGCCAAGATAGCCCTCGCCGACGATTCCAAGGGCATTGACGACCTCAAATTCCTCAACTCGCTGCGGCCAGTTTTTGAAGATCCCAGTACCGATATTGACACCAAAATCAAGGAAATCATACCCTATGTGACCCGCCTCGCCGAAACCAACGACAAGAGCCTCGGCAATTCGCTGCTGGCGCTGACCTCGCTGTTGGCCACGGTTCACCCCAATGTCGCCAAGTCGCATTCCGTGCTCGGCGACGTGTACTACCACAGCGGCCAGCCCGACAAGGCACTGGAGGAGTACAAGCGCTGCATTGAACTCGACCACAATGTTTGGGCCGTTTGGGAGCAGGTGCTTTTTATTTATTTCGATAAAAAAGACTACCAAAACCTCGTGAAGACCTCCGAAGCGGCGCTCGACCTTTTCCCCAGCCAAGCCACGGCCTACTACTTCAACGGTATCGGCTACAATGGCTTGCACAAGCCCAATGACGCCTTGTCTACCCTGCAACAGGCCATCGTTATGACCGCCAAGAATCCGCCGCTCCGCTTCAACGTGTTGCGGGAAACCGCCGAATCGCACTACCAACTCAAAAAATATCCACAAGCCGAAAAAGCCCTCAATGATGCACTGCAATTGAATCCCAAAGACCCCGCAGCATTAGAGCGCCTCGGCGATATTCAATATCAGCTCGGCAAGGCTAACGACGCCCTGTTACTTTGGCAAAAGGCAATGGAATATGGCGGAAAGTCGGAGGTGCTACAACGTAAAGTGCTGGAGGGAAAACTGGTGGAGTGAGATTGAAACTTAGTTTATTTTTTACACTAATTTTTACTCTCCCTTGCGTCATATCATTTTAACGCCTAAGTTTGCCGCATAATTGAAATCAAGATGAACCTGTACTCGAACAATTTTTGGTTTAGCTTTTACTTTTACGGTCAATCGTAACGGGGCTAAAGCATTTTGTTCTTCAACTAGGTTTGAAAATAAAATCAAAGAGTCCCGCTTGCGGGGCTTTTTTTTTGCCTTTTAATCAAGTAGCCATGTCGCCTAACCAAGTTAATTTCTTTTTTGGTTCTTATTTTTTCTGGGGTTTGCCTTAGGGGACTTTTGGTTTGCTTTTTTGTGAAAAAGAAAAACGAAAGCCCCGCAGTGCCGGGGCTTTTTTTTTATAAAACATTGAAAATGAGTAACATAATAACAATGACCGAGACCAATGTAGCCGCTGATTGCGAAGCACAGCCAAATCTCCGTGTCGCCATTCAGGGCGTACCAGGAGCCTTTCATGATATTGCCTCACGGCATTTCTTCGGGGCCGACCGGGTGAAAATCGTGCCAGCCCATACCTTTCGCCAAATGGTGGAACAAGTGGAAAACGACGCTGCTGACACGGGTCTCATGGCCATCGAGAACACCATCGCCGGGAGCATCATCGGCAACTATCGGCTGCTCACGGCCAGCAAGCTGCGGGCTGTCGGGGAGGTCTATCTCCGAATCCGGCAGAACCTGATGGCATTGCCTGGCCAGCGCATCGAGGACCTGCGGGAAGTGCACTCGCACCCCATCGCCATTGCCCAGTGCGACGAGTTCTTTGCGCAGCACCCCCATATCCGCCTAGTGGAAATGGAGGACACCGCCCTGAGCGCCCAGCGCATTGCGGAGCAACAATTAACGGGCGTGGGCGCCATTGCCAGCCACCTCGCCGCCAGCATGTACGGCCTTGACCTGCTCGCCGAAAGCATCGAAACCAACAAGCAGAACTTCACCCGCTTCCTTGTATTGGAGCGCATGGCCGAGGCATTGCCCGTTCTTGCCGCCGACAAGGTTTCCTTGTTTTTCTCGCTATCGCACGAGGTAGGCAGCCTGCACAAAGTGCTCGCCGCCCTCTCGGCCCACGGGGCCAACCTGACGAAAATCCAGTCCGCTCCCATCGAAGGACGGCCTTGGGAATACTTCTTTTTTGTGGACTTCGTGACCGAAGAAAGCGGTGAATGGCAGGCGGCGGTGGAGGCGATACGTCCATTCACGCACAGCTTGGAGGTGCTGGGGGCGTATCGGCAAGGGAGGTTCTTCGAGTAGCGTCCATATCACGTTTGTCATTGCCGAAGGCAAACTGCAACGTCACGAAGAACTCCACGCATGACGCCGCAGGTCACCTTCTGCGATGACAATAGCGACGCAAACCTTGACTTCAAACAACAATTCAACAATGATAATCAATCCCGCCCGACGGCTCGACAATATTCAAGAGTATTATTTTTCAAAAAAACTCAAGGAAATAGCTGCCATGCGCAGCCAGGGCATTGACGTGCTGAACCTCGGCATCGGCAGTCCCGACCTGCCGCCGCTGCCGGAAGTGTCGAAGTTACTGGGCGAGCAAAGTTGCCTGCCGGATGTACACGCTTACCAAAGCTACGTCGGCATCCCGGAGCTTCGCAATGCCTTTGCCGACTGGTACGGGCGGTTTTTTGGGGTAAAGCTCGACCCTGCTACCGAGGTGTTGCCGCTCATCGGTTCGAAGGAGGGCATCATGCACATCGCCATGACCTTCCTCGAACCTGGCGATGTGGCCCTTGTACCCAACCCTTGTTACCCGACCTATAGGGCTGCTTCGGAATTAGCTGGTGCAACGGTCGTGGAAGTACCATTGACCGCCGAAAACGGATGGCTTCCCGACCTCGAAGCCTTGGAACAAACCGACCTCAGCCGGGCGAAAATCCTATGGGTGAACTACCCCAATATGCCCACGGGCGCACATTCAAACACCGCTTTTTTTGAAAAACTCATCACCTTCGGCAAACGGTATAACATCCTGATTGTCAACGACAACCCATACAGTTTTATCTTAAATGACGCCCATCTGAGCTTGCTTTCGGTAGCTGGCGCAAAGGACGTGGCATTGGAACTGAACTCCCTAAGCAAATCGCACAATCTCGCTGGTTGGCGGGTTGGGGTGCTGGCTGGCCGGGCGGATTACCTTAGCAACGTCATTCGGTTCAAGAGCAACATGGACTCTGGCATGTTCAAGCCTGTGCAACTGGCGGCGGCGTTGGCTTTGGGTGCTTCGCAAGACTGGTACGACAGCTTGAACGCCACCTATCGCCAGCGGCGAAAATTAGCTTGCCAACTGCTCGACCTGCTCGGCTGCGAGTACGACCCCACCGCCACGGGCATGTTCGTGTGGGCGAGGGTGCCGGGGCAGTACCAGAGCGGCTACGAACTGACAGATTTGTTGCTGAACGAAGCGCATGTTTTCATTACACCGGGCGGCATTTTCGGCTCGAATGGGGATAGGTATATGAGGATTTCGTTGTGCAACAAAGCGGAGGTTTTTGAAACAGCGATTTCAAGGGCAAAAAAAATTGAAAGTGCTGTCTCGTTATAAGCCGCTTTGTCATTGCCGAAGGCAAACTGCAACGCCATGAGGGACATCACGCATGACGCCGCAGATTGCCTCCGGCAATGATAAGGCGACGCACAGCATGACGTTGAGATTGCCTTCGATAATAAAAAAAACAATGACAGTAACAATCATCGGTGTCGGACTCATTGGCGGCAGCATGGCCATTTCCCTCAAGGAAAACGGCTTTGCCGACCACGTCATCGGCGTGGATGCCAGCCGCAACAGCCTCGATAAGGCGCTGCGACGCCGCATCATTGACGAGGCTTGCGAACTGGAAGAGGGCGTGGCAAAGGCTGACCTCGTCATCTTGGCAACGCCCGTGGATGTGGCGATGGAAGTATTGCCCCAAATTTTACCGCTTGTCCCTTCGGGGCAAATAAAAACACAAGTCGTGATTGACGTTGGCTCGACGAAGCAGCGGCTGCTCGACCTCGTGGACGCACTGCCCAACCGCCCGCAGTTCGTGGCAACGCACCCGATGGCGGGCACAGAGCACAGCGGCATCGAGGCGGCCATACCAAGGCTCTTCGAGGGGAAGTACACCGTCATTTGCGAAGCGGAAAAAAGCAGCCCGAACGCCGTGGCATTGGTGGAGCGGATGTACCAATCGCTGGGCATGAAAATCGCCCACTTGAACGGGCAGGAGCATGATATTCACACGGCCTACGTGTCGCATATATCACATATCAGCTCGTTTGCGCTGGCGCTCACGGTGCTGGAAAAGGAGCGGGACGAACAGGCGATTTTTGAGCTGGCGAGCAGCGGCTTTGCCTCCACGGTGCGCTTGGCGAAAAGCTCGCCGGAGATGTGGACGCCCATTTTCCGCCAAAACCGGGACAATGTTTTGGATGTTTTGGACGAGCACATCAGCGTGCTGTCCCGCTTCCGTAGTTTGTTGATAAAAAAGGATTTTGAGGCCATCCACCAGTTGATGGTGGAGGCGAATGGAATCCGCAAAATATTACCTTAAACTGGTGGACGGTGGACGGTAAACGGTGGACGGCGACACAGCCCCACCGTTGACCGTCAACCGTTGGCCGTCAACCGTTTACCTATGACTTTCCAACCTGTTTTCGACAAAATCGAGCGCCCGATTCTCATCGCCGGGCCATGCAGCGCCGAGACCGAGGCGCAAGTGATGGAGACCGCCCACGGCCTTGCCGCACAGGGCATTGACCTCTTCCGGGCGGGCATCTGGAAGCCCCGCACCAAGCCGGGCGGCTTCGAGGGCGTGGGCACGGTGGGCTTGGGTTGGCTACGCCGGGTGAAGCAGGAAGTGGGCCTGAAAACCACGACTGAGGTGGCCACGACGCAGCACGTCTTTGAGGCGCTGAAATACGGCGTGGACGTGCTTTGGATTGGTGCCCGCACGACGGTGAACCCCTTCTCGGTGCAAGAAGTGGCCGATGCGCTGTCGGGCGTGGACATCCCGGTGATGATAAAAAACCCCGTAAATGCTGACCTCAAGCTGTGGATGGGCGCCATCGAGCGCATACAAAAGGCGGGCATCACCCGCATTGCGGCGATACACCGTGGCTTCTCGGTGCATGGCGAGACGAAGTTCCGCAACGCCCCACTCTGGCAGTTGCCGATTGAACTGAAACGGCACTTCCCCGACCTGCAAATTATCTGCGACCACAGCCATATCTGCGGTAGGCGGGACACGCTGGCACCCATTGCGCAGCAAGCCCTTGACCTTGGCTACGATGGCCTGATGACGGAGGTTCACCCCCGCCCGGACGAGGCATGGAGCGACGCCGAGCAGCAAATCACGCCAATTGGTTACGGTGAAATGGTGCGCCAACTGACCGCCCGTAAGCTGACGACAAGCAACGCCGACTTCTTGAAATCACTGGACTTCCTGCGCCACCAGATTGACGATATTGACGACCGATTGCTGCAATTGCTCGGCTCCCGCATGAAGCTGGCCGACCAGATTGGCGAGTATAAAAAATCGAACAATATCTCCATCTACCAGCCAACCCGCTGGAACGAGATTTTGGAGCATGCAGTAGCCAAGGGTGCCACGCTCGGCTTGAGCGGAGAGTTCATCGAAGTATTACTGAAGGCGGTGCACGAGGAGAGCATTGCGCACCAGTCGAAGGTGATGAACGAAAAAGGTGAGGTTAGCAAGGCGTAGGAGGCAGCTTGTCTATTGTAAATTTCGCATATCTTCGGGCGTTCAAAACCCAAGGACATTTTTCGTTGTCCTTGGTTCAAAAAAAAGAAATCACGATGAAAAAAAAGCGAATCCTCCTTGTCCTATCTTCTGTGGTAGCCCTGATGCTCGCACTTTCCTGCAACTCCTGTAAACCCGACAAGCCCACTTGGAAGCACAACGACAATACGCTGCGGGTGCGCCAGCCTGTAGCCATTACCACACTGAACCCGCTGCTTTACCGATCCAAGTATGAGAGCGCCGCCTTCGAGCTGATTTACCAGTACCCGATGGGCTTTGACTATGAAAAGCTTGTATTGGTGCCGCAGCTCGTGAAGGCTGACCCAGTGGTGCTGGACATTACCGAAGGTGAGTACAAGGGTGGACAATCGTTTACTTATGAAATACACTCAGAAGCAGTTTGGGATGATGGTAAGCCAGTGACTGGGCGAGATTTCGAATTCTCGCTGAAGGCGGCGTTCAACCCGAAGATGGGCTTGGCGCGCTTCCTGCCCTACCTCGCCGCTGTACGTGACTTGGAGGTGGACGATGCAAACCCGAAGCTGTTCACGGTTTTCACCAACAACAAGTACATGCTCAACTTGGCGGGCATCTCCAATTTCGTGGTACTGCCGGAGCATATCTATGACCCACAGGGCCTGATGAAAAAATTCAGCCTAAACGAACTGACCGACCCCGCCAAAGCAGCCAAGATAGCCGATGACCCTGCCCTACAACAGTTCTTTGACTTTTACAATACGCCAAAAATCGCCCGTGAGACCGTCTCGGGCTCCGGTCCCTACAAGTTGGTGGAATGGGTGGACGACCAGCGGGTGGTTTTGGCCAAGAAGCAGAATTGGTGGGGCGAAAAACTCGCCGGGCATTACCGCTTGCTGCAAGCCTACCCCGACACCATCGTGTTCATCCCCATCAAAGACGTAGTGGCAGCCACCGCAGCGGTAAAGGACGAGAGCGTTGACGTGGCTCCCGAATTGGACGCCAAGCTATTTACTGAGCTGCGGCAAGTTGATTTCGTTAAAAACATCTACACCTTCGAGACGCCGCCGACCTATAAGATTTACATGACGACCATTCAGAACCGCAACCCCAAGCTATCTGACAAGCGGGTACGCCGAGCGCTCGCCCACACGGTTGACATGGACTTGGTCATAAAAGACCTCTACGATGGCCTTGCAGAGCGTATCGTTGGACCGTTCTTGCCCGACCAAAAATACTACCTAAAGACCATGAAACCCATTGCCATAAACCTCGACGAGGCACGCAAACTACTGGCCGAAGCAGGCTGGAAGGACAGCAACGGCAACGGCATTGTGGACAAGACCATTGATGGGGCAGTTGTGGAAATGAAGTTGGAGTATATTTTCCCAGCGGGTAGTGCATTTGCCGAAAACTTCGCCCTCCTGATGAAAAGTAATGCGCAAAAAATCGGCGTTGAAATCGAGGCAAATGGCGTTGATTCAAAGGTTTTGGGGCAAAGATTCAAGAACGGCGAGTACGACCTTGGCGGCAGGGCCGCAGCAACAATTCCCCTGCCCGACGACCCCAAGCAGCTTTGGCATTCCGACAGCGCCCAACCCGGCGGCAGCAACTACGCTTGGTTTAGCAACCCAACTGCCGATGCACTTATAAACAAAATCCAAATCACAACCGACGAAGCCGCCCGCAACAAGCTCTACGAGGAATTTCAGCAGCTGATATATGACGAGCAACCCGTTATTTTCCAACTTACGCCATTCGAAAAAATGGCCGTCCACCAACGCTTCGAGCCAGTGGTGAGCAGGCTTGGGGCGTCGTTGCAGCATTTTAAGTTGAAGAAATGATTGTTGGGATTGTTAAATTGTTGGATTGTTATTGGGTTACCTGGCAATCCAACAATCTTAACAATCCAACAATCCCAGCAATCAACCCATGTTCCTTTACCTCCTCAAGCGCATCCTCATGTTCCTGCCAACGCTGCTGCTAATCAGCCTGCTGTCGTTTGGCCTGAGCAGGCTCTCGCCCGGCGACCCCGTGGCGCAGTACTTAGGGGAGGATGTTTTTGGGAAAATCTCCACGCCACAAGATTTAGCGAATGCTGAACAGGGCTACGCCCAAGCTGCTCAGACCTTGAAATTGGACAAACCCGCCTTTTATTGCTCGATTACCGCTCAGGCATATCCCGATACCCTTCATAAAATAGCCATCAGCCACCGCCGGAAAACGCTCGAAAAACTCGTTGCACAGTATGGCAACTGGCCGCAGGTGCAGGCGTGGTACAACGGCATCCGCTCCATTGACCTCCAACTGCTCGGCCTAAAGGACAGCGCCCTCGTTGCGGCAGCAATACCCCTCAAAAGCCCAATACGGGAGCTTTACACCCTATACCTTGATGGGGCCATCAGCATTCGACTAAACGAGATGGGAGCTGCCTTCGGCAAAAACCCAGCGTTGGCGGCGGCGCTCGGCACTGATTTTTCCAAGCTCAAAAAAAACTACGAAACCATGCGGGCCGAAGCCGCACCCGGCAAACTGCGCCTGCCCGCCTTCCATTGGTACGGCCTTGACAATCAATACCATACGTGGCTCATGGGCTTTATTCGGGGCGACTTCGGCACCTCGCTTAGCCACCGTATGGCCGTAGCCGACAAGGTTAAGCCTGCTCTATTTTGGACGCTGGTGGTCAATTTGGCGGCCATTGCCCTGGCCTTTTTGCTGGCTGTTCCCATCGGCGTTTGGTCAGCGGTGAAGCAGGGCAAAACCTTCGACAAGGCTGCCACCATCGGGCTGTTCATGCTCTACTCGATGCCAGCGTTTTGGGTGGCAACCCTGCTGTTGGTCTTTTTTACCAACCCGCAGTACAGCATGAATTTTTTTCCTGCTGGCTTCCCCAACGACATACCTACTTCCGCCCCTTGGTGGCGGCAAATCGGGTTGGCAATACCAAACCTCTTGCTACCTATTGTTTGCGTAGCGTTTCCGTCCATAGCCTATATTGCCCGGCAAGCGAGGGGCGGCATGGCCAATGTGCTGGGGCAGGACTTCATCCGAACGGCCCGTGCGAAGGGGCTGCCGGAGCGCACCGTCATCTGGCGGCATGGCTTCCGCAATGCGCTTTTTCCGCTCATCACGCTGCTGGCGTCGGTGGTGCCTTCGGCAATAGCGGGGTCGGTGGCCGTGGAGTGGATTTTCAATATCCCCGGCATGGGCTGGCTGACGCTGCAAGCCATCGGGCAACAGGACTGGCCCATCGTTTTCACCGTACTGATGCTCGGTGCGGTATTGACGGTGGTGGGGATGTTAGTGTCGGATGTGCTTTATAGATGGGTGGACCCACGGGTGAAGTTGTAGGGATAGCCAATAAGACTCATTAAAAGACAATGTGGAACTCATACATCAAAGGCTTTCATGCCTACCTCCTTTTGGAGCGCTCCATGTCCGGCAACACCATTGAGGCGTACCAGCGGGACATCGGCAAGCTGGTGCAGTACCTTGAAATCCAGCGCATGGAGCAGGCCGCAGCGTTGCCCGATTCATCTCTTGGGGAAGGGCAACCAACCCCGCCCCTGCCCAGCCCCGGCGACCTGAAACTGACCGACTTTCAGGCCATGCTCAAATGGCTCAACGAACTCGGCCTCGACATGCGCTCGCAGGCACGGCTCATCTCAGGCATCAAGGCGTTTTACCGCTACCTGCTCATCGAGGACATCCTGCTGACCGACCCCACCGAGATGCTCGAAACCCCCAAGCTGAACCGGAAGATTCCACAAGTGCTGAACTATGACGAGATACAGCGGATGCTTGCCGCCATTGACCACAGCGACCCGCTCGGGCTGCGCAATCGGGCCATCCTCGAAACACTTTATGCCTGCGGTTTGCGGGTAACGGAGTTGATAAACCTCCGCATATCGAACCTGCATTTCGATGTGGGTTTTGTGAAGGTTTTGGGCAAAAACGACAAGGAGCGCCTCGTGCCCATCGGCGACGAGGCGGTGAAGCATATCGGCTTCTACACAGATGGCGTCCGGCAGCGCATGAAAATAAAAAAGGACAGCGAGAACGTGCTCTTCCTCAACCGCCGGGGCAGCAAGCTGACCCGTATCATGGTGTTTCTCATCATCAAAGATTTGGCGAAAAAAGCGGGCATCGAGAAGAACATCAGTCCGCACACTTTCCGGCATTCATTCGCCACCCACCTCATCGAAGGGGGTGCCGACCTCAAGGCCGTACAGGACATGCTCGGCCACGAGAGCATCACCACCACCGAGATTTATACCCACCTCGATACCGACTACCTGAAAGAGACGGTACTGAATTTCCATCCGAGGAACGTCGAGATGCGGAGGAACGGTAAACGGCATACGGTGGACGGTTGACGGAGGGTCTTCCACCGTTAGCCGTCCACCGTTAACCGTTAGCCGTCCACCGTTTTTTGTTAAACTTGGGTAAATACAGCATCTTTGGCTCCGCTTTGCGGCGTTTTATGAAAAAAGGCTTTTTGAAAATACCAAAACTGTTTAGCCCTCAATTGGCATGGAGGAGCACTGGCTACTGCGCTCTGCCGACTGTCTGCTGCCTGTTGCTTGCTGCTTACTGCCTGCTGGCAAGTTGCGCCCAACCCATCCCGCCCGAAGGTGGCCCCAAAGACCTCGACCCGCCCCGTCTCGACTCCCTCCGCTCGACCCGCAACTACCAGACCCGCTTCAAGAAACAGGACATCGTGCTGGCCTTTGATGAATGGGTGGAACTGAAAGATGTGTTCACGCAGGTCGTCATCTCGCCGCCATTAGCCAAGCGGCCTGAAATCGTGCGTCGCAAAAAGACCATCCAAGTCATCTTCTCCGAGGACGAGGTGCTTCGGGACAGCGCCACCTACGTCATCAATTTCGGGCAGGCCATCCGGGACATCACGGAGGGGAATGTCAACCCTATCGTCTTTGTCTTTTCC
>JANPLH010000527.1:0-8328 GCA_031426435.1 Saprospiraceae bacterium | reverse complement strand
ATTCCATCAGCAGCTATATCCTTTCACGGGATATTGATACCGCCAATGAATACTTGGGCCGTTTTGCCAGGTTGATGCGCACCATACTCAACCTTGCAGCCAAGCCTCGTATATTGATTGCCGACGAAATAGAGCTTATGGAACTCTATATAAAAACCGAAGCCATGCGCTTTGAACAAAAATTTGGATACAATATAACGGTGGAAGACGATATAAATTCAGAAGAAGTGCTCGTCCCCACCATGATTTTGCAACCCTTCGTGGAGAACGCCATTTGGCATGGCCTTTCGAGCAGGCAGGGTCTAGGTATGGTGCGAATCGGGTTTGAAAAATCAGGCGACACCTTGATATGCAGTGTGGAGGACAATGGCAAAGGGCGTGATGCTGCTGCAAAAGGCAAAGAGGCTGGGCACGAATCCAAAGCGTTGAAAATCACCGAGCGCCGCCTACAATTATTGTCCGAAGAGAAAGGAAAGCCCGCCTCCTTTGAAATCCTTGACCTAAAGGATGAAGCCGGAACCCCAACAGGCACAAGGGTCGTCATTCGGATTCCATTCATGGAGGAATGAGGTCATTCTGCTCATGACAACCGGTCCCGGTAATCTTCGTAGCCGAATTTTTTAACCGTTTCCAGTTCGCCATTTTCCCGAAGGATGCAAATGACAGGGTGGCGGACGCCATTGAAAGTGGTGGTTTTCACCATGGTATAATGTATCATGTCCTCGAAAATGATGCGGTCGCCGACCTTTAGTTCTTTTTCAAAATAATACTCCTTCATATAGTCGCCGGAAAGGCAACTGACGCCGCCGATTCGGTACCCCCCCCCTGCCCCCCCTAAAAGGGGGGTGTTTGAGGCAGATATAGCCTCCCCATTATGGTCAACATGCGTGATGCGGGGCCGGTAGGGCATTTCGAGGGTATCGGGCATGTGGCCCGTGAACGAGATGTCGGTGATGGCCGTGCGGATGCCCCGGCTCTCGTGGATGTCGAGCACGGTGCTGACGAGCACCCCGGTCTCCCATGCGATGGCGCTACCCGGTTCGAGCAGCACTTCCACGCCCCATTTTTCTTGGAAGCTGCGCAACAGGCGGACGAGGTGCACCGTGTCATAGCCCTTTTTGGTCATCAGGTGGCCGCCGCCCATGTTCACCCATTTCACCTTCGGAATGAGGTGGCCAAAATGCTGCTCAAACGCCGCCAAGGTCTTTTCCAAGTCATAACTCGTTGATTCACAGAGGGTATGGAAGTGCAGCCCTTCTATGCCTTCCGGCAAACCGTTGGCAAAGGCGGCATCCACCTCGCCGAGGCGGGAGCCGGGTGCGGCGGGGTTGTATAGTTCCGTTTCCACTTCCGAGTATTCCGGGTTGCAGCGGATGCCACAGGTGATTTTTTCACCGAAAGCCTCCACCTGTGGGCGGTACCGCTCGTACTGCGCCACGGAGTTGAAGACGAGGTGCGAGCTGTACCGCATGATTTCTTGGAACTCGTCGGGCAGGTATGCTACGCAATAGGTGTGTGCCTTGCAGCCCATTTCCTCGAAAATGAGCCGTGCTTCGTTCAGCGAACTGGCCGTTGCGCCGCTCAGGTATTGTTTCACAAAAGGAAAGACGCTCCACATAGAGAAGCCTTTCAGCGCCAATATGATTTCGATGCCCGCATCCCGCTGCACGCCATCGATGAGTTCGAGATTTTTGCGGAGCAATGCTTCATCGAGGACGAAGGCAGGGGAGGGGGCAAGGTCGTATTTGCTGGACATTAAGTAGAAATTGGAAATTAAGAAATTAGAAATTGCGCTGATAATCAACCACTTGTGCAAATTATTTTCTGAACTAATTTCATTTACGTACTGAGGTGAATTTGCTTTTTATGGTCATCCAAAAAAAAATGGGTTTTGGCCCAGCAAAGTTAGGCCAAAACCCAATTCTTATCGCTACGCTTCTACTTTCGAAGCGGTTATTGCGCTTAGTGCATCACCTGGAACTTCTTCGACCTGAAGCCCTCCGGTGTATTGATGGACATGAAATAAGTCCCATTCGCCATCTGGCTCACATTAAATCCGTAACGGCCTTTCTGTACGTTCTCCAAAGTGCGGGTGCTGACGATGCGGCCCGTGAAGTCAAGGATGCGTACTTCCACTTCGGAGGCTACGTGGTCCAAGTCTAGTTCAAGGTTGACGGTATTTGCCGCAGGCACTGGCGAAACGGATACTTTGCGGTCGTCCAGCGGGTTGTCGGTACTGGTGGCAAAGCCATCAAGGTGCAGGCGCAGGAAGTAATTTACCCCAAATCCATCTGTACGAAGGCTGTCATCGAATATCATACTGCCAACCTCACCACCGGGTCGGGTATCGCCGCCAAAAGCAAATTTTGGGGGAATGCCAGAACCAGCTTCCAAGCCATTGTATTCAACCGTAACCAAATACATCTTATTGGCAGCAAGCGTAACGGGGTTGGGCAGTTCAATGGTAGTAAACTGGAAATCCTCGTCAGTGTCACTGATAACATACTCAGCAGATGCTATCGGGATTAAAGGCCCACCATTTTCGTTCAAACCAGCATACGACGAAAGTGAAGCTGGATATGGTATGGTTCCATTGCCATCAGGATCTGCATTGTAGATATTGATGTACATGACATCAGAACTCGGTGTGCCAGTATAAAGCTCTGTATGATTGCCCAATACAAAAGTGACGTGGGTAGCTGTTACAGGGGTAGGTCCTGTGCGATACACGTTGCCGATGTCGAAGCGGAAACCTGCATTAACGAAACTGGCGCTATCCAATTCCAATGTTCCATTTGTGTTGGGAATAAGATCGCCATTGTCAAGCGCAAAGGTGTGGTCATCCGAAATCACAAATGATTGCTCAATTTCGTCAGGTGAAACAGAGTTCTTGAAGGTTACTTCGTAAGTACCCACTGCACTCGGTGTGTAGGAATCAGCGAATACTACCGTATTTACTGAAAGTGGCTGCACATCTGTCAGCGTTTCGGTGAGGGTTGATACCTGACCGTTTGGATCTGTGAATTCTGCACTGACCGTTAAACTTGGGATGACTGCGCCGTTGTCTATGTTAATGAACGTAACACCTACATCAGAAAGCGGCTTTATGGCTTCCTGCGGTGTTTGGTAAGCATAGGCAGTTCTTGGGCCACCAAAAGACCGTATTTCAAAGGTTGCGGTAAGTGATTCACCATTGTCTAATTTATCGGTGAAAAGGTCGCCGTCTTCCCTGGTCATGAAAATGGCCGGAATAGTAACTGATGCTCCAAGAGCGCCAGCACCCATTGATATAAATCCGCCACCATCAGGAATGTACAAGCGATTCAAGATGATGACGGCAATAGCGCCAGCTTCCTCCGCACGCTTGGACTTCAATCCAAATTCACAATCGCCCCGGCGAATGAGGGCAACCTTGCCGGTTAGGTCAGCTGCCATCGAATCACAGACCAAGGTATCGGTTTCGTTGCCAAGGCTGTCCAAGCCGTAGGCCCAAACAAGTTCTCCAGAAATAGTCTGGGTAACGGTGTCGCCCCAATCGGCTGCGCCTAAATACTCGAAATAACGCACCCAACCAGTTTGGTCAGATAACTTTACATCAACGGGGATGGGCGAAGTTTGTGGAATCTGCGCCCCCAACTGCCAAACGGCAGCCACAACAAACATCAATAGATTAAATGCTTTTTTCATGCTAATTCAATTTTTGTTAAAAGTTTATTTTCTGAAAGCGGTAAAATTATCATTTCTTGCAAAATAGCAGTAACAACATTTCTAAAAATCAAAAAAACGTCTGCTGGGCGAGCATTTTTGCTGCACAATTTTGATAAAAACAAAAAACCCACCTGCAATCACAGGCGGGCCACAAGAAATCTAAAGCTATGAAAACTAAGTCTTGAATGATGGTTTCATGGTTTCATGGCTTCATGGCTTCATTGTTACATGGTCACATGGTTTCATTGTTTCATGGTCTCGGCGTTCGTTATGCGGGAAAACAATGAAACCATGAGACAATGAAGCCATGAAACCATCAAAGGTGAAGCCGCTCCTTCCTCCCCAGCAGTTCATCCTTCGACTCCCGGCGCTCTGGGTCGGGTACGCAGCAGTCCACGGGGCAAACGGCGGCGCACTGCGGCTCTTCGTGGAAGCCCACGCACTCCGTGCATTTATCAGGGGAAATATAGTAGTAGTCATCGGAGACCGGCTTGTGCTTGTTGTTCGCACCCGTTGTTTCACCGTCCTCCAATACATACTCGCCCTTCACGCTCGTGCCATCCGCAATGGCCCATTCCACGCCGCCTTCGTAGATGGCGTTGTTTGGGCACTCTGGTTCACATGCGCCACAATTGATGCACTCGTCCGTAATCATTATTGCCATGTCAGTAAATTTTGTTTTTTTGTTTCGCCAACGCCCATCGGAATGAATTCCCGACGGACATTCGGTGTTTGGGCAAAAATAAGCCCCACCCGCACATTTTCAAAAAAAATATTTACTGCCAACGGGTCTGCCATCAAGCATGAGGTGACATCTTTCCCCAAGTAGGCTTTTCGCTAACCACAGCCTTTCCCAGGGAAAGGTGTCATCTCGTGTGGTTGCACTTTGAGATGACACCTTTTTCCAGCTTGATTCTCCCAATTTTTCAAAGTCTGTAATGGAAAAAGATGTCACCTCAATACCTTCGCCACTAATGCCACAGGAACTTACCTACGAATACGTCCTCACCCTCGCCCCCGATGCTGGCACGGCGCAGCGGGCCAAGTCCGTGGCACATGCACAGCGCTGGCACACGCTGGAGGGCAACGGTCGGGCCATCTGGGGCAGCCTCGGCGACCCCACCGACCCATACCGCACGGCAGTGGATTTCGAGGGAATGGGCTTCCGCTGCTCATGCCCCGTTCGGCGGCTGCCCTGCAAGCATTGCATCGGGCTGTTGCTGCTTTTTACGAAAGCTAACCATGTGTTCCAATTAGTGGAAAGCCCCCCTGACTGGCTCGCCGATTGGCTTAAAAAGCGCAGCGATAAAGCTGCAAAACCCAGCAATGGCAAAGCCACAAGTGATGCGCCTCCCAGCCGCAGCCAGGAGGCTGAAAACGCCCTTGCGGAGCAGCGCCAACAGAACCGGGAACGGCGCATGGCGCAAATGGCCGCTGGACTCGCCGAACTCGAATCCTGGCTGCTCGACCTCTTCCGTCAGGGCCTTGCCACCCTCGAAGGCCAAGCCAGCAGCTATTTCAACGACCTCGCCGCTCGCATGGTGGACGCTAAGCTGGGCACCCTTGCCCGCCGCATCCGGCAGTTGCCAGCGCTAATTGCCGAGGCCAATTGGCACGAAAAACTCCTCGCCGAACTCGGCGACATCTACCTGCTGCTGCGGGCCTTCCAGCGCTTAGAGCAATTGCCCGAACCACTGCAAGACGACCTGCTCTCCCTTGCTGGCGTCAACTTGAAAAAAGAAGTGGTGCTGGCGCAACCGGGCGTTAGTGACAACTGGCTGGTAGCTGGGCAAACTGAAGAAGAAGAGGACGCCAACCTGCTTGCCCGCCGCACTTGGCTCATCGGAGAAAAAACGGGAAAAACCGTATTGTTGCTGGATTTTTCATGGGGTGGGGCGGGTTTTGAGGTTTCTTTCAAACCGGGCACGGTGCTGCGGGCGGAGGTGGTTTTCTACCCATCGGCGCACCCGCAGCGGGCGTTGCTCCAGTCATTTGAGTATTCAAATGAGCCTTTCTCGCTGCGCAATGGGCATGTATCATTGGCTGCTTTTGCCAATGCTTATGCCGGGGCACTGGCCGAGAACCCTTGGCTGGGCAGGTTTCCGGCCTTTTTGGAGGGGGTGGTGCCCGTTTTTCACCAAAAAAACTTTGTGCTGGTGGACGCATTGCGCAAGCAACTCCCACTCACGGTCAGCGATGAATTGGGCTGGAAGCTGGTAGCGATGAGCTGCGGCAGGCCGCTGGGCATCTTCGGCACTTGGGACGGGGAGGCGTTCTCGCCCTTGAGCGTGGTGGTGGCGGGGCAGTTTCGAGGATTATGAGTGCGAGGAGGATAGGACGCAGATTGAACAGATTAGGCTGATTTTCGCAAATTTTATTTTTCTTAAAAATCATTGTGAATCAGTCTAATCTGTTCAATCTGTGTCCTATCAAGCCCTACTAATTTCAACCAAAAATGAAAAAAATGCTTATCATCCTTGGCAGTTCCCGCAGTGAAGGCAACACCCGTCGGGTCGCTGATTTTTTAGTAGAACGACTTGACTGCGACCTCATTGACCTCAACGACTACACCTATAGTTATTATGACTACGAGCACCGCAACCAAGGCGACGACTTTCTGCCGTTGATGGAGCGCATCATTGCCAATTATGACACGCTCATTTTCGCAACGCCCGTTTATTGGTACAACATGAGCGCCGTGATGAAGACTTTTTTCGACAGGATGTCGGATTTGCTGACCATCCGGAAGGAGCTTGGAAGGCAGCTCCGGGGCAAAAAAATGGGGGCCATCAGTTGCGGCTACGATGAAGAAACGGTGGAAGGATTGGAAATGCCTTTTCGGGAAAGCGCAAAATATTTGGGGATGCAGTATCTTGGCCACGTTTACGCTTGGGTGCAGGCAGACGCCATTGCGGAAGCACCCAGAAAGCAGCTTTTGACATTTTGTGAGGTGCTTGCTTGATTCATCATTCAACCATTTATTATTTATCATTAGTTCACAAAACCATATCATCGGACGCTATGTCGGCACAGAACCTGGCCCGCTTTTCATTTGCATCGCTGGCATGCACGGCAATGAGCCTGCTGGGGTGGAAGCGCTTCATACCGTGTTCGCCCTGCTCGACCGGGAGCCAGTGGTGAATCCCAGCTTCCGCTACCAAGGGCGGCTGCTGGGATTGATTGGCAATTGGAGGGCTTATTCGCAAGGCAAACGCTTCATTGTCAAGGACTTGAACCGACAGTGGACGCCCGAAAACATCCAGCGCATCCGCAATATAGCCAACGGCCAACAGCCAACAGCCAACGGCCCGTTGGACTCCGAGGACCAAGACTTGCTCGAAATCCTCCGGCTCGTAGAGGCCGAAATCGCCGACTGCCAACCGACCCAGGTGGTGCTGCTCGACCTGCACACGACTTCGGCCAGCGGCGGCATCTTCGCCGTGGCCACCGATGACCCCGAAAGCATCCGAATTGCCAGCGGGCTGCATGCCCCCGTGGTCACGGGGATGATGCGGGGCATCCAAGGCACGACCCTGCATTATTTTACGAAGGAAAATTTCCATATCCCTATTGCCGCCGCCGCCTTTGAAGCGGGGCAGCACGAAGACCACTTGTCGGTCAACCGCAGCATTGCCGCCGTCATCAATTGCATGAGGAGCATCGGTGCCGTTGACGCCGACGACGTGGAGAACCGGCACGATGAAATCCTGGTGGCATATTCGAAAGATTTGCCGAAAATCGCCGAGCTGATCAGCGTCCACCCCGTCAAGTCGGGCGATGATTTTGAAATGCGGCCCGGCTATCGCAACTTCCAGTCCGTGGTCAAAGGCGAACTGCTCGCCAATGACCGCCACGGCGATATCCGCAGCCCGACCGATGCCATGATTCTCATGCCGCTGTACCAGCCGCAGGGGAGCGATGGCTTTTTTTTGGTGAAAGCTATAGGTCAATAAAAACTGTGCAATATGAAAAATGAAATGAGCCGAATAGAAATAGATGCAGAGAGTGCAGGTTACTTGCTTGGTTCTGTAGAGAAGTCATTAGCTATAAAATTTGATGATGCTGAATTAAAAAATATTTCCACGTATGGGGAGTTCTTGGATGCCGTGCATATTAAGATTGGAGGCAACCATGTTGATGACTGCACATCGCAACAATCATTCTATAAGCTCCGAAATGCATTAGTTTCAGTCCTGGGTTTGGAAAGAAAGAACATCTTGCCGACGACACTGCTCAAAGATATAATGCCAAGGAGAAATAGGTTGAAAATAGCAAGGAGCATAGAGCATCAATTGGGAATGAGCATATCAATCTTAAGAGCGCCATATATCCTAACCATTTTTTTCTGGTTGGCCATACTCTCCTCCATAATATTAGTGTGGAGCAATTGGTGGCTGATATGTTTGGCAACCCTGATAATTTCAAGCGTGGGGCTTAGGATTTCAAATAAATATGGGAAAGAACTTAGGGTCAAAACAGTTGGCCAAGTTGTCGAAACAATGACGAGGGACAATTACAAGCAATCAAGGCGCAATCCTGAAAGCCATAATAGCGAAGAGGTTGAAAAAGTAGTAGCAGCGTTATTTGGTTTAGATAAACATCAAATGACAAGAGACGCCG
>JANPLH010000526.1:0-5760 GCA_031426435.1 Saprospiraceae bacterium | reverse complement strand
GATGCCACCCAAAGTGTAGTTGTCAAAATTCTCATTGATCCAAAGTGGGCAAACTGCGTCCGGTGGGCAAGGGCTGCAAGAGTTGTAGCAGACGAGGTCGGTAGTAAGTGCATCAAGGCCCAACTCTACGCTGCGGCAAGTAACTTGGATGATACTGTCTTCTTCGTTGCCAGAGCCGTTCAAGAAAACATAATCGTGCGCACTACCTGCTGGTGCAGAAGTAGTGTAAGTCCAGATGCCGTTGCCACTATCGGTCATGTTGGCCTCTGGGCCGCCATTCAGGCTGATCTTCACGCCATCAGGAGCGACAGTCTCATCTTGCATATCCACTTGGAAGGTAACGTCCACATTGGGCAGTGGTCCAAATGACACCTCAAAATTGAAGCCTTGAGAGTCCCAGATGTTGTCCCAGACAATGGTGTAGCTCTGGCCAGCATATACGATAACATCGAGGCTGGAAGAATAGGGATCATTATCCGGTGGTACAGACCCACACGCATCATCGTTTTGGTCAATGAATGTTACTGCGTTCCTGCATCCCTCGAAGACAGTCACACGGGTATCCACACCGCTTGCACACGAGTTCACGTTCATTACCGCATCATTAGGTGCAACGATAGTGAAGTACTTCGCCCCATCAGAATCGGTAAATGGTGATGGGCCCGTCAATTCCGGCGTAGTATAAGTGCCAGCACCAGGTAGCACAGTCTCAGCCTGGAAGCCGTTTGCGTCGCCAGGGTAGTTGACCGGGAATACAGCCGTAACTGCCTCCGTAGCCAATACGGCCTTGATGGTGTTGCACATGTTCAACGTGAGCATCACCGCAGGAATGGTGATGTCACAGTTGGCACCGCCCATTACAATGGTTGAGTCAGGGATAGTTGCGTTGTTGTTGCAAACAATCACTGCAATTGCACCAGCGTTCTGGGCATTGATTGCTTTTACGGCAAAACCGCAAACACCCCTGTCAATCAAGGCGATTTTGCCTGTCATGTCATTGGCAATGGTACAGCCGTTCGTTGCGCCAGCACCATCATTTGCTAAAACAAGTTCGCCAGATTGGCCATTCAACCAACCGCCGAAAGCAGCGTGCTTCGACAGGTAATCGCCCGCAATACTTGCCGGGGATGTAATGGTCACGTTTTGAGAAAACGCACCAAAAGACATACCGAGCATCACTGCCAGCGTACATAGTTTTGATAAGTAGCTTTTCAACATAATTCAATTTTTAAGTGAAACAATTAATTTATCCCAAAGAACATGTCGCCAGTGGGCGACTGTAAAGTTGGCAAATAAAGTGGATGCAGGTCAAATGAGATGGCATTAGTATAAATGTGCAATCATGTTAAAGCTGAAATGTCCGCTTCATTGCAAATAATGCCACCCTGTCGGCAAATGCCGAACCTGCATCAAAAGGTTTTTAAGTGCTTTATTAGGTAAAAAGTTATGCGCAGCCGCATTTGAATGGAATAAAAACAGGCTTGACGGAACGTCGCTGGAATTATGGATGGTATGTAGGGTGTTGTTCATACAGTATCTTGCACGTGTGTTTTCTAAGACAGGGCGCTAAAATAGATAGTTTTTCCTTTTAGGAGGCTAATTGGTTGTTAATATTTATGTTTGAGTGTTTTAGGTTTTCACAACTACATGGTTTTCAAAACATTGTATGCCAAATCCTCCAATGCAAAAGCGGTGCGGCTGATGGCTGCCTCCAACTCTTCGCCGGGATTTCTTATCTGTATTGCTTTCGCAAGGCCAAGCAACCTTATCTCCTCTACAGTAGCCGTTACTGCTCCGCAAATGGCCACCACTGGCACACTGTGCTGATTTGCCTTGCGACAAATGGAGGCCAATAATTTGCCCTGTCCCGTTTGCCCATCAAGTCGACCCTCACCTGTGATAATGAGGTTAGCATTACCTACAACCTGTTCAAAACCAGTGAGTTGTAGGATGGTTTCAGCGCCGCTTTGCACGGAAGCCCCCAAGAAGGCCATCGCCCCGAAGCCGAGCCCACCTGCTGCACCAGCACCCAGCACCTGCGAAAAATCCTTTCCCAAGTGCCTCTCAATAATTTTTGCGAAATGCCGCATGCCTGCGTCCAATTGCTCTATGGCTCCCTCGTCCGCTCCTTTTTGCTTCGCAAAAACATGGGCTGCTCCGCTGGGGCCATAGAGGGGGGCGGTCACGTCGCAGAGCGTTGTGAATTTCGGATGTCGGATGTCGGATTTCGGTGGCGGCTGCACGATGGTTTCTACACCGCTTAAATTTTCGCCGATGGGTACAAGATCCTTTCCATTCCTATCCAAAAACCGCCAACCCAGCGCCGCCGCCATGCCCATCCCCGCATCATTGGTGGCGCTGCCGCCAATGGCCAGAAAGACCTCCTCCGCACCCTGTTCCATTGCATGGAGCAAAAGCTCCCCTGTACCGAAGCTACTGGTTTTCAAGGGGTTGCGCTCCCCCACCCCCAACCTTTGCAGCCCCGATGCCTCCGCCATTTCCACGAAAGCCATTTTTCCGAAGGAAAAATACTGCGCCTCCACGGGCCGCAAGAGTGGGTCTTGCACTTTTACCTTAACCAGTTTGCCAGATAGGTGCCAGGCCAGCACTTCCGCCGTGCCCTCTCCCCCATCGGCCAGCGGGAACAGCTGCACCTCAGCCGTCGGCAGCGACCGCCTTGCCCCACGCTCAATGGCCTTGCAAACCTCCAAGGCGGACAAAGCATCTTTGAAAGAATCAGGGGCGATGAGGATTTTCATGGCTTCATTACTTCATAGCTTCATGGTTGGGAAGCATCGGCTAAAGTATCTTGTCTGGATAAATTCAAACGGATTATGAGCTTATTGTTCAATTCGAGAGTGTTAATTAATTTGCGTCACGCAACGCCGATACGGACGCAAAACACTGATAATTAAAACGTTGCGTCCGTAACGTCGTTGCGTGACACATTACAATGAATCCATGAAGCAATGAATCCATGAATCCATGAAACCATGAAACTATGAAGCAATGAATCCATGAAACCATGAATCCATGAATCCATGAAAAAGGCCAACCCGTCACCGGATTGGCCCTTTTATGAAAAATCGAACAACTCATCTTTTGCGCCAGCCTATGGCCGGGGCCTCAAAACTCATAGTTCTGTAATTTGCTCTACAAACTCGGTACGTGGCAGGCTGGTCTCCTTCAGCGCCTTGAAGCCGCCGGGGATATTCACCAGCTTGTCGAAGCCTCTCGATTTGAGGATGGACGCTGCGATGACCGAGCGGTAGCCACCTGCACATTGCATATAGTATTTATGGTCATGGTCGAGCTGTGACATGTTGCGGTTGATGAAATCGAGCGGGAAATTCGTTGCTCCTACGATATGTTCTGCATTGAATTCGCTGTTGCGGCGCACGTCGAGCAAGGTGCAAGCAGCTGGATTGAACCAAGTTGCAAATGCTTCGGGGCCCATTTCATCGATGGTATCCACGTCCTCTCCTGCTTTCTTCCAGGCATCAAAGCCGCCGTCGAGGTAGCCGATGGGGTTGTCGTAGCCCACACGGGCAAGGCGGTCAACGACCTCCTGTTCATGTCCTGCTTCCGCAACAATAAGGATGGGCTGCTTCAGGTCGGTGATAAGCGTGCCCACCCAAGGTGCAAAATCGCCCTGAACGCCGATGAAAATGGAGCCGGGGAGGAAGCCCTTCACGAACTCGTCCTCATGACGGGTGTCAAGCACCAGCGCATCTTCGCCTTCCCATGCTGCCTTGAACGCCCGCACGGAAAGCTTTTGCAAGCCCTTGCTGCGCACTTGGTCTATGCTCGAATAACCCATCTTGTTCATCACGGCATTCTTCGGGAAGTACTGTGGTGGGTCAACGAGGCCTGTGGTCACTTCCTTAACGAACTCGGCACGGGTCATGTCGGCACGCAGCGCATAGTTGAACATTTTTTGGTCGCCAAGGGTACCTTGGGTTTCCTTGCTCATTTTTTTGCCGCAGGCCGAGCCAGCACCATGTCCAGGATAAACGATAACGTCGTCGGCCAATGGCATAATCTTGTTGCGCAGCGAATCGAAGAGGAACCCAGCGAGGTCTTCCCTCGTGATTTCACCTTGCTTGATGGCGAGGTCGGGGCGGCCCACGTCGCCAAGGAACAAGGTATCGCCCGTGAAGGCGGCATGGTCCTTTCCGTTTTCATCCCGCAGCAGGTACGTTGAACTTTCCATCGTATGGCCGGGGGTGTGCAGCACTTTGATGGTCACGTCCCCCACTTTCAGCACCTCTTCATCTTTTGCAATATAGGCATCGAAACCCGGTACGGCAGTCGGGCCATACACGATTTTGGCACCTGTTTGCTTCGCAAGGTCGAGGTGGCCAGACACGAAGTCTGCATGGAAGTGCGTCTCCAGCACATACTTGATTTTGGCACCACCAGCCTTGGCCCTTTCAAGGTAAGGCTCCACGTCACGTAGCGGGTCAATCACGACAGCTTCGCCGTTGCTTTCGATATAATAGGCAGCTTCGGCGAGGCAGCCCGTGTACATTTGCTCTACTTTCATAATGGTCAATTTTTAGCTGTTAGATGATAGATTTTAGATTTGAGACAGGATGTAGCTACTACGCTAACTCGTTGATTTTCAATTTGCTGAAATAAATGGCAGCGCCTTGTCTATTGTCTAATGTCTATTATCTATGGTCTCAAAAAAATGGTTCTACTGACCATCCTTCAATGTTAAAAACAAGGTGTAAAATCAGCCGTTTCGGTTGCTTCACAAGGTGCTTATCGCATTGGCAAAAATGCGGGGGATTCCCCCATTTTCAACTACCCATGCCGAATTTACCTTGATGATTTTTCTCAATTCATGTCAGCGCCTTACCCGGTCTAAAGCGGGTTTCATAAAATTGATTCTGCAAAAATAGGTGAGCAAACAGGGGGTAGTCAGTGACCACTGTCACGCTTCGTCAAGACTTGCCAAGTTTTAAAAACTTGGTAAGTCTAAACTGACAATACTTTCCAAGTTTTTCGAAACCTGGGAAGTTTAAACCAGTACCAACCGGGCCATGAAAAACCCATCAAAACCATGTTCGGCGGGCGAAATGGTGCGCTGCTCCAGCAGTTCAAAATTGGCGTTTTCAGAAAGGAAGCGCTCCACCTGCCGCTCGTTTTCCGAAGGCAAAACGCTGCAAGTGGCATAGACCAACTGCCCGCCGGGGCGCAGTATTTTGGCGTAGCTGCGCAATATTTCGGCTTGGGTGGCTCGAACGGTTTCCAGGAATTCGGGCGAGAGTTTCCACTTCGCATCTGGGTTTCGGCGGAGGGTGCCGAGGCCGGAGCATGGAACGTCGAGGAGGAGCCGATCCGCTGTGCCATGCAAGCGCTTTATCGTCTTTGATGATTCAATTGGGCGGGTCTGAATGATATGCGCCCCGTTGCGGCGGGCACGTTTGCGAAGCTCCTCTAACTTCCACGCCTCGGTATCGAGGGAGATGATACTACCCCGGTTTTCCATCAGTGCGGCCAGGTGCAGCGACTTGCCGCCACCACCTGCACAGGCGTCCACGACCCGCATGCCCGGCTCCACTTTTAGATAAGGCGCTATGCACTGGGACCCCGCATCCTGCACCTCGAAATGCCCCTGCTGGAATCCGGGACTTTGGAACACATTCCCCCGCCGGAGCAGCACGAGCGCATCGGGAGCGAGGGGTGTTTCCTCCGACTCCCAACCCGCTTCAGCGAGTTGTTTTTTCAAATCCAATTTATTGATTTTCAAGC
>JANPLH010000525.1:0-2344 GCA_031426435.1 Saprospiraceae bacterium | reverse complement strand
GTGACTGTTACCACGGCCCTGACTGCCAACTGCCCACTGGCTAAGCAACAGCCAACAACCCCTCCTCTTGCTCTTCCTCCAAATGGGCGAAGCGGTAGCCTTGCGCAGCAAAATGAGCCAATACCTTTGGCAAAACGTACTGTAGCTTCTCCCAAGCCTTCAGGCTGTCGTGGAAGACGACGATGGAACCTTGTTGAGCGTTTTCCAGCACGTTTTCGAGGCACTGCTCGGCGCTGATTTCAGGATCAAAATCGCCGCTGAGCACGTCCCACATGACAATGCGGTAATGGCGCTGCAGGAAATCGCCCTGCCTAGGTTTCATGCGCCCGTAGGGTGGCCTGAACAGGCTGGAGTGAAGGGCCTGGGCACAGCGGCGCACGTTGAGGAAGTATTTCATGTTGTCGGTGAGCCAACCGTTTAGATGGTTGTGGGTATGGTTGCCGAGGGCATGGCCCGCCTTTTTTACCATTTCCAGTACATCGGGGTGCTTGCTAATATTGTCGCCAACGCAGAAGAAGGTGGCCTTGGCCTTGTATTGCGCCAACTGGTCGAGCACCCACGGTGTAACCTCTGGAATGGGGCCATCATCGAAGGTGAGGTGCAGGACTTTTTCCTCCGTCGGCATCCGCCAAATGAAGTTCGGGAAGAGCTTTTGGATGAACTGGGGTGTTTTTACCAAATACATAAGTGCTTCAATTTTTCAGATGTTCGGGCTGAATTGTATTCGCCCTTGGGATATGGGTGTTTTCACAGGTGTTTGGTCTTTGACCGCATTTTATCAAAAAAGTAACCGAGTGGTGCCTTATTTTTGCCGCCCGTTTTCAAAACGGAACGGAACCGTTACACAGTCACTCTGGTTTGTAAATCAACGATTTACGAAGAAAAAATGCTGCCAAGAATGTTTGTTTTGGCAAATTTTTCACCAAAAATTAAGATGACCAGACTGGCATTATTGGCCATGCCGACCTTTTTACTTTCACTTTCCCGTCCGCCTTTAGCGAAATCGGGATTTTGTGAACTCAATTTTAATTTTTATGTCAAATATCAGGGTACGTTTCGCCCCCAGCCCTACCGGGGCACTGCATATCGGCGGTGTCCGCACGGCGCTGTACAATTATCTTTTTGCAAAAAAACATGGTGGCACCTTCGTCCTCCGCATTGAGGACACCGACCAGGGGCGCTATGTGCCGGGGGCCGAGGAGTACATCCTTGAGTCGTTGCGCTGGTGCGGTATCATGCCCACCGAAGGGCAAGGAATTGGCGGGCCTCATGCCCCCTACCGCCAGTCGGAGCGCAAGGCAATTTATCTACAACATGCTTTGGAAATCGTGGCCAATGGCAGCGCCTACTACGCCTTCGACACGCCAGAGGAACTGGAGGCCGCCCGCTCACAGGCCGCCGCCGCAGGCAACCATAATTTCAAGTACGACGCCAATTGCCGAATGGCGATGAAGACCAGTCTTACCCTCCCCGCCGACGAGGTGCAGCGCCGCCTCGACGCTGGTGAGCACTACGTCATTCGTTTGAAAGTACCTGAAAAAGAGACAGTTACGTTCACCGACCTGATTCGGGGAGAGGTAAGTTTCCACACCAGCGAATTGGACGACAAGGTGCTGATGAAGTCGGACGGGATGCCCACCTACCATCTCGCCAATATCGTGGACGACCATTTGATGGAAATCACGCACGTCATCCGGGGCGAGGAGTGGCTGCCCAGCACGGGCCACCACGTGCTGCTCTACCGCGCCTTCGGTTGGGATGCGACGATGCCACTGTTCTCGCACCTGCCGCTCATCCTGCGCCCGGACGGCAAGGGCAAACTGAGCAAGCGGGACGGTGCCAAGTTCGGCATGCCCGTTTTCCCGCTCTCTTGGGTCGCCGATGCAGCTGAAGACAGCTTTGATGGCTTTCGGGAAACTGGATTTTTGCCGCAGGCGGTGGTGAACTTCCTCGCATTCCTTGGCTGGAACCCTGGCACCGAGCAGGAGATTTTCAGCCTTGCCGAGCTTTGCGAAGCATTTTCCCTTGAAAAAATAAGCAAGAGCGGTGCTCGATTCGACTACGACAAGGCCAAATGGTACAACCAGCAGTACCTCCATGCTGCAGACGATGCCGAGTTGGCAAGGCTGGTGCGCCCATTGGCGGAAGCCAAAGGCTACCAAATCCCGGACGAATACCTGGCGCAGGTATGCCACCTGATGAAGGGCCGTGCCACTTTCCTAGCCGACCTCGTGGAGCAGTCCAGCTACCTCTTCAGCGATGTGCAAGTATTTGACAATGAGAATATTGTGAAGCGATGGAAACTGGAGAGCCGCCCTATTTTTGAGGCACTGGCCGACCATTT
>JANPLH010000524.1:0-4600 GCA_031426435.1 Saprospiraceae bacterium | reverse complement strand
GGTCATTCAGCGCAACGCCAACAAGGTGCTTCGATTGGTGGACCAAATGCTGAACCTTGCCCGATTGGAAGCAGGCTCCATGCCGCTGAACCTCGAGCAATCTGATATGTCGGCCTTCATCCGGTATGTGTTCAACTCATTCAAGGGGCTGGCAGAGCACCGGCCAGTGAGGCTGCACTACTTACCTGAAAATCAGCAGTTTCTGATGGATTTTGACCCCGCAAAAATGGAAGAAATGCTTGGCAACCTGATTTCAAACGCCCTCAAATACACCCCAGCTGGGGGCGATGTTTACCTGAATTTTCACGCAACTCCCTCCCTTTTTACGCTCCATGTGAAGGACACGGGCATTGGGATACCTGCCGATAAGCTCGGTTATATCTTCGACCGTTTTTACCGGGTGGAGGGCGAACAACAGCGCTACGAAGAAGGCAGTGGCATTGGTCTGACACTGGTGCGTGAGTACGTGCAGCTCATGGGAGGCCAAATTTCTGTGGAAAGCAAACCGGGCAAAGGCTCGGAGTTTACCGTTACCTTGCCCATAACCAGGAAGGCACCCATTCAAGAAAACTTGACCTTTACCGCTGCGCCAATCGAGTCGGAACCCATTGATATTGAGCCGTTTACCATCGAAAAGGACAAGTCGGCGATGCCCCAATTGCTCGTCATTGAAGACAATGTCGAACTGAGCCAATACCTGCGGCAGGTGTTGGGGTCCAAGTTCCGATTGCTCACCGCCAAGGACGGCGGCGACGGCATCCGCCAAGCCATAGAACAAGTGCCGGACCTCATCCTCAGCGACGTGATGATGCCCGGCAAGGACGGCTTCGAGGTCTGTCGGATACTGAAAAAAGACTTCCGAACCTGCCATATCCCTATTGTACTGCTCACTGCCCGTGCCGACACGGACAGCCGTATCATTGGCTTGGAACAAGGTGCCGATGCTTACTTGACCAAGCCGTTCAATAAACGAGAGTTGTTAGCTTGCTTGCGCAACCTTTTTGCGCAGCGGGAAAAACTGCGCATCAAATACTCCAACCACCAATCAGAGGAGGAGCCAACCCCAACGCCAGGTTTGGACGAGCTTTTCTTAAAAAACGCCCATACCATTTTGGAAAAAAACTACCCCGATGAGGCGTTTGGAATAGAGGAACTTTACCATGCCCTGGACATTAGCCGGGTTCAGTTGCACCGAAAACTGATGGCACTAACGGGGCAGTCAGCCTCGCATTTCATCCGCAGCTTCCGCCTCGAAAAAGCAAGGGAACTGCTGCTTGCCACTAATAAATCCGTGGCTGAAATCGCTTATGAAACGGGCTTCAGCGATGCCAACTATTTCAGTCGGGTATTTGCACAGGAATTTGGTGTGCCCCCCACAGGGGTGCGGAAAGGGACGGAAAAAATCCAATAAAGTGGACTTTTGGATTATCCTTGCGTCAATGCTTTTGCTAATCTTTAAGGAAGATTTTCTCTACATAAATCAGGTCAGATACCTCCTTCCATTCGTTCTCGTATTTTTTCCACACCACATTTACCGGTATGGGGAATTCGAGTTCTCCGTTGAAATCAATATCCGTTTCATCGGGCGTTTCAAAGAACCGTAGGGTATCTCCTTCTATTTCAATAAACCAGCCGCCACAGAAAGGGCTGGCGCATTTGCGAAAGTCAATGCCAATCAGTTTTGCATCGCCTTCTTTCATGCATGATTTTTCACAGGAAGTCAGAATAATAATAGCCAGTAAAAACAGCAGTAAGTAATTTTTCATGGTAGCATTTTTATCCACATAGACAGCAAACTTCAGTGAGAAGTTGGGTTAAGAACTTGCTATTAAACAATAAGCCATTTTTCGGAACAACAATCCAGCTATTACCTGCCATTTGTACAGAAGATGAAACAAGGTGAAAGAAGTTTTTAGGGGTATGCAGGTCATTTTTGTGATGTAAAACGGGAATGAATAAACGGCGCAAATCACTGGTGGTTCTTCCCCCTGATTGTTTAATTTTAAATTCCTATGCCATGAAAAAACTGATTTTTCTTTCCGTCGTTTTGATGGCTTTCGTCTTCGCATCCTGCGAAAAAGAGGTCATCACACCTTATGTCACCTTCACCGGCAACTACACGAACACACCCGATCCAAGTGCAGGTTTTTGGGAAGTGCTGATACCTGATGGTTCCGTTTTCATGTCTCCTAAGAAATATGTGGTCAATGGCACTTCTGCCCTTTTCGGGGATGTGGACGAATCCAAGAGCTACATGGAACTGCCAAGCCCAGTGTTTGAACCAAAAATAGGCGGATTCACAGGTACGTGTACGATTACCACGGTGGACAAGGACGGTGACGAATTGATTTTTGTGGGCGACTACTTCATGTTCGCCGATTTTTCCAACAAAACCTACCTGCGGATGAACGGGGGTACGGGAAAATGGAAAGATGCGCAAGGTTGGTTCAATACGACCGGCCAAGTTGACCCCACCACAGGGGTGAATACCCTGAGTGGCACGGGTGAGGTCACAGAACCCAAATAGTTTAATTGGACAACAAAAGATCAGCCTGCCCCGCCCCTAACGGGGCAGGTTTTTGGCATAACCTCTTAAAATCAAACCTTCACCTTTAAACAGTAAATTCATCATGAAAAAACTAAGCATTTTCCCAATCCTGATTCTTACACTGTCCATCAGCTACGGCCAAGGGACGTGGACGACCACCAATCTATCTGAACCAAAAGATGGCATGGGCGCTGCAGCATTGCCCGGCAGCAGCACCTTCTGGTTTGCTGGAGGCTGGGGCGACATAGAGGAAACCAACAAAGTGGAGATTTACAATGCCGAAACTGAAACATGGACTTTTTCATCGCTGTCGCAAACGAGGTCATGGCCGGCAGGCTTGGCTTACAACAACCATATCTTCTTCGCTGGAGGTATGTTTTGGAGCACCAACTATCAGCCAACTTCAAGGGTTGACATTTGGAACAATGAGGCCAGCCAATGGACAACCGCCGAGCTATCGGAACCACGATTCAGCATTTCTGCAGTAGGCGTTGGCAACAAGGCCCTGTTTGCCGGAGGTGCCAATATTATACAGAACACCGTGTCAAGTGCGGTTGACATCTACGATTTCACCACAGGACAGTGGACTACTACCTCATTATCAAGCCCGAGGGCAGCCATGGGCAGTGCCGTGGTAGAGACACCCAATGGCCCAATCGCTCTTTTCGGTGGAGGTTCGTCAGAGATACCAGGTCCTTATGCGACTAATTTGGTAGATATATACCACGCAAACACGGGTACATGGAGCACTGCAAACTTATCACAAGCAAGGACGCACTTGAGCGCAACGACGGTAGGCTACAAAGTGATTTTTGCAGGTGGCATTACCAACGACAATGAAGTATCGGACAGGGTGGATATTTATGATGCCCTTACAGACGAATGGACGACTGACAGTCTCTCTGTTCCAAGGTGTACAGATATGACCGATGGCCTGACCAAGACCGTTTGCGGCAAGGTATATATCGTGGGCGGTGGCAAGATTGACTTGATAACAGGCCTGCTTAGCGAAGCATCAAATGTGATTGATATTTACGACCCGACTACTGACACTTGGTCGGTTGAGTACCTGAACAGGCCCTTGGTCACCCACTCTGTGGTTTCCGACGGCAATCGGCTCTTGGTAGCGGGAGGTCGCAATACCGAATTTTCCACGATTTACGACGAGGTTGACATTTACACTTGCTCCGCAAATGCTGCAAGTGAAAATAAGATTGCTGCTGCGCAATACCGCATTTACCCCAACCCCAACAACGGCAGCTTCTTCCTCGAAAGAATCGGTGACGACCTACAAAAACCAGCAATGGCAAGGGTTTACAATGCCTTGGGCGAATTGGTGGCTCAACGAATTCTTAGCCAAACGGACGAAAGGGTAGAATTGAATTTAACGCCCGGCACCTATATCTTGACCATTATTTCCAATGGCAATAGCCAAACGGAAAAACTGGTGATACAATGACGTATTTGGAATTTACTGTGGACCGCAACACCCGGCAATCAGTAATGCCGGGGTTGCGGTTTTGTGCTTTCAGCGAAGCTTAAGAGGTCATATCGGAGAGAATAAATGCAGGTAAAACATTTTTTTGAAATAAAGAAAATTGCCGTCCACATCCTGCATGTCCTGCATAGGGGCAAGTGATTTCAAGCGGTTCGCCACTCGGTTTTGGCGGCTGTCGTAGTACCATTCTTGGGCCAGAACAACCTTTTTAAGGTCAGCAGGATTGAAGTCGTTTTTGATGACTTGCACGGTTTCCGTATAAGTGGCAGGGTCGAAAGTGATAACCGTGTCAATGGATGAAATCATGTGCTCCAGGTCTTTGGCGCTCAATTTCTCTCCGCAGCCATATTTCCCAGTGCTTTCCACAGGGTGTTTCATGCTCATGGCTTCTTGGAAAAGCAGCGCTGGAAAAGTCTTTTTGCCTTCGTCCTTTCTCACTTTCAATTTGCTGGGTTCCAGCACATTGTTTTGGTCAAGAAGCAGCACGGCCCAGGCCACCTCTGGACTTTGGGCAGAGAAACCATTTTGCAGTTTGCCGTCCATCGCCAGCCAAG
>JANPLH010000523.1:0-6308 GCA_031426435.1 Saprospiraceae bacterium | reverse complement strand
TGGCTGTGGCCGCCGCAGTCGGTATAGACGTAGCTGAACTTGCGCCAGCCCGTACAGCCGCCTTCTGCAATGTTCTCCTCCACTATCGGGCCGCTGACCTTGATGGTTTGGCCACAATAGTCAGTCAAAGTCTGTGGAAATGGTGCAACTGCATAAGCGAGGCAGGTCACGTAGTTTTCTTCATCGAGCGGGGCAAAGAAGTCGCCATTGTACTCAAATAAGAAGGTTTGGCTCCATGCATTTGAATTGCCCTCGCAATCAGTGTATATCCATTCGTACTTGCGGCTGCCTTCGCAACCTGAAGCATTGGTGGTGTTGGTCACAGTCGGGCCTACTGGGACAAGCATGTTGCCGCAGTTGTCGTTGACAGCAGGTGGTGTAGGCTTGAACGCATTCACCGGGCATTCCACCGCTCCCACGATGCTCGTCGGGACAATAAAATCTTGGTATTCAACGGTATAGATGTACCTCCATTGTGCCGTGTTGCCCTCGCAGTCGGTGTAGGTGTAAGTGTAGGTGCGGGTGCCTTCGCATATCGGCTTTGGCGATATGGAAATCACGGGCGCAAGCACCTCGCCGCAGTTGCTGGTGACAACGGGTGGCGTGGGCGCTGTGTCGGTCTGCGCAGGGCAGGCCACCGTTGCACCGCCGTTGGCGGGAACCGTGAACGGCTGCCGCTCTACCGTATAGACAAAGCTCCAAGTTGCTGTGTTGCCTTCGCAATCGGTGTAAGTCCAAGCATAGGTGCGAGTACCTTCACAAGCTAGCGGGTTCGGGTTGTTCGTAATAACCGGGCCTGTCGGCGTCAGCGTCTCGCCACAGTTGCTCTGCACCACTGGCGGCACTGGCTGAATAGCGTTGGCAGGGCAGGCCACCGTGGCAGCACCGTTGGCTGGTACCGTGAACGGCTGCCGCTCGACAGTGGTGACATGGCTCCAAGTGGATATTTGACCGAAAGCGTTGAAGTAGGTCCATGTAAAGGTACGGGTGCCCTCGCAGGTGATGGGGTTAGGGGCGTTGGTGATGACCGGACTTGAAATTGCTACTGGACTACCGCAATTAGTGACGACATTGGGTGGTACAGGTTGTACGATTTGGGAAACGCATGCAACTTGAGTAGCGCCATTTGGTGGCAGCACAAAAGTACCACTTACTACCGTGAAACTCCAAGTACTGCAACCTGTGTTAGAACCGTTGCTGTCGCGAGGAGCTATTCGCCAAAAATAAGTGCCCGGAGTCAAGTTGCCAGTGTTGTAGATAGGGATTGCAACATTTGCCACAAATGGCGGCACGGCAGTCGTTCCAAAGTAAACATCATAGCTGGTAGCACCTACCGAAGCGGGCCAACTCAAATTCGTAGACAGGGGGCACACGTTCGCTTGCCCATTGGTCGGGTAGAGTGGAGGCGTCACGCATGGCGGCGGTGCTGCACAGAAAACGTTGAGCGTGAAGTTGCCCGTTGCTGAACCAAAGCCATGCACCAGCACCAGATATGGCGTGCCAGGAGTACTATTGAAGGTAACCTGAGAGGCCGAGCCGCAGAAGTCGTCGTTGCCAACGACACAGGTTATACCCCCGGTGCAGGTACCGGAAAACACCGTTAATTTAGAATCATAATTTGTGCCGCCACAGAGGCTGAGGGTGACAAGGCCGTTATTGCCTATGAATGAATACCACACGCCAGGGGCTGTGTTTGAAATACCACAGCCACTTGCTCCGTCAAGGTTGGCATCCGTGGTGGTGCCCGCTATCGTCTGGCCGCAGGTGATGAGGATGGCGTTGGCGCAAGCGTCGTTGGCAGGGCCGGACGCCGGGCAGTTGATTTGGAAGGTCTGCGAGGCGGGGGCGGTGTCCGACGATTTGAACATGATGTAGTAGGTGGTGCCCGCTGTAAGCGACCCGAAGTTGTAGGACACTGGGACGATAGCCGCGCCGATGCAGGTCCAGCCGGTGCTGTTGCAGCCGCCACTGGCCAGCTTGTAGTAGTAGTCGCCGAAGTAGCCGCCGGGGTCAGTTACTTGAAGGGTGTGCATCCCGGTAGCGGTGGGCGTGAAGCTGAAGATATGCTCCTGACCCGGCGCGGCGAAACCGCAGTTGATGCTCACGGGATTGAACGCCCCTGGGCCACAAGTATTGACCGTAGTTGATCCGCCACATGTCAATGTCCCTATACTCAAGCAGGGGTCGGGCGGGGTACAGGTTCTGCCCAAGGTGAACGCCCCTGTAATGGAGCTGAAACCTGTGACCAATACAAAATAGCTGGTACCGCAGGTAGTCGCAAATGATACTTGTGACTGGAGACCGCAAAAATCGTCGTTACCGGTCACGCAGGTCAGCGCCGCGCAAGTCCCGATGAATACACCTATCTTGGTGTCAAAGGCAGAACCGCAGAGGCTCAGGGTTGTTGCCTGGCCGTCTCCTACGAAAGTGTACCACACCCCCCCTGACGTACCAAACGTAGTGACACATGTTGGCACTGCATCAATACCAGTTCCAGCGGTCGAACCAGTAATTGTCTGCCCACAGGCGATTGGAAGTGCGCCCGTGCAGAGGTCGTTGGGGAGACCCGCACAGCTTGTGCATTGAATGGTAGTGGTGTGGCAAGTGCCATCCGTGCCACAGCCAGCATCAGTGTTCATGTGTAAGTAAATCGGCCCCGATACGGTGACTGTTACAATGATGGGCGAAAACCCGAAGCCAAGCACCGTACCGCCTGGCGATCCTTCGCGCACGGTCAGGTAGTTACCAGCACCTCCACTACCTGTAAATTGATAGGTCTGGCCAGCTACTGCTCCATTAACGGTGTTGTATTCACCACCAAATATGCAGGTTGACATGGTCACCACACCGTTGCCCGTGGGAGCAGTGAAGGTGCCAAATGCCGAGCCATTGTTGCATTGCGTTAGTGCTTTTTGTGTGGAAAACAGGCTAAAGCACATCACCAATATGATGCCCATAGAGGCTCTCCAAGTTCGTGTAAACGAAAAACTTTTTTTCATAAACTAAAGGATTTTAATTCGAAAATATTAGGCTTGCCTAAAGCTAAGTAATTGATTATCAATGCAATTCATCTTCTACCAATAGCGCCTCAATGGTGTCCACTTCATCTTTGAGCATCGAATACTGAGCCATGCCAGTTGGAATAATGACCTAGCTGAACTCGTCAGACGTCCTGCCTTCCCGTCAAGTGGCGGTGGTTTGTGCAGGGAGGGATGGAGATGAATAGGAAGATAAATGGTAAAAAATCAATGGTTTTCATTTGATTGCTTTTATAGATTTACAAAGCATGTCTTCGCTTACTGTTCATAGGTCAAAGTTCCCCCACAATCCCTCCCCCCACAATGGCATGTTTGCGGGTATTTGCGCCCAATTCCAACCCGAAATACCCCCCAAACATGTCGTATAATTTGCTTGCTAAAGCGGCTACCTTTGCCGGGATATGGCGTACTGCTTTCGCATATTCTTCTCGCTGCTGTTGCTCGCCATGGCGAACTGCCAAACCGTTGCCCAAACCCTGCCGCCGGAGTCGCATTTCAACCGCTACACGATGCAGGATGGCCTGCCAGACAACAATATCCTCTGCATGGTGCAGGACGACCAAGGCTTCCTCTGGATAGGCACCGAGGCCGGCCTGAGCTGCTTCGACGGGATGCATTTCACCAACTATTTCAAAGGGGCAGACCGTCAAAATTCACTGCCCTCGAACACGATTATTCAAATGGCCAAATTGCCCGATGGCCATATCGCCATTGCCACCAGGTTTGGCATCAGCCTGCTCGACCCGGTGCGCCGCAGTTTCAAAAGCGTACAAATACCTTACGAGACTGGGATGGAATTCGCCCAAAATGCCATAGGGAGCTTAGTGGTGACCAGCAAAGGTCTTATTGTTGCGGGCAGCAATATGGGCATCTGTGTGTTCGACCAAGCGCTGAAGGTGGTGTTCCAATATTCCCATTTCAAAAAGGAGGATATAAACAAAACGGCGATGGGCTTTGCCCATGTCATGCAGCCGCTTTCCAATGGCGATGTGCTCGTCAAGGGCTGGGACGGTTTTTGGCGCTACGATGCCGCCCGCCAACAGGTAGAAAAACAGGAGGCCTCCGCATTTGGCCAGTCGGATTGGCTACGTTTTTTTTCTTTAAGGAAAGTGGATTTGACCAGTTGGTGGGACGCTTACCCAGATACTTTATGGATTCACGACCACCTGTCGGGAACGACAGGCAAGACCATTTTGACCAAAGAAATCAAGTATGAACTGCACTGGAGTACGACCCTGCAATTTGTAAACGATACATTTATTGGTTTTGCGGGTTGCACGAAGGGGTTCCGAACAGCAGCCTTCGACCCGACAACGCTCCAACTCCGGTTCGCAGCACACCAGATTTTCAAAGATTTCCATTTCAATACCGTGTTGTTGGACCGGCAGGGCAGGTGGTGGTTAGGTTCCGAGAACGGCTTGTTTGCGCAGTCCTTTTCCAAAAGCCTTTTCCGTTTTGTCCCTTTGCAGACAGGCTTTGGGCCAGATGGTGCCTTCAATGCCATTACAGCGATTACCAAAGCTGGCGACCATTTTTATATCGGCGCTAATGGGCAATTGCTAGTATTAGACCAGCATCTGCGCCCGCTCAAAAGTACTGCCGTCCCTGAACATACCTACAGCATCTGGGGGCTTTACAATTGGCAGCCTGGCATACTCGACATCGGCGGCAGCGGGGCATGGATGCGACTAAAAATTCCCAAAGACTGGAGCCAGCCGCTGCAATGGAAGCAAATCGGGCCTGCTATGGCCAACATCTGCCAACGGCAGGACAAACAAGGGGATATTTGGGTAGGCACCAGTACCGGCCTGCTCCGCTACAACCCTGCCACAGGCCAGGAATACAAATATGCCAAAGGCCAGCCCGACGGGGATTTCCCTTATCAGGGGGGCTGGAGAATGGCCGTGACCGACAGTGGCTACATCTGGATGTGCGGATTGCCCGGCTTTACCCGCTGGAATCCCTTTGCACAGCAGTTCGACCGACATTATCCAAGGGTACCCAGCACGGAGGGGCAAGAAGGGTTCCCGTCCTCATTGGTCAGCAATGGCGGGGAGGAAGTGTTGTTTGCCTTGCGCAACAATGGGCTTTGGCTTTGGTCAGGAGACGAGCGCCCTGCCCGCAAATTGGCTACGACGAATCCCGCCCTTGACTTTGTCAACGAAATATACCCCGGCCCCCGACCACACCATTTCTGGCTGACCCTGAAGTCCGGGTTGGCGCTGCTCGACGTATCCACCCAACGGTACAAGTACATGACCGCTTTTGACGGGTTGCCCGACAAACCCATTACCGGGTTCGACATGTACATTGACCCAAATACCGACTCCATCTACCTGTGCTATGCGGACGGCCTCTTGGTGTTCAATGGGAACGATGTCCATTTTTCCGAAGCGCCCGTTCCGCTGTTCATCACGGGTGCCACGCAAATCTCCAACGGGCAAGTGTTGAATGCGGCTGAAAACATCCAGCTTGAACAGCCCGACAACGATATTGCCATTACTTTTTCCAGCCCTGATTATGAGCAAGGTCGGCTGTTGAGCTATGCCTATCGGCTCAATGATGGTGATTGGCAATCATTGGGCAACTCCAAATCGGTGCGTTTTGTAAGCCTTTCGCCCGGCGAGTATTTATTCGAGGTGAAATCCGTAACGCCGGAAGGCATTTCCAGCGAGGTAGCAAAAATGTCCTTTGAGGTACTGCCTTATTTTCACCAAACCTGGTGGTTCGTAGCATTGGTGGCGGCAGCAGGCGGCTTGGCAGCCTTCGGCTACTTCCGCTGGCGCTTGGCACAGCTTCGCAAAATGGAGGCCATGCGCCAGGCCATCGCTGCCGACCTGCACGACGAAGTGGGGGCCTCGCTCACCAGCATCCAAATCCTCTCGCAACTGGCCAGCCACCCCGACAGCGACCGCCGAACCGAAGCCCTCGAAAAGCTGCCCGAACAGGTGCGTCGCACCTCGGCCTCCCTCCGGGAAATCGTCTGGAACATCAGCCCCAGCCACGACTCCCTCGACCTGCTCATTGGCGAGCTGAGCCGCCACGCTGGTGAGGTTTTCGAGAAAATGGACATCCAATATTCCGTCCAAGCCGACGAGTTCCCCGAGGAGGACAGGCTGGATGTAGCCACCCGGCAGCATTTGCAACGCATCTTCAAGGAGACCCTGAACAACCTCGCCAAGCACAGCCAAGCCAGCAGGGCAGCCGTTTTTTTCAAAAAAGAAGGCCACGAACTGGTGGTGCTGGTGCGGGACAACGGCCTCGGCTTCG
>JANPLH010000522.1:0-5655 GCA_031426435.1 Saprospiraceae bacterium | reverse complement strand
TGACATGGACGATATCCGAAATCTCAATATTTCCTTGCCTGGGCAAGGAACAGCTAAGGCTTTTCATGAGATGATGGAAAATTTCAATGCACATGGGACTACTGGATTTGGCAATTTCCCAGCCAACCACCAAGTGGGTTTAGAAGCTGAAAGCGATGTTTTGGAAAGCCTTGGAATACAAGGACGGCGCCTTACCGGTGGGTTGCCAAACACCGTAATACCTGCACCTGCTGGGCAGCCTACTGGTACAAACATCAGGTATGAGCGTTCACTTCAAGTTTTCACCCATTATTTCCTGGAGCTAATCTTTAGGCGTACATTAGGAAGCCCCACTGGGCCAGGTGCCGATTTTGAAATAGTAAGTGCCCGCAGAATTCCAAAAGTGCAAGTTTCTCAAAACACTATTGGCAATTTCCCAACAGGCTCGGCTGCTATTCCCCCTGCTGGCAATCCAACCTTGGCACTTAGCTTGGCTGACTTAAATGCCAATCCAAATTCTACTTTGCTAATTGAAGGGTTTACTGACAATGTTGGCAGAGCAGACATCAACCGACGTGCAGGAGCGAACCGAGCTAATTCTGCAAGGGCTTTTTTCATAGCCAATGGGATTAACGCCAATAGGATTGCTGTGGTGGGAAGGGGCGAAATCAATCCAATAGCGCCCAATAACACACAAGCCGGTAGAGCACTGAACAGACGTGTAGTTTTGACTGTACACCGCCCATAAACTGAATCATTCATTATGAAATCCATTCCTGTTTTTCTTTTTTTATTAACTATTTTTAATTGCAATCTTGAAATGAATAAACCTAAAAAAAACGAGCGTCAAAATCTTTCGGATGTGGTTATGTTCTATGCAAAACTTATAGAGATTCCATCTCCATCTCCTCGTTGTGGAGACGAACAAATCGCGGTTGCTTATAAATTTAAAGTTAAAAAACAGCTTCATGGAACCCTCCCTGATTCAATAATTTGCATGGCAATCCCATGCCCTGACCTCATGGAACAGGGTTTTTTCGAAACAGGAAAAACCTATCAAATTCATGCAATAAACTATCACCCAGCGGGAGATTCGTATTCTCTTCATAGCGATTATGGAGGTGATTGTACCTTGTTTTGGGCAGCGGAAATTAAAAAACTTTAATTGCAATACCCCAACTCTAAAATCAACTTGTGTTGTATAATTTTAAAATTTCATCATTTTGACAGCTATTAATGCCGCAGAATTTCTGAATTCGCTTGACGAATTTATACGCAAGCGATTATTCCTTTTTTTTCAAAAGGAACCCCAAGTCGAAATATCAGGCACAATTCATGACGATATAACCATATTATCCAATTTACCCAAAATCAACTTTTTGCCAGATTTGGATGCAGAATCTTCCATTCTGTTATGGCTGGCTATTGCACCCCATTTCAACCCATTATTCTTCGACCAAATCATTCAAGCAGCTTTGCCCAACTCCGGCGACTTCCCCCAACTCGGTGGCACCCGTGGCAAAAACTTCCGGGGCTTCCTGCCCACCGGAGAAACGGCCCTATTCCTCCTCGCTGGCGACGACCTCGAAAAGCGCTTCCAGGTGCAGGAGCTGTTTGGCTCCGAGCATATTTTTGCGAAGAAGAAAATCCTCTGGCTCGAACCCGTGCCTACCGGGGAGCCAATCATGAGCGGGCGCATCATACTCTCGCTAGAGTACGTCGAGCTTTTCACCACGGGCAAGGTGTCGCCGCCGCATTTCAGCACCGAGTTCCCGGCAAAAAAGATTGAAACCAACCTGTCTTGGGACGACCTCGTGCTGCCGCCCGACATCAAGTTGCAAATCCTGGACTTGGAAAATTGGATAAAGCACAACGAGACACTCTTGCGGGACTGGGGAATGGCAAAGCGCCTTAAGCCCGGCTACCGGGTACTGTTTCATGGCCCGCCCGGCACCGGCAAGACCATGACCGCCAGCCTTTTGGGCAAATACACCGGCAGGGATGTCTATCGGGTGGACCTCTCCACGGTCGTGTCAAAGTTCATCGGTGAGACGGAGAAGAACCTCGCCTCCCTTTTCGACAAGGCGGAGGACAAAAACTGGATACTCTTCTTTGACGAGGCGGACTCGCTGTTCGGCAAGCGAACCAACGTGCGGGACGCCCATGACAAATACGCCAACCAAGAGGTGAGCTACCTCTTGCAACGGGTGGAGGAGTTCAACGGGCTGGTCATCTTAGCCTCCAATTTCAAATCGAATATTGACGATGCGTTCATGCGCCGCTTCAACGCCATCATCAAGTTCCCGATGCCGGAACGGGCGGAGCGGGAAGAAATTTGGCGGCGCTCCATGCCTGCACAGCTAATGCCTGCTTCTCAGAATGGGCACACTGAAAACATACCAAAATTGGCCTCAAAGTTCGAGATTTCGGGGGGGCATATCATCAATGTGGTTCAGTTTGCCTGCTTGAAATGCCTTGCAAACGACGACAAATCACTTCCATTTCAGTACGTGCTGGACGGCATAAAACGAGAGTACGAAAAAGAAGGGCGGATTTTTTCAGAGTAATTATTACTGCTTTTTTTGATTGCGGGGCTTTGTAATTCCAGTGTGAGTGCTATTTTTGGCCTTGCACAAAACGCACAGAAAACTGCACATGCCCAAGCCCGTCATACATACCATTGGCCATTCCAACCATTCTGCCGAGGATTTCCTTCGGCTGCTCCAACTGCACGGTATTGACTGCGTGGTGGACGTGCGCAGTACCCCCGCCAGCCAGTACAACCCGCAGTACAACAAGCCCTTGTTGGCCGAGTTCCTCCGGGAAAACGACATTGTCTATCTCCATTTCGGGAAGGAGTTTGGCGCAAGGCATGCCAATCCCAAGCTGCAAGACGATACGGGTAAGGTTGATTTTGAAAAAGTGCAGGCCACTGCCGATTTCAAATTGGGCATCGAGCGGCTGCGGCAAGGGGTGGACAAGGGCTACTTCCCCGCCCTCATGTGCGCCGAGGCCGAGCCGCTGGATTGCCACCGCTTTTCCATGATTTCAAATATGCTCGAGCGTGAGGGATTTCAAGTGGTGCATATCCTTAAAGATGGCGAGGTGGCTACCCACCATGAATTGGTGCAAACCCTGCTGAAGAAGTTTGCAAAAAAACTGCCCCAGCCCACTATTTTCGAACCTGAAATAGGCACGAAGGAACAGTTGCAAGCGGCCTATCGGCTGCACAACCAATTGGTGGGTTGGTCACAAAAAAAAGAGGCAATAACTGACGAAGGCGATGGGGCTTAATTGCCCCTATATCTAAAACATATAAGCATCCTAAACGCATGATAAAGCTATATACCATCGGTTTTACAGGCAAAAATGCAAGCCAGTTTTTTGGGCTGCTGCGCAACAACGGCGTTAGTGCTGTCATTGATACCCGAATCAGTAATGCCTCACAGTTGGCGGGCTTTGCCAAGGGCAATGACCTAAAGTTTTTTTTGGGTGAAATAGGAAATTTAGGCTATGAGCACAACCTCGATTTTGCCCCAACGAAAGAACTGCTCGACCTATACCGCAATAAAAAAATTAATTGGGCCGAATATGAAACCGCTTATTTAAACCTCATTGATATGCGGAAAATCGGAGACAAGGTAAACCCCGAAAACCTGCACCAGCATTGCCTCTTGTGCAGTGAGCACGGTCCCGAAAAATGCCACCGAAGGCTGCTTGCCGAGTATTTCCAGCACCGTTTTAATGATATAGAAATCGTGCATTTGGTCAAGTAACCCCCAATATCCCAATCCCCAATATCCCAATATCCCAATTTCAACACACAAATGCTATGGCGAAAACTTACCTCCTTTGCCTTGCCAACTCAAAGAAGTACGGCGAGCGCTGCATCGCAGGCGTACAGCTCATGCCCGATGCCAACAATGCCTTTCACCTTTGTAAAAAGGACGGTAAGCCCAAATGGCTCCGCCCCGTATCCAACGAAGACTACGGCCAAGTGCCCGCCAGCCTTGTCAAGGAAATCGCCGTAGGGGACATCTTGGAGTTTGAATTGGTGAGGCAATGCCCCATTGGGTATCAGACCGAAAACTGCCTCTTTGCGGAGGGCAGCCTTGTAAAATTGCGCCCCGGCACCCTGTCCGTCCCCCACCTCGACCAGCTTGTGGAAAATGGGGAAGATGCACTGCTTGGTAGCAAGGGTCGCTATTTGGAACCTGAGGAAATTGAAAGGGTCAACCGTTCGCTCGTGCTCGTGAGGCCAGAGGAGGTGCAACCCTATTTCACCACTCCGTACAAGACCAAGCCGAGGGTGAAATTCAAGCTGGGCGGCCATTCTTACGACCTGCCCATGACCGATGTCAATTTCTTCGACCAGATGCAGGAGGGGCTTGGCACTTTGGAGGGGCGCAGACCTTACTTGACCGTTTCCCTTGGCATCCCGTTCGAGGGCAAATATTACAAGCTGGCGGCGGGGATGATATACAGCAAATAGGGCTAAAATGTTAATTTTGCATTGGTTCAAAACCAGTTCAAATGCTACTTCCATTCCACAACGAATCCGAAACCGAAGCCGGCTGCGACGAAGCAGGTCGGGGCTGCTTGGCTGGCCCCGTCTTTGCGGCAGCGGTTATTCTGCCAAAGGATTTTGACCATCCCTTCCTCAACGACTCAAAACAACTCACGGAGAACCAACGGTTTGAGCTGCGGCCCATCATCGAACGAGAGGCGCTGGCATGGGCGGTGGTAAACCTATCCCCATCGGAAATAGACCGACTGAACATCCTTTGGGCCTCCGTTGAGGGGATGCACCAGGCCATTGCGAAGCTGAAAACAAAGCCGACCTCACTGCTCATTGACGGCAACCGATTCAAGCCCTACCCCGGCATTCCTCACCATTGCATGGTGAAGGGAGACGAGCGGTTCATGAGCATCGCCGCCGCTTCCGTTTTGGCGAAGACCTACCGGGACGACCACATGGATTTTTTGGCAAAAACATACCCGCATTATGGATGGGAAAGAAACAAAGGCTACCCAACGGCAGTGCACCGGGAGGCCATTCGGCAGCATGGCGCAACGGTGGAACACCGAAAGTCGTTCAGGCTCTTGCCGATAGAGGAGCAGGGGGTGCTGTTTGAATTGTGGTCTTAAAATTAATCCTGCTTTATCTCATTGACTACGGGCGTAGTGGCTGGTTGCGTCAGGATGGAATCCAATTCAGTAGAGTCATTTTTGGGGTGCCGAAGCCCATAGCAATCGAGCTTATCCAGGGTAATGCTGTCCATTTCGGGGAACTTGTTCCCGACCCATTTTTCATATTGTTTGGATTTATAGACCTGGTTGAGGAAATTGGTGCAAATCGGCATGGCCGTGCTGGAGCCTTGCCCCAGTTTTGTTTCTTCAAATCGTACTTGGGGATGCTCGCCACCTACCCAGGCGCCAAAGCAAATATCGGGAGTAAAGCCGAGGAACCAACCATCACGATTGTCGTTAGAGGTACCAGTTTTGCCCGCCACTGGCACTTTCAGCTTGAACTGGCTGCGCAATCGGTGCGCAGTGCCGTGGTCGCTTTCGATGACCTTAATGAGGAAATGGCGCATCATGTCGGCATGCATTTCGGACATGGCGGTGACGAAACGCTTTGGCTTTGGCACTTTAATGTCCTTGATGACCTCGCCG
>JANPLH010000521.1:0-19878 GCA_031426435.1 Saprospiraceae bacterium | reverse complement strand
CAATAGCGAGAGGGCGGGTTATCAAACCCGCTGGTTCTGAGTTTCAATTTTAATTCTCAACAAGCGGGTTTGATAACCCGCTCTCTCGATACCAAAGACTGCTTCATTTGCTTTTTCATGGTTAACCTTCATGAGCCTCAGTTGGGCATCCAGTTAAAATGATTGCCCAATTTATACCCCACCCAACTCACCGCTGCGCCCACGAACACGCCCCAAGCCATGTCCACCAACACCATGGGCAGAGGCCAGTTGTTGAGCAACGATTTATTGACCAACTCATAGGTCGCATAAGTCACCAGTCCAAAAAAAGCCCCATTGAGCAATGCACGGTTGCCAGATTGTGCTGGCAAAATGCAGAAGTAAAGGATGCCCGCAATGAATATCAGGTAAAACAGGCCAGCAGCGACGAGGTCTGGCATTGGTGCGAGCAATGGGCCAACCTGCTGTTGGATGAATTTCTTCGCAAACAAGTTGATAAAGCTCAGGTCGAGGAGCATTTAAACAACCAAAGTGATGGTAAACAGTCCAATCGTTTTCATGCTGAAATATCGTTTTTAAGGGATAAATCAATGCTTTACCTTCCGCCTCCGTTCCATGAGCTCCCGCCAAGTGGTGAAGATGATGCCATTGTCCTGGATGTATTTTTTCAGCTCCGGCGACATCATCGCCAGCATGTCCGCCCGGCGCAGCGGGCCGGAGTCGGTGATGTGCGGGAACACCTCCGTGGTGGCCGAGCAGTGCATGATGACCATCGTGACGCCGGGTTTTAGCTGCGCAAACGACTCGATGTACTTGCGGGCATGGGTTTTCATTAACTGGTCATCGGTCATGCCGTGGTCGGCGGGGTACTGCCACTCATAGCTGAGGTTGTGCAGGTCATCGAGGACGGGCAGACCAGCTTCCCAGAGTATTTTTCCGATGTTTAGGGCTTGCTCCGGTGGCATTCCCATTCCATTCAATTGCTTGATTATCATTGAATTGTGCCCGCCAGGAAACATGACGGGAATCTGATGCTTCATGCCCAATTTCAGGTAGCGCTGCAAGAACTCCGCCGTGCCGAAGGCCGAACCCATGTGCGTATCGAAGTGTGTTGGCTCGAAGCCCATCTTCCTTGCCCGTGCCAATTGGCTCTCGAACTCCCGCTCCACGTCGTCGGGCGTGGCGTGCTGCGCAAGGGTTTCTACGCTGTGCCAAAGGCAGCCCTCTTCGTCGAGGAGGTTGGGGGCGGCGGTGCCGGTGAGCGGCGACCAGCGATAGTCCCGCCACTCGGAAGTGAGGGTAAGGTGCAGGCCAGCGTCGGTGTTGGGGTGCTCCTTTAGGTAATGAACGAAGCCGGGCACCCAAGGGCAGGTCATCATCACACTGACGGAGTTGGCTACGCCTTCTTCCATCGAACGGATACCGCCGAGGTTGGAATCGTAGCTCATGCCCATATCGTCCACATGCAGGATGATGACCTTGGCATCGGCGGGGAAGCCGAGGCGGGCAGCGTAGGTTTGGGCGTGGGATAAGTGGTTGGAAATAAAAAAGATGAACAGCGGCAGCAGTTGTTTCATGGATAGAAGTTTTTATAGTTAACTTAGTAGCAAACTTAAAAACATTTTTCGCATCGCTCAACATGAATGCCCTTGACCCCAAAAAAGGGAACCTAAGAGTTAGGTTCCCTTTTTTGGGGTCAAGGGCAAAACAAGTTTGGTGCGAAATCCAGAAATGCACCTATTGTTTACCTTCACTAAGGTATTTTATAATAATTATTTACTGCCACTGGACCAATTCATCCCATTAGCCATGCCATCAATTGCAGTTTGTGATTTTTGGAAAAAATCCTTGATGTACTGTTGCTGAGTAGAAGTGGCCTTGCTTACGTCCAGCTTGCGGGCAGCGTCAGCCATTTGCGTTATTGCATTGCTGCTGGTACTGGAATTTTGGCCACAGGACTGCTGTACCTTCTTCAGCATATCAGCAGCCATGATAAAAGACTCCCGCATCAGTCGAGCATGTGTCGTAGAACTAGGGTCTTTTTGCAATTCCGTCGCATTTGCCATGATTTTATGCTTGTTCGAGGTAAAGGCATTGTCATTGGCCATGCTGCAGGCTGTTGAAAGGGAAGAAATCGCCGTGACCAATTTGTTCAAGCCATCATGGGTATATTGATGTTTGTTGTCAATTACCATCTTGGTGTTTTTCGACCAATTTGAGTAGGCATCAATATCGGCCCTGTAACGGCGGTCTAACGAGTTTCCAGTCGTACCAGCTGGATTGGCGTTGTTCATTTTGTCGTTGGTAGCATCAAGGTTTATGGTCGAATTTGCGGGGTTCGTACCCGAATTGGTTGGAGAAGTAGAAGAGGAATTGGGAGGAATCGTTGTTGGACGATTGTTCATGTTGCTCGGTGAACTATTCGAATTATTGGATGGGGATGCATTGGAACTACTGTTCCATTGTTGGCTGGTGAACGGTGCAAACCTCGTATCCAATATTTGGTTGTAAATGCTGTTGGCCGCCATGTCCTCAATAAGGTAGAACCCAAAGGCTTTGTCAGCAGTGATTACGTCCTCCATTTTGTCGAAATATTCCTTCCGCAGCTTCATTTCCTTGATTTGCAGTTCGATGTAATCTTCCAAAAACTCTTCTTTATCATTCTCTTCGTTTGCAGGTGAATCATCTTCTGCGATTTCCTTCATGTACTTGTTAAGGAGTTTCATACGGTCTTGGGCCAATTCAGATTTCTCCTTCATATAACTGTTATATAAGGGGTCAAAATCCTTGACTTGCTGCGCTGAAAGACCTAATGTCTTGGACGATTGCGTCCTAAAATCTACTTTTTGCTGGTTCTGGAGCATACGCTCATAGTCGCTCATTTTCGAGGAGTTCACAAAAGTTGTGTCCTTGCTGCTACTATTGGTACTTGGATTGGATGGATTAGTTTGTGCAGTTGCCATGATGATTTGCCCTGCGCAAAACAAGGCAATCAGAAGAAAATTTTTCATTTTTTATTACATTTAATGGTTAGAAAAAGAATAAAACAAGCATTTAATGCCGAGGGTTCATTTTTTAAGCAAAACACAATTAATAGCTTAATCATGAATCGTGTGTCATTAAACTTTCAAGCTACTGATTATCAGATATTTATTAGCAAAATTTTGTTTTTATTTAGACCAATAATGATTCTAAAAAAAACTATACTGGACTTTAAAACCGTTCACTTAAAGTCTATTTTATTAAATGCAATAAATATCGAAAATTGCAAATAATGGAATCGCCACTCGTGAATGCCTTTATAAATGAATACAATTAAAGTTGGTAGCAGCCCAAACTACTGGAACGTCCCGTGTGTTTGTACGTTCAATATGGAGAAATATTTATTAAATTGAATAAAAAGGAGAATGGAAGAATTAATATGCCTCCTTATCTTATCACCCAGTTCTTCCTTTGTTTTTTCATAAACTCAAGTAATTTTTTGTTTAAATGGCAATTTTTTTTGAGCATATGAGGCAAGTCTACTTTTTGTCGGTTGACTCCTGTTTGAACAACGCATCCTCGTAGCCGTTGGCTTTAAAAAGCTGTAATGCCGTTTACAACTCTTATTTATCTAACCATATTTTTTAGCTATGAACAAAAAAGCTGAACAAACGACCTCTTTATGGACTGCCACTGCCGACATTCCCGCATTCCCCAAATTAATGGGCGATATCCAAGCCGATGTATGCATCGTCGGAGCCGGCATTGCTGGACTAACCACGGCCTATTTGCTGACGATGGACGGCAAATCGGTGGTCGTTCTGGACGATGGCCCAGTTGGCGGGGGCATGACTGGTCAAACGTCCGCCCACTTGTCGAGTGCGCTCGACGACCATTATTTTCACCTGGAAAGCCTGCATGGTGCCGATGGCGCCAAGCTCGCTGCCGAAAGCCACTCGGCGTCCATACGGCGCATTGAGCAGATTGTCGAAGCTGAGGGGATTGATTGCGGCTTTGAAAGAGTGGACGCCTACTTGTTTGTGCCACCCGGTGACTCCACGGAGGTGCTGGACAAGGAATTGGAGGCGGCCCGAAAAGCTGGACTTGAGGTCGAGCACATTGCCAATGCACCCATCAAGGCTTACGACACAGGGCCTTGCATCCGCTATTCAAACCAGGCTCAGATTCACCCGCTCAAATACATCGCTGGCCTTGCGAAGGCTATTACAAAATACGGTGGGCAGATATTTACAGATACTCATGTGACCCAAGTAAACGGCGGCGAAGATGGGCATGTGGAAACGGAAATAGGTGCCGTTGTCATGGCCAAAGCTATCGTAGTTGCCACGAATTCGCCCATCAACAACCGTTTTGTGATACATACTAAGCAGGCACCTTACCTGACCTACGTCATAGCGGCAAGAATGCCCAAAGGCAGCGCCACCAAGGCATTGTATTATGATTCACGGGAGGAAAAAGAGATGCCTGAAGACGTCAGCCCCGATTCTTACCATTATGTACGGGTGTATTCCGAGGACCAAACCGGCGATGTAAACGAGCAAGTGGAAAGCACTGATTGGCTAATCGTCGGCGGTCGGGACCACAAGACCGGACAGGGCGGCGATGCCGAAAAACGGTATGCACATCTCGAAAATTGGGCACGTATGCGTTGGCCATTAATGGAAGGCGTAGAATTCGCTTGGTCGGGGCAAGTGATGGAACCCGTGGATGGCTTGGCCTTCATTGGCCCAAACCCTATGGACGATGACAATGTGTACATCATTACAGGGGATTCTGGTAATGGCCTGACGCACGGAACCATAGGCGGCATGATGCTCACCGACATGATCATGGGTAGGACTTCCCCCTGGCAAACGCTTTATGACCCCAACCGAATCACCTTAAAAGCAGCAGGGGAATTTCTAAGCGAAAACCTCAACGTTGCAGGGCAATACATCAAAGATTTTACCAGTGGTAGTGAAGTAGAGTCCATTGAGGAAATTCGGCGTGGAGCGGGTGCCGTCATCCGGAAGGGACTGAAGAAAATCGCAGTTTACAAGGACGAAGCGGGCACCGCACATTACCTTTCGGCTATTTGCCCCCATTTGGGCTGCGTGGTAGCCTGGAACGCAAACGACAAAAGCTGGGACTGCCCCTGCCATGGCTCTCGCTTCGACTGCCTTGGTATGGTCATTAATGGGCCAGCAAACACTGGGCTGGAAACCACGGCAGAAATTGAGCAAGAAAAGATAGGTGATACCATTTGAACATCCTAAAAAAAATGATGTAGACGGCATCTTCCCTGAAACTTCAGGAATTATAGAAGATATTCAAGCTGCAATTAAAACATTGCTCTTTTAATTTGAAATAACAGCTAAGTTTAAGCTTATTAAATATCATAAAACACCAAGGTCTCCTGCACCGAATTGTGCAGAAGACCATTGGTTGACGTTTTAAAGCACTGGGATTAGCGACCACTTTTGCCGCCACCCTTACTGCCGCTGGAGCTGCCGCCTTTGCTACTGCTGGAGCTGCCGCCTTTGCTGCCGGCACTAGAACTCGCAGTGGTGGAACTCCCGCCTTTGTTGGCACCTTGGGTTCCAGTCTTGCTGTCACCTTGAGTGCCGCCTTTTTTGTTGTCATCTTGGTTGCCTCCCTTACCGGAGGTTCCACCTTTTTTGTCGTCTGCCATAATGTACAATTTTAGGTTAGAAAATAATTAATATCACAAGTACAACAGGTTTAAAAATTTGATGTTCATCCATGATAGAATAAAATTTATTAAGCTAATGTGAACATTGACATATATCTTCCGTTTTTTCTTGACTTTTCATTTTCTAATCAATAGTATAAAGATTGGAGCAAAAGAAAATGATTTTTCCAAAATATCTTATTAGCAAACAATGCAGCACCTTATCGTCTTTTCGCATTTACGTTGGAACTTTGTATACCAGCGGCCTCAACACTTAATGAGTCGTTTTGCAAAGAAATACATCACTTATTATATTGAAGAAGCTATCTCAGATGGAGAAGAAGATGGCTACTACATCAATAAAACTGAAGAAGATGTACACATTGTAGTACCTCACTTAGAAGTAGGCATTTCAAATGCAAGCAAGAATGCGGAACGAGTGCAAAATATTTTGGAAACGCTGTTCGAAGAACAGTATATAACTGACTACCTATTTTGGTATTATACACCAATGGCATTGGAATATACGCAAGGATTTGAGCCGGAACTCATTGTGTATGATTGCATGGATGAGCTTAGTGCATTTAAATTTGCTCCTGCGGAATTGCAAGCCAAAGAAAAACAATTGATGTCTGTTGCCGATGTGGTTTTTACAGGCGGCAACAGCTTGTACGAGGCAAAAAAGAACGCCCACTCAAATGTTTACTGTTGCCCTAGCAGCATAGATAAACAACATTTTGAAGCAGCACGCCAGGTACAAGTGGAGCCTAAAGACCAACAGCAGATTCCCCACCCCCGGCTTGGTTTTTTTGGGGTGATTGACGAGCGCTTCGATATAGAACTCATTCGGCAACTGGCTATTGCCAGGCCGGATTGGCACCTTGTTTTGCTGGGCCCTGTCGTAAAAATAGACCCGGCCAGTCTACCTACTGAAAAAAACATCCATTACCTTGGCAGCAAGACATACAAGGAGTTGCCAAGTTACCTAAGTGGCTGGGACATCGCTCTCATACCCTTTGCCATAAACGATTCGACCCGTTTCATCAGCCCGACCAAAACGCCCGAATACCTTGCCGCTGGAAGGCCGGTCATATCAACGCCGATAACTGATGTGGTAAATCCATATGGGAAAATGGGCTTGGTGCATATTGCTGAAAGCGCAGAAGAATTTGTTGAAAAAGCAACCATAGAACTGAATAAACTGGATAAATCGAATTGGCTACGCCAAGTTGATGAATACTTATCCCATATATCGTGGGATGAAACATGGAGTACCATGTGCAGGCATATAGAGCATGTACTGGAAAGAGAAAACATTCACACAATTTAAAAAACTTGAACAATGTACGATTATTTAATAGTCGGTGCTGGCCTTTCAGGGGCTGTGCTGGCAGAGCGATTGGCTTCAAAGAGCAACAAACGTGTGCTGCTGATGGACAAGCGAAGCCATATAGGTGGAAACACGTTTGACCATTACAACAATGATGGAATATTGGTCCATAAATACGGACCTCATATTTTCCATACCAACTCCAAAGAGGTGTTCGATTACCTAAGCAAGTTTACGGAATGGCGCGCCTATGAACACCATGTTTTGGCCAGTATTGATGGCCAATTGGTACCCATACCCATCAACCTGAATACGATTAATACACTCTATGGCCTTAATCTTTGCAGCGATGAAGTAAAAGAGTTTTTCGCAAGCAGGATTGAAAAAAAGGAAAAAATCACAACCTCTGAGGATGTGGTGGTTAATGCCGTAGGAAGGGAGTTGTACGAGAAATTTTTCAAGCATTATACCCGTAAACAATGGGGTCTCGACCCTTCCGAGCTGGATGCTTCAGTAACGGCTCGTGTGCCTACCCGCACCAACAGGGACAACCGATATTTCACAGATACCTATCAGGCAATGCCCTTGTACGGTTATACCCGTATGTTTGAGAAGATGCTGAAAAACCCAAATATCAGTATCCTGCTCAACACGGATTACAAGGAGATAGGCAATTCCATCCAGTTCAAAAAACTGATATTTACTGGGCCAATTGACGAATATTTTGACTACTGTTATGGTAAGCTCCCCTACCGTTCCATAGACTTCAAATTTGAAACATACGACAGGGAGCAATACCAGCCTACTGGGACAGTGAATTACCCTACTTCCCAACCCTATACACGCATCACTGAATTCAAATACCTAACGGGCCAAAAGCACGAAAAAACCAGCGTGGTTTTTGAGTTTCCAGTAGCAGATGGGGATCCCTACTACCCCATTCCCCGACCCGAAAACCAAGAGATTTACAACAAATATAAAGCATTGGCCAGCCAGGAGGCAAACACGTTTTTTTCCGGTCGCCTAGGTACTTACAAGTACTATAACATGGATCAAGTAGTAGCACAATCCCTGACGCTCTTTAAGAAACTAATGAGTCCTGTAGTAGAACCACATTTAAATGGATATGAATTCGCAACTCATTAACGAGCCATTGCTCGAAGAACCAGTTCATTGGAACAAAAAGAACCCATTCAAATCATTTTGGATGGCCGGTTTTGAATGCAGCGACAAGTTGAATGCATTCGGAGTCCGGGTTGATTTGCTCAGTGCTACCGGGCATTTAAACCTGCTTGACCATGATTACCAAAACTTAGCGATGTTCAACATGGGCACCGTACGGGAGGGTGTTCGTTGGAGCCAAGTGGAGTCAAGTCCCTATAGGTACGACTGGTCTATTCCTGCGCAAATGATAGAGGCGGGCAAGCGAAACAACATACAGCAGATTTGGGATTTGTGCCATTTCGGGTTTCCGGATGACCTTACGCCGTTGCACCCCATGTTTGCCCGAAGGTTTGCAGCTTTTTGCAGTGCTTTTGTAAAGTTTTACAGAAGCCTGCAGCCAACCGGCGAACTCATCGTCACCCCCATTAACGAGGTGAGCTTTTTATCTTGGCTGGGTGGCGACGTGCGTGGCACCGCTCCTTATTGCGTTGGTCAGGGCTGGGAAGTAAAGTACCGCTTGATGAAAGCCTATATCGAGGGAATAGTGGCATTGAAGAACGCCGACCCCACCGTGCGCATTCTCACTACTGAACCATTGGTCAGTATCGTACACACAAATAATGCTTCATTGTGGGAAATAATGGAAGCCAGCAAAAAGAACGACGAGCAGTTTCAGGCAACTGATATATTGTGTGGTAGGATGTGCCCTGAACTTGGTGGAAAACCAGAGTACTTGGATTTAATAGGATATAATTATTATTATACAAACCATTGGGTACACCCAACAAATGAGATGTTGGATTGGCATATTGGCACAGCCGACAGGCGGTTTATTCCCCTTCATCAGTTGCTCTTTGATGCGCAACGCCGTTACGGACGCCCCGTGGTGCTTGCCGAGACGAGCCACCCTAAAGAGGACCGGCAACTTTGGACAAAGATAATAGGGACAGAGTGCAAACTAACACTTGAAGCTGGCATTCCCTTATTGGGCGTTTGTTGGTACCCCGTGCTGGACCGACCCGATTGGGATGATTTGGGCAACTGGCACCAGTCCGGGCTATGGGATGGGGCATATTCGATTGATTATCAGCACCGCAGCCTGAACATACCACTCGCCAAGGTTTTGTTGTCAGTACAAGATGATATTGGCAAAACCCAAGCTTTGCAAAAAAGGGAGCATTATATCTCTAAAGTTTAACTAACCAGGCTAGTTTCGTCGCCATTCTCTGATATTTATTGGCTCAATTATGATTTCAAGTTGCTACCAAAAGAGTTAGCAACTTGAAATCATAATTGAGCCAATAAAAATTATCGAAATGAAAGGTGCATTAAACAGCGCTCTGAAAATGGACGTTTTTCAAAGCGCTGTTTTTATATGCCTTTACGCCTTCCTCGCCACTCGATACAGCACCCACCCCATAAAGGCAAAAAACGCCACGCCCAGCCACATAAAGCCCTGCTCGCCGAAGGCATGGCCGAGCACGTTTTTCTCCAGGTTGATGGTGTCCAACTGCGTGGACATACTCACGGAGAGGATGGCCACCACCACGCCCATCAGCGCACCGCCAGCCACGAGGCCCGTGGCAAAGAGGTTGCCCTTTCCGAGTTCGTCATCGCCTTCCACTTTCTCGCCTTTGCGCTCTTTTACCCATTCCACAGCACCTTTGATGGCACCGCCAATGAAGATGGGCAGCGTGGTGCTCAGGGGCAGGTAAAGGCCAACAGCGAAGGAGAGGGATTTCACCCCGCAGAGTTCCATAGTTATGGCGATGAAAACACCGACCAGCACGAACTGCCAGTCGAGATTGAAGGAAAGCAGCCCCTTGATAAGCGTGGCCATGAGTGTCGCCTGTGGCGCTGCGAACTTCTCGCCGATGGCATGTTGGATGCCCAAAGCAGCCATTTCCGGTGTGGGCGTGTCAAGGTATTTCACCGTGAGGCCAATCACCACACTGGACACGATGGCTCCGATGAACAGCGCCATTTGCTGGTATTTGGGCGTAGCCCCAACGATATAGCCTGTTTTCAGGTCTTGGCTGGTGGCCCCTGCATTAGCGGCAGCGATGCATATCATACCGCCCACGACGAGCACCATGGGCTCGTAAGCCTTGCCCGTCCAGCCGATGCCGATGAAGACGAGCGCCGTGGCCATGATGGTGGCGATGGTCATACCTGAAATCGGGTTGTTCGAGGAGCCGATGATGCCCACGATGCGGCTCGATACCGTTACGAAGAAAAAACCGAAGAGCACCACCAAAAGGCCCAATATCAATTTGCTGAAAATGCCCTCGCCGGGAATGATGGGCAGCACGGCCATGAGCAGGATGAGCGCCAAGCTGCCGAAGCCCACAATCTTCATCGAAAGGTCGTTCTCCGTGCGAATGATTTCGCCGCCAGCGGCCCGTTCTTTCAGCGCTCCCACGCTTTCCTTGAAGGAGGAAATGATGGTGGGAATCGTCTTCAACAACGTAATAAAACCGCCAGCTGCCACTGCGCCAGCGCCGATTTGCCGCACATAGGCACGGTAAACCGCTGAGGCCGTATCGCCGAAGCTATGGGTGGCGGGGTCCCAACTGCCGGGGCCGCCAGCGGTCAGCAGGTCTTTCAAGTAGCCGAGTTTCACCAATTGCGCAGCAATAATATCCGGTGGAACAAGCGTGGCCAGCAACGGGATGAGACCGAGCCATGCCATGACACCGCCCGCCACCAAAACGCCCGCTATCCTTGGGCCGATGATATAACCTACACCGAGGTATTCAGGTGTTATCTCTGCGCTGACGGTGGCCGCCGGGAAATATTTATTCGCCATTGTGGTGCCAAAAGTCGGCACTTCGGAAATGACGTGGAAAACCTTTTGCAGCAGCGCATACGCAAAGGCAAAGCCAAGGCCCTGGTAAGCCGTTTTAGCAAAATTGCCGCCCTTTTCACCAGCGATGAGCACCGAGGCGCAGGCCGTTCCTTCCGGGTAGGGCAAGGTTTCGTGCTCTTTCACGATAAGGCTTCGCCGCAGCGGAATCATCATCAAGGTGCCGAGGATGCCGCCGAGCACAGCCAATGCGAAGATGGTCCAGTAGCGGAAATACTGGTCGCCCACGGCGGGGTCGCTGAGGAAGAGGAAGGCGGGCAGCGTGAACACCACGCCCGCTGCGATACTCTCGCCCGCCGAGCCTGTGGTCTGGATGATGTTGTTTTCGAGGATGGTCGTCCCGAAAAACTTTTGTCCCAACGAAATCGCCAGCACGGCAATGGGGATGGAAGCGCTGACCGTGAGGCCCGCCTTGAGGGCGAGATAGACCGTGCTGGCCCCGAAGATGATGCCGAAGATGGCACCCAACACGATGGCTTTGACGGTGAATTCTTTGACGTTGCCGTTCTCCGGCGAGATGTAGGGCTTGAATGCTTGTTTCATTGATTCACTGTTTCATTGATGCATTGTTTCATGGCTTCATGGCTTCATTGTTTCATGGCTTCCTGGCTTCATAGTTTCAATGCCGTTTGACAATGAAGCCATGAAGCCATGTTACCATGAGGCCATGAAGCCATGAAGCCATGAAACTTGGGCTAATGTATGCGAAAGATTTTTGAAAAAGAAAAAACCTGTGTCGGGTGCTTCGCAAACAGGGATTATGAGGGGGTAAAATGAAAAAGGAGCGGCGATGTGCCACTCCTTTTTCATCCTAAAAAAGCCTTGTCAACTTCGATATTAGCCCATTTTGACAGGCACAACCACGTTGATTTTCAGCTTTATTTCGTCGTTGATGATTTTGTCCTTGACGGTGCCAATCATACCTGAATTGTACTTGATGCCCCAATCGGTGCGGTTGATGGTGAACTCCGGGGAGGTAACTTTGATATTGTCGCCCTCTACTGCCAGGTGTACCGGCACCATTACCTCTTTGGTGACACCCTTTAGCGTCAACTTGCCTTTAAGGTTGTGGGTGATGGCCTTTGTTCCGTCTTCCGGCAAGTTCAAGCCAGCTATTTCAAATTGACCAGTTGGGTATTTTGCGACATCAAAGAAATCAGCGTCTTTTAGGTGGTTTTCAAGGTCTGACTTGTCAGCGCCTTCCAGGTCAGTGACGACAATGGAGTGCATGTCAATATCAAACACCCCTCTTTTGAGGTTACCCCGTATGATGTGAAAGGAGCCATTCAACAGCTTGATGGTACCGCTATGCGCCGAACCAGTGGCATTGGAGCCTGTCCATTCAATAAAACTGGCCGCAGTGTTGGGCGACAATTCCATGACGTCCGATGCCTCTGCCAGGGAAGAGATGGGCTTCATGTCTTCTTTTGGCGTAGTAATCGCCTCCAGTGTTTTTTCAGCATCGTTGCCAGCCTCGGCGGGTGGGTCGTTTTTGCAGGCTGCAAAAAGCAGCAAGGAGAGGGAAAATAATAAGACTTGCTTTTTCATTAATGAACCAAGATTTGTGTAGTTATAAAAAATGTTGAATGGCACTGCAAACTTTGCAGTACCGGCGAATCAACGCATTTTTTCTTCAAATGTTCGGCCTTGCTTCCCGGCAACTTTTGAATTTGTTTTAACCAATAGGAGATAGTACGGAATTTGGTTGCAGTTGTGCTGGGATAAGTGCATTCGCTATTATCTCAACGAACAACCACTTTTTCAACCCATATCTTTCCTTCTTTTTCAACTCGTAAAAAATACAGGCCGCTGCTTATATGGTCTGCCAAAGGCAAGTGGAGCATTTCGCCCATTTGAAAATCAGGCGTCCAATGCTGCACAGGCTGCCCAGTAGCAGAAAACAAGGAAAGTTGGACAATCCCGGCTTCCAATGCCTTGAATGAAATGGTGCCATTCGCAGGGTTTGCAACCCATGCTATTGGTTTTGCTGCGCCAAATTGTTGCGAAGCACCATTGATAATAGCCAAAGGTCCGCTGCGGTATTCCAACGCCCCACTGGATTGGTAGAGCAAGTGGAAAACCCCATCCTCAAATATTAACGACGGGTATTTTTGATTCCCAACAGCTTGGGTAAGGTTTGCAGCTGTGTAGGATGCCAAGCCCTGTGCGCCAGTTTGAGAAAACTTGTAAACCAGCTCTCCCCCATTGGCACCAAAACCCGACTCTTCCCATACCACACAGAGCGTGTCGCCGCTGCCACCTACGGAGGGGAAAACCTGCAATCCATTGGTATTGGTGACTGGAAAATCAAACTGCCAACCTTTGGCCATTGTGCCGCCATGCAAAGTGGCCCCATAGATTCGGGATTGGCCGCTGGCACCGCTCATCCATACAGCAAGTAGGCTGTCGTTGCCCATTTTTTGAAGCTGCGGGCCGCTGATGGGGCAAGAGTTCAACATCCAGTCCGTGGCATCAACGTCACATGCAGTGGTGAATGAGGCGGCCAAATCGTCGCTGCGGCTTACCCAAATATCACGAAGGTTGTTGAAATTGTTGCGGAAAACAAGCCACACCGAGTCGCCAGAAACTACCATATCGGAAGGGCAGCACTCGCAGACATATTCGCCATCGGCAGGCTCGCTGGCTACCACAGGTGGCAAGAAACTCTCGCCACCGTTCTCGGACCGCAACACGATGTACCTCGCATTTATTTCTGTTGAAAGCTCCCGGATGACGCTAATGATGGGATTGCCTTGACCGTCAACAGCGATGGAGGCGAGGGTCGTCCAGTCAATGGGAGGTGGGTTGAAGACCGTGACAGGTGGCAGGAAGGTAGCGCCGCCGTCTTCTGAGCGAAGCAGGTGGATGCCCGCATCGAAATTTTCAAAAACCACATAGATTTTATTGCCGAACACCGCCATGTCCAAGCCACCGAACCCATAGATATCGGGGGCGACGCCGCCCGTGTTGAGTTGCATGGGTGGTTCAAAATTGGTGCCGTCGCCAGTGGTGAAATAGATTTTGGGGCTGCTGCCCGTTTTGCCCCAAACCGCTGCAATACGTCCATTTTCGAGCTTTCCGATTTTTGGGCTGGATGCCCCAAAGGTGGAGCTGGCAACTGCAACTGGCTGCGACCAGGCGATGTCCGTTGTTTGGGCATTTGTTTGCTCCGCAACAATGAGTGTCAGCAATACAGCAATGGCAAGGGTCTTCGATGAAAAGCGGTAATTAATATAGTGCATAATGAGTGGATTTTAGTAATCACTCGTAAATGTACTCATAGCAGCCGATATCAGGCATCACAGGGTCCCTTTCCTTCCCAACCAAATCGAAGGGTATCCCATTTATCGGCAATGCCTTTTGCTCCGCAACGGACAGCGTGTCCAAATGGTAGTCGTCCTCACTGCTGTCGGCAAAAAGGGCGTCCTGCGTGGTGGGCGTCAGGCATTCGTTGCAATGGTCAAAAAAGTCGGGGAAGCCCGTGTTTGGGTCCAGCAGCTCATCCACCCGCACGATGCAGTGGTCAAAGTAATACTGGAGGTAGGCTGGGTCTTGGATAAAGTTGGAGATGGTTATCTCGTCCCGTTTGGAGCCATAAATAATGCAATTGGTAAAATTGGCGAACAGCGGATTGGTGCGGGGGTCGGTGGGTGCTTGACAAAGCGGGTCATCGCAGACGCCATTGCCCATGTTGAGGGCGGAGGCATCGGTGCCGTAGTTGGCGAGGGTGCAGTAGGTGAAGTCGTAATTGCCGCCGTAGACCAATTGCAGCGCATGGGTGCCGTTGTTGTAAAACAGGCAGTTCTCTGCGGTAACGCTGGCATGAAAGGCAAAAAGTCCCACGCCAGAGGTGTTGAAAACCTGCACGTTTTTCATCGAAAGCTCGGCGGAAGAGTCCACATAAATGCCGAACAGCGAGTTTTTGACCACCGCATTTTCGATAAAATGCCCCGTGCTGCCAGCGCCAAGGATGATGCCCGTCCATTGCCCATCGGCGTCCCCGAAGTCCTCCTCCAATCGGTCGCCCTCAAAGATGACGGGGTTGTCCACGGTTCCCTGCACGTTCAGCCGCCCGTTTTCCAAAAAAAAGAGCCTGCCGGAATTGTAGATGATATTGTCGCCGGTCGTCGGGTCTTTCACTTTCGATAGGCCACCGTGTACGTGAATCCTTGCCCCTGCGGGAATTGTCAATGTGCAGTCATCGAATGCCACGATGCCATAGATGACGTAGGGCTTGGGGTCGTCCCAAATGACCTCGCTGCCGCCGCAGGAGAAGAGGGTGATGCTGTCCTTCGACCAGCGGTTGGGGATGTAGTTGGCGTTTTGCCCCCATGCTTCCAGCGTCACCCATTGCTCGTTGCCGTTGGTCTCGAAGCGGATGGAATCATAGACGAAATAGGGGCTGCTGGACAGTGGGTCGTCGGGGTTGATTTTCACCTCCACAAAGACGTAAATCGAGTCTTTTGGGTAAACGACTACGTCTTCGTGCGTGTCACCGGGGATACCGTCCACATTCAGGTTGAACTTAGATTGCTGATTGCCAGCGAGTTGTATCTTCGAAATACGGATGCTCTCGTTGTGCGGGTTATAGACCCGGAAGAAGCGGGTATCCGAACCCAGCTCCGTAAACACTGTGTCGAAATGCAGCGTGTCCACCGAAAATTCGAGCTTATCGCCCTTGCTGGTGGTGAATTTTTCTTCCTTGTTGCAGGCGGTGAGAAGCAACAGGAAAATGGGTATAGAAAGTAAAAGGTATTTCATTTATGGTGAATAGTGATTGAAGTTGCAGCCCATTTTAGCATTACAGAACAAGTAACCGAGCTGCCAACTGCCAACTGGCGAACTGCCAACTGAACACTGCGGCAATTCTAACGATGAAATGGGGATTTTGATTTGCGAAGCAAAAAAGAAAAAGGCCAGCGGGATTGCCGTTGGCCTTTTTCTTTGGGAATAACCTATTTCAGCCATTCCCTTACCACATGCATTTTCACCTGTTCATCGAAGATGGCGGCAACCGGGAATCGCAGCCCTTCGATGGTTTTGCACTCGATATTATCAGAAACGGTCTTCTTCGTAAAGAGCCAAAACTCCTTTTTTGCTTCATCTAAAAGGTACTGCTCGACCAACTGGGAGTCAGGGTCAACGAGCCAGTATTCCTTGGCACCGTGGGCGGCGTAATCCTGTTTTTTGATACCCCGGTCCTTATCGGCGGTGCTATCGCTTATAATTTCCACCACGAAGTCGGGTATGGGGTATTTCCAGGTGTTGGGAGTAAACTTGCTTGATTTTTCTATTGAAAAGTAGGAAATATCAGGCAAATAGTCATTTCGAGAAAGTGAAACCAATGAGGTTTCACTGTAAATTTTACCCAATTTATGGAGGTCAACAAAAAACCTCAGCATCCCGCCGAGATTCTCCCTTGCATCGGTGTGTTTGTCTTTTGCTGGTGAGTGCATAATTATTTTCCCATTGATGAATTCCCATTTGTCGCCTGGCTGTATTTTTTCATAAAACTCCTCTCGTAGCTGCTGTTCTTGTTTCCAGCGCACGTTCAATTCCTCCACCAGCTCCGGCATGTGGAGGTTTTCAAGAATGGGTTCAATAATTTCGTTGTCACGCAACATGGCTCTGATTTTTCCATCAAATATAGCTGTTTTTTTGTTCCAACCATTCAAACGTCAGCCCAATAAATTGGCGGCCACAATTTAAATCAAGCCCCTACCTTTGCCCCTCATTTTAAAAACCCACCATCGAATGAGCATCTTTATTCCATTCCGGGCCTACCGCCCCACCCCATCTAAAGCCAAGGCCGTTGCCAGCCGCCCATACGACGTGCTGAACCGGGAAGAAGCCCTGGAAGAATGTGAGGGTAACCCGCTGTCTTTCTACCACGTCATCAAGCCGGAGATTGACTTCCCACAGGAGCACGACCATTATGCCGTGGAGGTTTACCTGAAAGGCAAGGAGAACTTCGATAAACTGGTGCAGGACGGCGTGCTGGCGCAAGATGGCGATGCGCAATTTTACGTCTATCAGCTCAACATGAACGGCCACGAACAAACGGGCCTCGTTGGTTGCTGCGCCATTCAGGACTATTTCGACAACATCATCAAAAAGCACGAACTCACCCGCCCCGACAAGGAGGAAGACCGTAAGAACCATATCCGTTACAGCCGGCTGAACTACGAGCCGGTACTGTTCAGCTACCCGCATGTGGCGGCTTTAGATGAGATAGTGGGAAGCGTCACTGTCAATTTTCCCGAATACGATTTCACCTCCGACGATGGCATCCGCCACAAGTTCTGGCCGGTGGCTGACGCTGCGCTCAATGCCCGCATCCAGCAGCTTTTCGAGTCGGATGTGCCCAAAATCTACATCGCCGATGGCCACCACCGCACCTCTGCCGGGGCGCTCGTGGGCAAGGAACTGAGCAACGGACAACCCGGCCCGGCCAACTACTTCATGGCCGTGCTGTTTCCCGACAACCAGCTTGCCATACAAGACTACAACCGGGTGGTGAAAGACCTTAATGGCCTCACAGCCAATGAATTATTGGAAAAAATGGCAGCCAGTTTTGATATTGAACCTAGTGCTTCGCAATACCGCCCAGAAGCCCTTCACACATTCGGCATGTACCTCGATGGCCATTGGTACAAGCTCACTGCCAAGCCCGGCACCTACGACAACAGCCCCATCGGTGAGCTGGACGTGACCATCCTGACCGACCAGGTGCTGGCCCCGCTGCTCGGCATCGGCGACCTCCGCACCGACAAGCGCATTGATTTCGTGGGCGGCATCCGGGGCCTCGGCGAACTTGAGCGCCGGGTGGACAGCGGCGAGATGGCGGTGGCCTTTTCGCTCTTCCCCGTGAGCATGGACCAACTCATCGCCATTGCCGACAATGACCTCATTATGCCGCCGAAGGTGACATGGTTCGAGCCGAAATTGCGGAGCGGGTTGTTTGTTTATAGCTTGGATTGAATCTGAAATTGAGAAATTGGAAATTGAGAAATTTATTAGCCTTTCCAGCAGCCATTCCATTTCCCCAGCGCCTTCGCTTCGATGATTTCGGAGCGAAGGCGTTCTTCTTCTTGACCTATCAACTTAACACCGAGACTGGGGTTCTCGTGTACCTTTCAGCGCAGCTTCACCACTTTCCCCGTTCCCATTACTTCCTCGTTTGCTGTTATTTGATAGAAATAAAGCCCTGCAGCACTGCCGCCATTCCATTCCACCACTTGCTTACCAGATGATAGGTAGCCAGCATCCAAAACCTCCACCAAAAGGCCACGGGCGTCGGAGATGTTCACATGCAGGTGTGCGGGATTTCCTAAGTTGAAACGAAAGCTCGTACTGCCCGTGAACGGGTTTGGGGCAACGATGACGCTGCCTTTTTGCGAAGCAACAACATGCGCAGCAGAAGCGAAATCCGGCACGATATAGCTGTAAAAAACATCCTCTTCGCCATTGAGCGTGGCGGCCCAGGCAAGGTGCGCCCCCGTGCTGTCGGAGCGTTGGTGGTTGTAGTCGCCGATTTTTTCCTGCTGCGGCCAGCCAAGGTGCGGGTCGAAGGCTTCGCTCAGGGCTTCATTGGCCGACCAAGTGAGGCCGCCATCATTTGAGTAGGAATAGTAGAGCCGGGAAAGCACGGTGCCGGGATTGTCACGGGTATCGTACCAGGTGACGTCCACCCGCCCGTTTGGGGCGACGGAAAGGCTGCCAAACCACTGCCAAGTGCCGTCGTCAGGATTGCCAGAAACGGGGTCGGTGTTGATGCGGATGGGGGCGCTCCAATTGAGGCCGCCGTCGGTGCTGCGGGAGAACACGACTTCACAGGGGTCTTCACTGTTGCGGACGGTGGCCAACAGGTAAACATACCCGTGGGTGGGGCCGCCAGAATGGTCCACATCTATCCAAACCTGGCCCAAGAGACCGCCGGGGTTGGGGCCTTTACGGTCGGCAAGTACACCGGCCATGTCCACGTTGGTGACCATGTCCCACTGGAACTGTGCTGCGCCAGCTTGGTTGGATTTCAGCACCACGAAGCCGCCGCCCGAACTGCCGCAGGCATAGACTTCCCCCGCCGGACTGACCACGAGCGTTCCCCGGATGGGGTCATCCACCAATGGCTCGCAGGGCAGGTAGCTTTGGCCGTCGTCCAACGAGCGGGTAAACCCACCGATGCAATTCGAAATATTCGTTTTCCAAAAAGCATAAACGTTGCCGTTGGTGCTGCTGCTGGTTCGGTCAATGGCCATCCACTGCTTGTCGCCACCATAAGCGAAGACGCCGCTACCCCAGGTATTGCTGCCCGCATCTGACTTGAACACGTGGCAGGTATAAATATCGTTGGGGGTGCTCAGGCTGTTGTAGAAAAAATTGCCTTCCGTGTCCATGTCCAGCACGGGGTCTGAGCGGAAGTTGCCCGGTTCGAGTGGGGGCTGGTTGTCCCAAGTTTCGCCCGCATCGAAGCTGAAGGCAACGCCCGCCTGCCTGAAATTGCTGGTGATGGTCTCGAACTGCCGCCATCCAATGGCCATGCGGCTGGGGTTGGTGGGGTCTATGGCGATGCTCGGCTCGTTAGCCGCATCGCCGACGATGTTTTGCCCAGCGGCGTCCACGTTCACCTGCCGGATGCTAAAGCCAGTGCCGTCGAGACGGTAAGGAGGCCTAGTCACCCGGTTTTCAATCGGAACATGGATATATGGGTCATCAGGTTTTTCCTCGTACTCGATTGGATTGTTTTGCGCAAGCGCAAAAAGAGGGAGCAGCAGGCAGCAAAGGATGGTCGTATTTTTCATGTGGTGGTTGTTTGGGGGTGAAGATAGTGCGAGATTTTGCAACAAGTCAACCAACTGACGTTAA
>JANPLH010000520.1:0-4590 GCA_031426435.1 Saprospiraceae bacterium | reverse complement strand
GCAATACTGACAGGTCTTGAATCATTTCCCGGGAGGTCAGTAGCTTAACTGGCTGCGCCTTGCCATTAATTGCCATCAGATAAATCGCAATTATCAAGAATGTTGCTGTCCGGCAAGGATGGAAACAACTCCGTGAACAGCGGGCTTTGGCAGCGCAACCTCAATTTTCGGACGGACCTGTATGAGTTGGCGACGCAGTTGGAATGGGTGCCCATCAAGCTCCGTTCCGGCGAAAACCAGTTCGCCCCTTACCTGTTTACTGGTCTCGCAGCGTTTTTTTTCAACCCGCAGACGGACATCAACGGGAAAACCTACAACCTGCACCCATATCAAACCGAAGGGGTGGAGTACAGTCTTTTTCAATTTGCCATCCCCTTTGGTGCAGGGCTTCGGTTCAATTTGAAGGATAAGGGACATTTGGGCTTCGAGGTCGGCTTTCGCAAGACCTTCACCGATTATATTGACGACGTGAGCAATACTTATCGCAGCGACCTCCAGCAACTTGCGGCCAATAACAGCCTTGCCGCCCGCCTCAGCTACCAAGGCCTGTACGATGGCCACACTTCCGATGGCGTGGCTTATGTGCCACCGGGCACCCAACGAGGCAACCCAAACAAGATGGATTGGTACATGTTGTTTGGCCTATCTCTCGGAATCAACATTTCTCATTGAACACCTGAAATAATGCCTTGAACTATTGGGCAGCCGCTTGCACTCGTCGCAGGGGCTGCCCTTGTTTTTTCTCGGACCGCCAGTGCATTCATAGACTGCCAGTCGGTGTTACAGCCTACCCAACAGCAATTCCCGTTCGCTCAGCGCCTTCACCCCGGTTATTTCGGAACGGAGGATTTTCTTTCCAGTCTTATCTAAAGGGTTGATAGTCACAATTTTACTAGTAAATTGCGAGGTGAGCAAATAGCGATTCGTAGAACATGAACCTTCAATTTTGGGCAAAAAAAAAGTCGTGTCCTTTGACACGACTTTTAAGAATAATCCCATGAACATATCCAAAAACGAAATCTTTTTCAGGAATCGAAGCAAAATCATTGCTTTTAAAATTCCTGAGAGTATTTTTGCATCAGCCTAAATTTTTTGAAAGAGAAGAAGAAAGAATTTTTATCCAATTTTTTTAGCAAATTCTGCATTAGAGTTAGTATCCCATGAACGAATTTAATCGGGCCGGCTACTTTTAGTCGGCCCTCTTTTTTTAGGCTGATGCATATCTTTAGCAGGGCAAACTTGCTGGGAAAAAGAGTATCCCCCTCGGTGTTCGAGGGGGCTTACTACCAACAAATTATAATCCCATGAACATTAATCAAATGATGTCAACTTGTTTTGAAAACCGGGTTTGAAAAACAGCCCGTCCCGATGGATAACCATCGGGACGTCTGGCTATTGACAAATTATAATCCCATGAACATTTTCAAAACTGTTTGCCGGTTCTTTAACCAGCTTTTTTGCACACTCCACTTTTTCAATCTGCACTCAATTTTCCGTCGTCCTCTTTGTTATTCATTAATCACGATACAAATGTGCGGCAGGAAAATCCTACCAGCAAGGACATATTTAAGCCTTTGTGAGAACAAAAATTTATCATTAAACGATTTTATGTAATCTATATATTGTTGAAATTGAATATTTTAGAAAATTTTAAGAATTGATTACTGAAAGGCTTTGTGAATAAATAAGTTTCTAAAACTTACTTTTGTGAGATTTTTTTTTCAAGATTTTTTTGAAAAAAATTGAATTCAGGTGGTGCGAGGGTGAAAAACTTGTTTTTAGGTAAGGCCCTGAACGAAAAAAGGTCGCCGGGAAACGTCATTAACGCTCCTGGCGACCTTTTTCGTCTTTCAGCTTTTGTCGGGCAAGAAATTAAGCCCTAATCAGCATTTCCTCGACGTAACGATAGCGCCGCTTGATTTGGTCTTTAAGTTCCCGACGGGCAAAGAAGATGCGGCTCTTGATGGTGCCCAGCGGAAGTTTGAAGTGGTCGGCAATCTCCTGGTACTTGTAGCCCTGATAGTGCATCAGGAATGGTGCCTTGATGGAATCGTCTAATTTTTCAATCAATTCTTTCAACTCCTTCATTAGTATAGTGGTGTCGCCACCGTTTTCGCCGTGCCTGCCACCAGAATTGAGGTAATACAGGTTGTCGGTGGAGTCAAGGATGGTATTAGACTTTGCTTTCTTACGGTAGTTGTTGATGAAGATATTCTTCATGATGGTGAAGGACCATGCCTTGAAATTGGTATCGGGCATGAACTTGTCACGGTTTGACATGGCACGAAAGGCTGTCTCTTGATACAAGTCTTTGGCGTCATCCGTGTTCTGCGTCAAGTTATAGGCAAAGGCGTTCAGAATCGGGGAAAGCTCGAAAAACCTGTTGTTGAACTCGTATGCTGACATGGATTGAAAATTTAAAAGTGATTGACTTAATTGTCGCTACAAAGGTAAGTGATAGGTTAAACATAACCAAGAATAATCTTCCACAAAAACAAAAAAAGATAATTTTTGTAAAATGTTTTTGTAATTAATATTTGTAATTAATTGATAATCAATAATTAATTAAAATTGACTCACTAAAATAATTTTCAATAATTTTTGAAAGTTGTAAAAATTTATTGTGGAGCAAATAAGATTTTTCGGCAAAGGAGCCTGATCAATTTGCAAGTATAGTTTTAGACTGGGTTGTCGTTATTAAGACAGGGACGTTTTTACTAAGTATGAAAGCTGGGAATCTTATCACTTACGATGCACCGATGAAACCGAATTGTCTTACTTTTGTATTTGCTTGTAATCGTTGTGATAACCGAATTGCGTGTTTTGGGGGAATGTTGCCCTATTTCAAGCAAATCTTGGAACCACAATTCAAAAATCTTTTACCATGGGAAATTTGAATATGACTGAAATACTCCTGATACTTGGCGTGGTGCTTCTTTTGTTCGGTGGCAAAAAAATCCCAGAACTGATGAGGGGAATAGGTAAGGGCATCAAAGAGTTCAAAAATGCCAAAAACTCTGTTGAAGATGAGTTGAAAGAAGGTATGAATGAGTATGACAAGCGTAAATTGGAAGAAAAGAAGATAGCAGAATAAGAGGGTTAGTCGGATTTTGAAAAGGATGGCTGCTACTATCTGATTTGGAACCAAGCTGACCGTTAACTTGAAAAAATTAACAACATGACAAATGTTTTTCTGTTCCTCGGCAACCTCAACATGACGGAACTGCTCATCATCTTGGGCGTGGTGCTGCTTTTGTTCGGTGGCAAGAAAATACCTGAGCTGATGCGTGGCGTCGGCAAAGGAATCCGGGAGTTCAACAACGCTAGGAACTCCGTGGAAGAAGAGCTAAAAGAAGGAATGCGGGAGTACGATAAGCGCAAAATTGACGAAAAGCGGGTCGCTGAGTAATCGGTTGGCAGTTGGCAGTTGGCAGTCAAATTAATGGTAACTTGTACCTGACTGCAAACTGCCAACTGATAGCTGCCAACTGTTATTTCTTGTCTTGCCGTGCGAACACTTTCTTTAGCAGATCGGAAGTGCGTGCCGCAATATTGGTGCGTATGTTCCGCTCTTCTTCCTCCACCATACTGAACAGGCCGTTGAGCGCCTGCTTCGTCACGTAGTCGTCCAGGTCCGGATTGGCTTTATCCACAAAAGGTAGCTTATTGTAAGTGTTCACCGCATCTGACCAGTATTTGCGGGCGTCGAACTTGTCAAGCGACTGCACGATGACCGGATTGAACTCCTGGTAGAGTGCATCGGAGGTCGTGCGGTTTAAAAAAGTTGTAGCAGCGTTTTGCTCGCCAAATAGTATATTCTTGGCGTCAGTGAAGGTCATTTGCCGAATGGCAGAAACGAAAATGGGCTTGGCCTTTTTGGCGGCGTCCTCAGCGCCTCTGTTTATTTTTTCCAAAATCCTTTCTTCTACGTTGTTGAAACCTGGCACATTGCGCAGCTTGTCGGCTACCTTCTTGGCTTCCGGGGGCAACAATATTTTGTAGGCGCTTTTGTAGAAGCCATCCCGCATGGATAGGGCATCCGAACCCTTACCTATGCCGACTTCGAGAGCTTCCTTTAGTCCAGAGGAGATTTCGGAGGTACTTAGTTCAGTGCCACCCAAAGAATCCAAGGTGCGCTGTAGGGCCGCAGGATCGCAGGAGACGAACTGGAAGCAAAGCAATGCGAGCAACAATTTCTTAATCATCGTTTTTATTTTGAGTGAAAAAATCCGGTAATGCTATTTGAACGTACTGGCACTTTCGAAGTAACTTATCAAACTGTTATTTTTGGTCATTTGGCATAAAACTCCAAACAGTCCTTGCATAGGCAGCGATCGCCGTAGTGTCCTTTGAGCTGGTCAACCGTCTTTTGAAAAAGCTGCGTTTCCATGCACCAACAGGTATGGTCACCATAGCAGAGCATGGGCTTTTCGCAGCGCCCGCACCGCTTGTTGAACTCACCGTCCACTTCCACGAAGGCGGCGTCAACCCGTCCGCCAAGGGGTGGGTTCAGTTTTTTCACCCGCACCTTCAGCTCTTTTACAAACTTGAACTGGTTTTTTATGCCGAGGGCAATGCGGTTGGCCACGT
>JANPLH010000519.1:0-4760 GCA_031426435.1 Saprospiraceae bacterium | reverse complement strand
CCCGGACGTTCGCCCTAATGCAGGGGAACCCCCGCTGGCGGCAGCCGGGTTTCGCATGTCTAAAAGGTGGGGAACAGAGAATTGGTTTGGTCGGGTTACAATTTTTTGCAATCCGAATTGCTTTATCAAATACGTTCAGCTTGCATAAATGCTGCTTGGGTGAACAATGATAGTTGCAATTGACTTCTCATTGTAACTTTGCAACTTGATTGTTCACTATCTCTTTCGGAAAACAAAACCGAGGGGGATTTCTTTACCATTAACTTAAACTATCACTTTATGAGTAAGACCATTTTAGCATTTTCTCTATTCACGCTTGTACTTGCAGCCACTATCTCTTCCTGCAAAAAAGACAATAACAGCGCTGACTACGCCAGCCAAGCCGACTGCTCCAGCTTGCCCGCTGCAGCTACTACGTATAGTGCGGTCATCAAGCCTATCCTTGACCTGAGCTGCGCCAGCGCTGGTTGCCACGATGCCATTACGTCCGCCGAAGGCGTTGACCTTTCTGATTACGCCAAGTCCAAAAACGCCTTCGAGAAGAAAGAAGTGCTTTGCTCCATCCACCACGGCAGCGGCTGCAAGGCCATGCCACAGGGCGCAGACCAACTTGATGCCGTTACTATCAATAAGATTGACTGTTGGGTAAAGAACGACTACCCGCAATAAGGATAGGTCACTTTATAGCGAAAACGAAATCCCAGCCTTGTCCGCAAGGCTGGGATTTTTTTTTGCTGCTGCGCAAACACGTTAAAATCTGTTAAAAAATTGCTTTCCTAGCCTTTTACCAAGATACTTGCAATCGCCAACCAAACACCTCACATTTATCCAACAAATCAATAAGCCATATTGCACCGCATCGCCTTTATATTAGCCTTACAATTTGCTGTACTCAGCACGCAGCCCGTGTGGCAGCCGTTGAAGCAGGCGTTGTTTGGTAATTGCGGAGCAAGCACTTGCAGCACCACAGCGATGGCTTGCGCCGCCGCCCCTACCCTGCCCGGCTGCCCTTCGGGCAATGAGGAGGATGGCCAAACGGAGAAAGGCTGCTGTGCGCCATTCCAATGCTGCTTCCCCTGCTGTTGCTACTGCCAAGTGACCACGCAGTTCCCCGATTTTGCGGAGCAAAATGACAATGCCCGCCCCCACGAGGAACCTAAAACCCTCCACTCCACCAACCTTGGCGAGCATTTCCAGCCTCCAGAGTTTGCGTAGCACATAGCCCGTCAGGTGGGATGCCGAGACTGGCCGAGCGCAATTCCTTTTGGTCAAAACCGTAAATCGGCTTTGACCATCCCAATTCTAAATTCAACAGATATGAAACGTACAATCTTAATTGGCCTGACCATAACGGCTATCGCAGGTGCGGTTTATGCAATGGTGAGCGGCTGCTGCGGCGGCATTTGCGAGCCAGGCTGCTGCCCGCCTTTCTGCTAAAATAAATACGCCGGAAATTTATTCCGTTAAAGGATACCCTCGGGAATAGATTTCTGGGGAAGATTCTCGAAACCCCTTGCATTTGCGAGGGGTTTCGCTATTTTTGGCCATCCCTTTTGAAGGGTGGGTGACCGCAAGGGTCGCTCCTACAAATCAAAACATAACGATGACCGACCGCAGAGATTTTCTTCGCAACGCATCCCTTGCCGCCATTGCCGCAACGGGCATTCCCTCCATGATGAAGGCCACAGGCCCAGCGCCGTTCCTTGGAAACGACGGCCCTGCTGGCTCCACCACAATCCTCTTTCAAGGCGACAGCATCACCGACGCTGGCCGTGACCGGGGCAATTACTATGCAAACAGCGTAGATGGGATGGGCAAGGGCTACGTCCACCATACCGTCACACACCTGCTTGGCACCATGCCGCAACGGAACTTCCGCTGCTACAACCGGGGCATCAGCGGCCACAAGGTCTTCCAGCTCGCCGACCGCTGGGACGACGACTGCCTCCAACTGCGCCCCGACGTGTTGAGCATCCTCATCGGTGTCAACGACTATTGGCACACCCTGAGCGGCGGCTATGCTGGCACGGTACAGACTTATGAAATGGATTATCGTAAACTGTTGGAAAGGACAAAAAAGGAACTGCCCACAACAAGGCTCATCATCTGCGAGCCATTTGCTGTGGCGGGCGGCTCTGCCATCAATGAGAAATGGAAAGATTTTGAGGGCTACCGGGTTGTAGCGAAGAAACTGGCTAATGAATTCGGGGCCGCTTTCGTGCCTTTCCAGTCCGTCTTCGACGAGGCGCTGAAATTAGCCCCCGCCACCTACTGGTGCCCCGATGGAGTACACCCCTCATTGGCCGGCGCTTGGCTGATGAAAGAGGCGTTGGTAAAGGTGTTTCATTGATTCATTGATTCATGGTTTCATTGATTTATTGATTTATTGATTTATTGATTTATGGTTATATGGCTTCATGGTTTCATTGTTTCACGGTTGTCGTTATACGGGCAACCATGAAACAATGAAACCATGAAGCCATATAACCATGAAACCATGAAGCCATGAAACAATGAAACAATGAACCCATTATTGAAACGCCATCTTCTTTCGCTCCGTCCCATACGGCGTGGTCAGTTGATAAATATAAATGCCGGGGCCGCCCATCTTGGCCCGCTCCACGACGACCTCGTGCCAGCCAGCTTCCTGAATGCCTTGCAGGAGGATGGTCTTGCGGCCATTCAGGTCAAACATTTCCAATTGAACAGGTACTTTGTCTTTTAGCATGAACTCGATTCGGGTCTGGTTGCTGAACGGGTTTGGCCGGTTCTGCCCCAGCGTGAAAAGCGGGGCGTCATCCACGGGCACTTGTGATGCCTCGTGGATGCGCCAGCGGACGTTCAAGGGAATACCGCCATTCTTATACGCAATGGCCGGCGTTATAATGGAATTCAATGCTAGGATATCTTCTACGGTGGCGTCTTTGTGCACCATGAATTGCAGGTAAAACAGTGTGGTGCCCGCCTCCAGCAACTGTCCGTTGGCATCGTGCCAGGCGAGGGTTAGCAGGCCGTTCTTCGGCTCGCCGAAGCTCTCAGCACCGAGGCCATCCAGCCCATCCGCCAGCGCACCGATAAAAGTGGCCTTGGAAGCGTCGAAGTCGAAGGTGCCTTGCAGGCCAGACAGGTCTATGCCCTCGCCAGCTATGACGGGTATGCGCACTTCCTTGCCCGCCTTGAGCGCCCAGTTGGGCACGGTCAGGGTCAGTTCGCCGTCTTGGTTACGCTCCTCCACCTCGCCCTCCATCAGGTTCAGCACGGCGCTGCCGTTCAGGTCGCCGATTTTCACCGCTACGAAATTTTGGGCGGGCATGTCGTGGGCCATGTCATTCAGCCAAGTGCTTTCTGGCAGCGGCTCCACGAAGGGGTTGTTGGGGTTCGGGAACTGGTAGTCCGCCCGGATGAAGCGCCATGAGGTGTTGTTGGCAAACGAATCGGTCATGTGCAGTATAGCCTTGCGCAGCGCCACGAGGTCGAATGTGGAAATGCTGCCAGAATGGTTCACATCTGCCGCTATCAGCTTATAGGGCGAATCAAGCGGCAGGGTGCCAAGGATATGGTTGCTCAACAGCACGAGGTCAAAAGTGGTGACACCGTTGAGCAGGCCCGTGTTCTTTACGGGTTGCAGTTGGCAACTCATGCCCGCTGGGGCGTTTAGGAAACTAAAAAGTCCGAGGTTGGCGGTGAAGGCATAGCTCATATTGCCGTTGTCCATCATTTGCACCTCCACGCCCGTCAGCGGCTGATAGTGCTCGTTGAAAATGCGGCCACTGACCACGAGCGGGTCGTCGTTGAGGCCACAGGCATCCAATGGGTCGCTCAAAATGATGACATTGGTGCAAGCGGATGAATTGCCGAAGGCATCAGTCACGGTCAGCGTATAAGGCACCACGGTCGGGTCAATCACTACCACAGTACCGCCCGGCAGCGTGTCCAAATCCATGTTGGCACAGGTCAGTGTATCGGGGTCTATCTGGTAAGTGACAGGGGTGCAAAGGTCCTCGCCACCGATGAATCCATCCAGCAAGAGCGACTGTATGTCCAACGCCGCAAATCCATTGGAATCGAGCGAAATATCAAATGGGTGGCACTCATTCGAAGGCGGTATGGTCTCGGTGATGATGACCACCGTCTGCTGCTGCACGGAATTGCCACATGCATCGGTGAAGGTGAAGGTCACAATGGTTTCCCCAACGGGGTAAAAACCGCTTGCATTACTGCCATTGCCATTGAAGCTGTTGGTGATGGTGACCGTGTTGCCTGGGCAGTTGTCGGTTGCCGAGGCAGTAACCGTCACAAACAGCTCGCAGGCCAAGCCCGTAATCACCATCTGAATGGTATCCGTCCAGGTAGCGGTAGGCGGCACGGTATCGTTGATGTTGAAAAATTGCGTGATAAGGGCCGAGTTGTTGCAAGCATCGGTCATCCGGTACGTGCGGGTCACGGTGCCAGTGCATCCGGGACTGCCCGCATCGTTTACGAAGGTGACGGTAACCGGGCCGCCGCAGTTGTCCGTTTCCCCCACCACCACGTTCACGTCCGGTGCGGGTATCTGGCTTGCACAGGCCAGGTTTTGTGCTGGCAATGCGGGGGCCGTTGGTGGGACGTTGTCGTTGATGAGTATTTGCTGCGCAATGAGCGAACTGTTACCGCAGGCATCCTGCAAACGATAGGTACGGGTGACGGTACCAGCGCAGCCAGGGTTCGGGCTATCCGACAGCCACGAGACAGTCACTGGCCCAACGAAGTTGTCGGCCTCG
>JANPLH010000518.1:0-17080 GCA_031426435.1 Saprospiraceae bacterium | reverse complement strand
GCACCTACGCCCAGCATCAGCGGCAATGCGGGTTTCTGCCCCGGCGGGGCAACCACGCTGCAAGTCGGCGGCAGCTTTGCCAATATTGAATGGAGCACGGGTGCCAACACGCCCAGCATCACCGTCAACAGTCCCGGCAATTACACCGTCACCGTCACCAATGCCAATGGTTGCACAGGTAGTACTCAGCAAGCTGTTCAAGTATTCAGTTCGCCTACGGCAAACATCACGGGGCCGTCCTCCATCTGTCCGGGCAGCAGCGCCGAACTGAGCGTTTCAGGCAATTTTTCAACGATAAACTGGAGCACGGGCGCCAGCACGCCCAGCATAACCGTCAGCAATTCAGCCAGTTACGCCGTCACTGTCACCAATGCAAGTGGATGCACGGGCACTGCCCAAACAACTGTTCAAGTATTGGCACCGCCTTCGGCAAACATCGTAGGGCCTACCTCCATCTGTCAGGGCAGCAGCGCCGAACTGAGCGTTGCGGGCAATTTCACAACGATAAATTGGAGCACGGGTGCCAGCACGCCCAGCATCACAGTCAGCAGTTCAGGCAGTTACACTGTTACCGTCACTAATTCCGCAGGCTGCACGGGCACTGACCTTCAAGCCATCCAAGTTGGCAGTACCCTGATACCTAACGTGGCGGTAAGCTTTCCGAACTGTGCTTCCAGCGCCACGCTGAACGCAGGGAGCGGCTTCGCCAGCTACCTCTGGTCAAATGGTGCAACTACATCCAGCATCACCGTCGGCACGGAGGGCAGCTACGCCGTCACCGTGAGCGACGGTGGAAGCTGCACGGGCACTGCCAGTCCGGTGGTCGCCTTTCCGGCATTGCCACAGGTCGGCATCACCGGGCCGACATCGGCTTGTGCTGGACAACCCGTCAACTGGGCCGCTGACGGAAGCTTTGAAAGCTACGCATGGAACACAGGTGAAACCACGGCCAGCATCGCCGTTGCGCAGCCTGGTACCTACACCGTGACCGCCACCAATTCCGCCGTAGGCGGATGTACGGCCACGGCCTCACAAGCTTTTACTATTTCGGCTGCGCCAACGGTCGGCATCAGCGGTCCAACGAGTATCTGCACGGGCAGCAGTGCCGAGTTGATCGTTGCGGGCAATTTTTCAACATTGATATGGAGCACGGGCGCTAGCACCTCGAACATAAACATCAGCAATTCAGGCAATTACATTGTCACTGTCACCAATGTAAGTGGCTGCACAGCCACCGCTTCCCAAGTATTGACCGTTGGCACAACCCTCAACCCAACCGTTGAAGTGGTGGCAGCAAGCTGCATTAGCAATGCAACCGTGAGTGTGGTGGGAAGCTACGCAAGTTATCTTTGGTCAAACGGCGAGACGACTGGAAGCATCAGCGTGCCATCGGCGGGCAACTATGCTGTAACAGTTAGCGACGGCAGCGGCTGCACGGGCGGGGCCACGGTTACGGTCAGCTTCCCCGGCCAGCCACAGGTGAGCATCGCAGCACCCACGGTGGTTTGCGTTGGAGAAACAGTCATTTTGGCTGCCGAACCTGGCTTCACGAACTATGCATGGAGCAATGGCGAGACTACGGCTAGTATCAGTATTTCGCAAGCAGGCAGCTATACCCTCATCGCCACTGACGCCAACAGCTGCACGGCGACGGCCAGCCAATCGGTCAGCTTTTTGGCTGCGCCGAATGTGGACATCAGCGGCCTCGCTAGCATCTGCACGGGAAGCAGCACGGAGTTTGAAGTTGTAGGCAATTTCAGCGAAATCACATGGAATACGGGAGAGGTTTCCTCCAACATAATCGTCTCACAATCCGGCATTTACATCGTTACCGTCACCGATTCGAATGGCTGCACGGCCACCGATGAGCAGTCGTTGACGACGGGCAGTTCTCTGGCCATTTCCATTGGACAAACTTCCAACTGCGACGGTATGGCCACGCTATCTGTCGGGGCAGGCTATGGCAGCTACCTCTGGTCGAACGGCGAAACGACCGAGGCCATCCTAGTGAGCGATGAGGCTATTTACACCGTGACTGTGAGCGAGTCCGCCGGAGGCGGATGCACGGGTGAGGCGACATTGACTACGGGCTTGCTACAACCGCCTGTGGTTGCCATTGTGGGACAGGCCGCTATCTGTGGGGGCAATGAGGTGAATTGGACAGTCAGTGGCAATTTTGCTCAAATAAACTGGAGCACAGGCGATGCGACGAACGAGGTTTTGCTCACAGCGCCGGGCCTGTACACAGTCACAGTAACAGACGCCAACGGTTGCACGGCCACAGCCAGCCAAATGCTTTCCATTGCGCCAGCGCTGAGTCCGACCATCACATCTACCAATCTTCCATGTGAAGCTACCGCCACCCTAAGCACCGGGTCGGGCTATGCCAGCTACGGCTGGTCGGACGGCTCAACAGGCGTAAGCATTGTTGCTTCGCAAAACGGCAGCTACGCCGTCACGGTGACCGATTCCGACGGCTGCACGGGCGAAGCATCGCTGCAAATCACGCTGCCGGTTTTGCCCCAAGCAAGCATCTTTGGCGAACCCAAGCTTTGCGAAGGCTATCAAACCGAACTGACCAGTGCAGACAATTTTAGCAGCTACCAGTGGAGCACAGGCGAAACTGGTACTGCCATCACCATCTCGCAAGGCGGCAACTATGCACTCACTGTAACGGATTCGGAAGGCTGCACCGCCGAGGCCAACTGGTCAGTTACGCTTTTACCAACGCTTTTTTCTAGCGCCACGGCGCAGTCCTGTTCCGAGCAGGACACAGGCACGGTCACGACTATCCTCACCGCATTCACGGGTTGCGACAGCGTGGTGACGCTGACGACGGTGCTGGTGGAGGCCATCACGGAGAGCGTATCACTTTCGGCCTGTCCCGGCGGCTCAGTCCTGTTCGATGGGATAGAAATTGCCGCAGGCAGCAGCCAAGCATTTGAATATGTGACGGCAGCGGGTTGCGACAGCATTGTAACTGTAAGCGTGGCAGCACTGCCAGCAGTGAGTTTTGCTACGCAAACGACCGAGTCCTGCTGGAACGGCAGCAATGGCTCCTTGGCAGTGGAAACGCTTTCTGGCACGCCGCCTTACACTTACTCGCTCGATAGCGGTGCGGTTCAGTTGGTGCCGCAGTTCAATGGTTTGGCGGGTGGCAGCTACACCCTGCTGGTGGAGGATGCGAACGCTTGCCAGACCTCACAAGCCATCGAAGTGCCAAAGACCGAGCCTACTGAAATCATTGTGCAAAACCGTTTGTTATATTGTGCGGATACCAGTTTGACCCTTAGCGCCGAGGTGCTTTCAGGCAATGCTGAGCGACTTGCTTGGAAGTGGGCTGATGGTTCCAATGAGCCGAGCTTAGAGGTTTCCTCGCAAGGCAATTATGCCGTCAGCGTCAGCGATGGTTGCGAGGAGCAGGCATTTGAAATCCAAGTGCGCTTGCAACCATCCGATGAGGAGGCCAGCTATTTTTATGTACCCAATGCGTTTTCGCCCAATGCCGATCAGACGAACGACGGGTTCAGGGCTTATGTGGGGAGGGACGTCGAGGTTCGTTCTTTTGAACTACAGGTGTATGACCGTTGGGGCACCCAACTGTTTGCAAGCAAAGACTCGAACGAAAGCTGGAACGGACTTCAAAGAGGTCGAAGTATGAAAAATGAGGTGTTCGTGTGGTACCTAAAGGCAACCGTGGCCGACTGCAAAGGGGAAGACCTTGAAATTTTTCGAAAGGGCGACTTGGTAGTGATGCGCTAAATTCGGCTAATCTATTCATCTTTTCGCTTACAAGCATGTTCTAAACGGGTTTCTAAAGCGCCTGTTAACGATTTGTAATAGCGTAGCGGTCAAGCCTACTAATTTGCTGAGACGACTCGTTTCAGTTTTGTTTTGTTATCAAATACGATCAACCAATTCATCAATTTTACTTTTTATTTTAATGATTGGCGGGTTTTGGAATATGTGAATAATGTAACAATTTGAAAGAATTGTGTAACATTCATGTGGCATAAAATAGCGTACAATTGTCTTATTTTTAAGGCCGAGTGAAGATGAGTTTATGCAACGAGGCACAGTGCATTCCAATTTTTTTTGAAACAAGTTGGTGTAGGATGCCAACGAATTTGAGGTTTATGATTTGAGCGAAAATGCGACTTTGTTTTTTTGAAGCGTTCTGATTATTTTTGGCAAACATCCATCTTCGCTTTCTGATGAAAAATCTTCAAATACTCTTGGTTTTGCTGCCATACCTTGCCTTTTCGCAATCCAAATCCTACGTCTCCACCAACCCCATTTACATCCGGAACATTGACGCCGCCGACGAGTTTTTCGAGGCGGGCAGCTACCGGGAAGCCGTGCAGTTTTATTTGAATGCGCTGCAAATCACGGAAGAAGCATTTCGGAGCAAGTACCGCTTGGCCACCTGCTACCTGTACTTGCGGGAATTCGGCAGTGCCAACGCTTGGCTGCGCAAATGTGTCGAGCAGCACCCAAATGACTGTTGCGAACCGGTGCTGGACGAGGCATCTGATTTGTACAAATACCGCCCCTTTCTCCATTGGAGACCCTTGCAAACCGCTTGCAGGAATTCCATGCCCAAGTTCGATTCGCAGTTGAAAAAGCAGCTTGCCGAAATCCGTCATTTCGACCAGTTCATCCGTTCCGAAAATCGGAAGCCCAACGAGGCCGACTGTGCTGGCAACGCTTACTACTGGCCGGGCATGAGCTTTGGGCAGGTGGACAGCGTGAACGAGCTGAGACTAACTGCCATCATCGAGCAATTAGGTGACTACCCCGGCCTCGATGTGGTGGGCGAATCGCAGAAAAACACGGCTTGGCTGGTCATCCAACATGCGCCCATCGAATACCAAGAGCGCTATTATCCTTTGGTGGAAAAGGCAGTGGACGAGGGCCAATTGGCAAGGGGCGACTGGGCTTACCTCGTGGACCGGATGCGGATGAACAGTGACGAAAAACAAGTGTATGGCTCTCAAATGCGGCTTAGGGAAGACAAAAACGGCTACGAGATTTATCAACTCGAAGACCCTTTTAACGTCAACAAGCGCCGGGCAGCGGTGGGTCTTGGGCCAATCGAGGAGTATATTGAGCACTGGGGTATCAAGTTCGAGCCGGAGAAGATGCAGCACCCCTGATTTTTCATATTATGCTGCGCTAAACGTCCTGCTCCGCAAACTTTATACCCCACCCGCACATTTATATTGGGATATTGGGGGATTGGGATATTGAGATTGGGATATTGGGAGGCCATCCAATACCCCAATCCCAATCCCCCAATCCCCCAATCCCCCAATATCTCAATATCTCAATCCCCCAATATCTAATTTCCCAATCACCCACACTACTTCCACAGATTGACTTAATTTTGCGGAGCGAACAAATCCCGACGAAGCCTCCTTCAACAATAAATCAGGAATGAATACCGACGAGCATACCCCGACGACACCCAAGAAACTCAATATCTGGTTGCCGTTACTGTTTTCTTTGATACTGGTAGCCGGTATGCTGATAGGCACCCGGATGCAGTCCAACCCGCCCACTGCCGTGGCCATTGAGGTACCAAAGGGCGACAAACACCTGCCGCCCAGTACCATTGGGCAAGGCAAACTGGAAGAGCTTATCCGCTACATCGAGTCCCGCTACGTGGACGATGTGAACAAGGACGAACTCGTAAAGGAGGCCATTGACAATATCCTTTACCAACTCGACCCGCATTCCAGCTATATCTCCGCCGAACAACTACAGGAAGTGAACGAACAGCTCGAAGGCAGCTTTGACGGCATCGGCATCGAGTTCGTGGTGGTGGACGATACGGTGATGGTCGTGGCAGCCCTCTCCGGCGGCCCCGCTGAGGGCGCTGGCATCCTCTCTGGTGACAAAATCGTGCAGATAGAGGACAGCCTGACGATCGGCAAAAACATTGACTACGAAGGCATTTTATCAAGGCTAAAGGGCAACAAAGGCTCAAAAATCAAGCTCGGCGTACTTCGGGGCCTGGAAGCAAAGCTCCGCCATTTTACCCTCACCCGTGACAAGATTTCCGTGCACAGCGTTGAGGTAGCCTATATGCTGGACGACCAGACCGGGTACATCAAAATCAACCGTTTCAGCGCCAATACCTACGAAGAGTTCATGAAATCCTTGGAAAAAATGGTGGACGAAGAAAGCATGAAGCACCTCGTGATTGACCTCCGTCAAAACCCCGGCGGCTATATGCAAGAAGCCACCAACATACTCAGTCAGCTTTTCAAGGAGAAGGACAGGCTGCTGGTGTTTACCGAAGGAAAAAATGTGCCCCGCAACGACTACAAGTCCACGGGCCGCACTTTTTACGATGTGGAAAACATCGCAGTGCTGACCGATGAGGGCTCGGCCAGTGCCAGCGAAATCCTCGCCGGGGCCGTGCAGGACTGGGACCGGGGCGTCATCATCGGGCGCCGAAGCTTCGGCAAGGGGCTGGTCCAGGAGCAGTACCGCCTGCGGGACGGCTCGGCCATCCGCCTGACGGTGGCCCGCTACTACACCCCGTCGGGCCGCTGCATCCAAAAGCCCTACGAGGGCCGTACGGACTACGACGACGACGTTGCGGAGCGCATCGAAAACGGCGAACTGTACGACGGCCACACCATTGAGCACGAAGACACCACGAAGTATTATACCAATGGCGGCAGGGTGGTGTACAGTGGCGGCGGCATCGAGCCAGATGTATTCGTGCCGTTGGATTCGGCTTTGCTCAACCCCTATTTTATCCGCCTCAACCAGCACGTGCCATCTTATGCCTTCCGCTACCTCGAAGGCCACCGGGCCGAACTGAACAAGTATTCGTTGGAAGATTTTACGGCCAAGTTCGTCATAACTGACGCCATCGCCGCCGACTTCCTCGACTTTGCCATTGCCCGTGGCGAGAAGCGCAGCGAGCGCAATTGGCCGAAGGCCAAGAACAAGCTGAAGCTCGCCATCAAAGCTGGCATCGCTCGGCACCTATGGTCCGACCAGGGCTACCATTACGTGCTGAACGACTCCGACCCGTATCTCAAGAAGGCGAAACAGGTGGTAAGGCAGGAGAACCCGCTGTCGTTGAAATAGGATACGCTCTTTTAAAGCAAAGGGGTTCTGGCACGCCAAGGCAAGCCAGAACCCCTTTTGTATTTATTCAGTGTTTGTTGGCAGTTTCGCAGCCGACAACTACTGAATTTTTAAAATCCAAATGCTACCTTCGCTTTCATTATTTCACAAAACATCGCCCATCATGCGTCATTTACTTGCCCTTGCCTTTTTCTTTTCGTTTTGCTCCGCAAACATTGAAGCACAGCCAACCGCCACGCTCCCCGCCTTTCTGCAGGACAGCCTCGACACCTACGTCAACCGTGCCTTTAAGGACTGGAACATCCCCGGCGTGGCCGTCGGCGTGGTGAAGGATGGCAAGCTCGTAGTGGCCAAAGGCTATGGCGTCTTGGAAGCGGGCAAGCCCGAAAAAGTGGATGCCAATACCCTTTTCGCCATTGGTTCCAACACCAAGGCGTTCACCGGCACGGCCCTCGCCATGCTCGAAAACGATGGCCTCTGCAAGCTCGACGACCCCGTTGCGAAGCACCTCCCAAGCTTCAACATGAAGGACGACTGGGTGGAACAACGTCTCAACCTGCAAGACATCGTGAGCCACCGCATCGGCATGGAGACTTTTCAGGGCGACTTTATGTACTGGACGAGCAACCTGACGCAGGAGCAGGTCATCGAAAAATTCGGCAAGCTGACGCCTGTTTACCCTTTTCGTACTACTTGGGGATACTGCAATGCCGGCTTCCTGATTGCTGGAAAGTGTATCCAAAAAATCAGCGGAAAGACTTGGGAGGACAACCTTCGGCAGCGGATTTTCCAGCCCCTGAAAATGAACAGGACGCTGGCCCTTAGTGCCGAAATCGGCAAGGCGACCAATGCTGCACGGGCGCACACGCTGCACCCCGCTACGGGCGAACTGATGAAGATACCCTACGGGCAAATTGACAACTTGGCCCCGGCGGGCAGCATCTTCAGCAGCGTGGAGGACATGGGCCATTGGCTCATCGCACAGCTCGACAGTGGGCGCTACGAGGGCCAGACCGTGCTGCCCTTGAAAGTATTGCAGCGCACCCGCCAGCCACTGAGCATCGAGGGGCGTCGGCAAACGACGAAGTACGGCATCCGTCGGCACTATGCGCTCTATGGCATGGGCTGGGAACTGAGCGACTACGATGGCTACGAGGAGGTCTCGCACACGGGCGGCGTCAATGGCTTTGTGACCTCGGTGACGCTGTACCCGGAACACAAGCTCGGCATCGTCGTGCTGACGAACACGGATGCGAACAGCTTTTATGTGGCTTTAAAAAGAGAAATTCTGGACGCTTACCTAGGGCTGCCTTACCGCAATTATAGCAGCATTTTTTTGGCGGACAACAAGGCTGGATTTGCCGAGCAAATGCAGTACATAAAACAGATGCGGGATTCCATTGCGCAGCAACCAAAGACCACGCTTGCTGTGGATAAATACGCCGGGCATTACGAAAACGAGGCTTACGGCAACCTTGACATGGCGAAAGACGGCAACTCGTTGAAGCTAATCTTCCAGCACCACCCTAACCTCATCGGCAAATTGGAGCCGCTCGGTGGCAACCGTTTCCTGCTTTCGTTCAATGACCCGTTGTTCGGCATCAAGCCCGTGCAATTCAAGGTGGAGAACGGGGTGGTGAAAGCCTTTACTTTGCAAGTCGCTGATTTTGTGGAGTTTACGAGCTATGAATTTGTGAGGAAATAATGCGGTGGGGGTGAGGGCAACCCGTCGAATTCTATTAAGTGCCTTGCGCAAATAAAATGCCGCAACCCATTGACATTGAACAGGTTACGGCAAGGTGATTTTGTTTTGGTAGTCCCGACGGGAATCGAACCCATATCTAAAGTTTAGGAAACTTCCATTCTATCCGTTGAACTACGGGACCATTTTGCGGCGCAAATTTACGCCTAAATCTGAATTTCACAATCAAAGGGCGAGGTTTTCCGATTTTGGGGGCTTGGTACTGGTATTAAGTACCGACAAGCCGCCTCAATCGTCCGGGAGATTAGGCAAGTTTTTGGATGTTTGCCCATCTTTACTCCGACAAAACTAAACGCCTCTCTTATGAATGACGGAATTAAAATCCCATTTGCTATTGGGAGGAACGCTTGTCGAAAACAAGCGTACCCGGTCACCTTTCCTTGACCTTGGTAACGGTGAGGTGATTGCCTTCAATGACCTAAACGCAATTTCATCCCCTTAAAATAAATTGTTTTTGCCGCATCTCCAAACACTTAAATATGCGAGCGATGACGGTTGGGGGTGTTTGTCACCGAGCAACTGCGTTTTGGCACCAACTCTGCTCGGTTGGACATATTGTACAGCACCATGCCTAATTGCCGACTCCTGCACTCCGATTGCATTAGCCAAAGGTGGACGTTTGTCTACACCGGGCCCCCGGCATGATTGTCTTTTGGGTATCGGCCATATTCTTTGCTATAAAATAAGGCGCTTGGTCAAGGTGTATGAGAACAGGGTGAGGCAGCAGGGCGTTACGGTGGGTTTGTACTATCCTTGAGTCAAGCAATCGCTATGCATAGCAAACTAACCCTTTGCGAAGCAAATTGATGTGTCAAGAGCGGTGCTGTACCATGAAAGAGTCCCAACTATCAATCAGAACTGGTGGATTTCTTAGCGGTTTTCTTCACTTTTTTTTCTGCCCGCTTTTCCTTTAGGTTCTTGACGGGGGCTTTTTTGTCTTTCTCCTTGGATGGTGATTTGTCCTTTGCCATGATGTTGAGTTTTATTTCTGCCAAGGTAGGAATTTCCTCAATAATCATGGAGAAATGTGTGGGAAATTTGCCAATTTACCAGTTTTGCTAAGCCTTCCTTCGGAAAAAAACAACCACTATTTTGAAAATTTCAAGGTGAAAATTCTTTTAATTACATTTGCTGGCACCACCACACACGATTACCTAAAGCCCAGCTATGTTGATTCGGAGAACACTTTTCCTGTTTGCCTTTTGCAGCGCTGCTTTTGTTGTTCAGGGACAGCCCCCAGCTTGCACTGGCAATGCCATGTCGAGTACCTGTGCAGCGGCCTGCATTGTTTGCAATCTTGATGGCTTTGCGAGCTACAACGAAGGGTCTGGCGGCGGCCAGTTGCCGCCTGGATACTGCACTTTCTCTGTGCATCATGCGGAATGGATTGGTTTCATCGCTGGTTCCACGAGCCTCTCCTTTGAGCTTTCGGTGAGCAATTGCTCAGGCAATAGCGGCCTCGAAGCTGGTATTTATGAAGGTATTGACTGCCAAAATTTCTCGCTCATTTCCAATTGCGAAACGGATATTATCAACAACACCACGGTCACCATGACCACCAACGTGCCGCTCGTCATTGGCCAATATTACTGGCTGGTGATGGACAGCAACGGTGGCCCTGCCTGCGATTTCAGCATCAACGTAACGGCTGGCTCCACCACCGCACCGGCACCGGCAGCCATCCCGGCCATCAATGGGCCTACTGTGATATGCCCTGGCCTGTCGGTGAATTATTCTATCGCTGCAGTGCCGGGAGGGCCTAACGTGAACTGGGAGGTCAACAACCAGCCGGTGGGCAGCGGCCTCAGCCTCGACTACCAGTTTCCCTCGGCGGGCAACTACCAGGTCTGCGTGGAAGCATCCAACGTGTGCAACCCTCCCGTATCGCTTTGCACCACGGTCGTTGTTGCAAGCATTCCGCCCACTGCCGCCACAGAAATCATCTGCCTCGGCGACTGCTTCCAGGCACCCGACGGCACCCCGCTCTGTTCGCCCGGCGTTTTCTCCATCACTCTCGAGAACTGGCAGGGATGCGACAGCCTTGTGAATTATACCATTCAAGTCATCCAGCCGCCAACTACCCTGCTCAATGCCATCATTTGCGAGGGGGAATCGGTGGAGGTAGGCCCAGAGAGCTTTTCGTCGCCCGGCATCTACAACGTGACACTGACCAACTGGCAGGGCTGCGACAGCATCGTGGTGCTCAACCTTGAACTTTACACGCCCATTGTTGAGAACTATTCGGTCACCATTTGCGAAGGCGAGGTGTATATCCTTGGCAGCGTGACTTACAACCAAACGGGCATGTACCAACAGGTCTTCAACAACTGGCTGGGTTGCGACAGCACCATCAACCTCGACCTGACCATAACACCTGAAGACTCGGTTTATATCATTCAGACCATTTGCCAAGGAGAGTCCTATCAAGTTGGTAATCAATCGTTTAGCATTGCTGGTAATTATACGGTGCTGCTTGAAACAGCCACTGGTTGCGACAGCACCGTTTTCCTCGACCTCGATGTGAACCCCAACCCAATCACCAATTTGTCCATCCAAATTTGCCAAGGGCAAACCTATACAGTGGGCAATCAGACCTTTTCGAGCAGTGGCAATTACCAGATCGTACTGGCATCGTTCGCAGGTTGCGACAGCACCGTGAACCTCGTACTGAGCGCTATGCAGGCTTTGACGACCTCCATCAGCCAGCAAATTTGTCAAGGGCAATCCTATACCGTCGGCACGCAGAGCTTCAACCAAACGGGCAACTACTCGGTGACGCTCGTCTCTGCTGCGGGTTGCGACAGCATCGTGAACCTGAACCTTGCCGTGGTACAAGTACTGAACCAGTCCATCAGCCAACAGATTTGCCAAGGGCAGACTTATACGGTGGGGCCGCAGAGTTTCGGGCAGACGGGCGTCTATCAAATCACGCTGACCTCGGCGGCCGGCTGCGACAGCGTGGTGACGCTGAACCTCCAGGTGCTGCCCTTCCTTCAAATCAACCTCGACCTGGCGGTATGCCAAGGCGAATCCGTTCAGGTGGGTACGCAGAACTTCAACCAAACGGGGCAGTATCAGGTCACGCTGGCTTCGTCGGCGGGTTGCGACAGCATCATCATGCTCCATTTGTTGGTGGCTCCAAATCCGACGACCATACTGAACGAGGCCGTTTGCCAGGGCCAAACCGTGCAGGTGGGCGGCCAGTCATTTGGGCAACCCGGCAGCTATCAGGTGGTGTTGCCTTCGGCAAATGGCTGCGACAGCACGGTGACGCTCAACCTCAGTATTTCACCGAACCCGACGACTTCGCTGACGAGAAGCATCTGCCAAGGCAGTGCTTATACCGTTGGAAATCAATCATTTGCACAAACAGGTTTATACACAGTGCTGCTGCCTACGGCCAATGGTTGCGATAGCACCGTGACGCTCGACCTCACTGTTTTGAGCAATCTTCAGACAAATTTGGTGGCGCAAATCTGCACCGGCCAGAGCTTTGCCGTAGGCAACCAAAGCTTCAGCCAGACGGGCATTTACAACGTTCCGCTCACCTCCTTTGCCGGTTGCGACAGCCTCGTGACGCTTGACCTCACGGTGTCTCTGCAAATCGTGACACCGCTCGACGAAACGGTTTGTTCAGGTGGTAGTTTTGCCGTCGGCAACCAAGCTTTCAACCAAACAGGGCAGTACCAAGTCCATTTCACGAGCACGGGCGGCTGCGACAGCCTCGTGACGCTCGACCTGACCGTGCTGCCAGCCATCGTGACGCAGCTTTCGGTGAACCTTTGTCTCGGCCAAAGCTACTCAGTGGGCGGGCAGGCTTTCAGCCAAACGGGGCAATACGCCGTGCCGCTCACCTCCGTGGCTGATTGCGACAGCCTCGTGATGCTCGACCTGTTGGTCAGCGATTTTCTGGAGACCTTCCTTTCCTTGCATATTTGCGAGGGCACGAGCTACCAAGTGGGCAACCAAAGTTTCCAACAAACGGGCAGCTACCAAGTCGCTTTTGTCACCGCTGGCGGTTGCGACAGCGTGGTTTACCTTGACTTGACGGTGCTGCCCAATCCTGTCACTAACCTCACGGCGACCATTTGCCAAGGCGATGTTTACACGGTTGGCAATCAGGTATTTGCCCTTTCGGGCAATTATTCGGTGGTACTCAATACCGCCCAAGGCTGCGATTCCACGGTGAATTTGGCATTGACGGTGACGCCCAATTCTGCAATGACCTTGACCGAGGAAATCTGCGATGGTGAGACTTATACCGTTGGCAATCAACAATTTGCGCAAGCGGGCACCTATCAGGTCGTGCTGCAAGCCGCCAGCACATGCGACAGCATCGTGACGCTGAACTTAAGCTTGACCAACTGCGGTGTGGCCGCCAGTTTGACCACCAGCCCAGTCGCCTGCAACGGTGGCTCGGACGGCAGTTTGCAGTTCATTGTGAACAACGGGACAGCGCCATTCAGTTATGCTTGGTCGGGCCTCGGCGCAGGTTCGCCAAGCGGCAATGGCAACGTGGCGAGCCTTGGCAGCCCCGTCGTATTGTCCAACTTGCCCGCCGGGGACTACTCGGTGACCGTCACCGGGGCGGATGGCTTTTCCAATGATTTCATGACCAATGTTAGTGAGCCGCCCGCACTTGTCGGCAGTTTGGCTGCTTCGCAATTCGGCAACTACAACCTGCCCTGCCACGGCGACCAAAATGGCAGCATCGCTTCGACCATTTTAGGCGGCAGCCCGCCTTACCAACTTGCTTGGAGCAATGGCCAAACTTCGCCTAATGTTTCAGGTATGGGCGAGGGCAGTTATGCACTGACTGTCACGGACGACCACGGCTGCATCTTGCAACTTTCGGCCATCCTTCAAGGGCCTCCCGCCCTCAATTGGCAGGTAGAAAAGGTTGACCCAACATGCGTGGAGCCACTCGGCAGCATCGAAATAACGCAGGTGCAGGGTGGAGTAGGGCCGTATAATTTTGCTTTGGATGGCGGCGGTTTTGCTACGCAAAATGGCTTTGGAGGCCTTGCCCCCGGCAATTATTCAGTTTCGGTGCAAGATGCCAATGGCTGCCAACTGGATATCTCGCTCAACCTGCCCAGTTTCACAGCAGTTGAAGTGTCCCTCGGTGACGACCTCGAAATTGACCTTGGGGAGAGCCTGACGCTTGTCCCGACTGTCAACGCTTCGAACCTTCGGTTCAATTGGGTGGGCCAATGGTTGAGCTGCGATACTTGCGAAAGGCCATCCGTTCAGCCCTTGCAGGAGAGCCATTATTCACTCATCGTCAGTACCCCAGATGGCTGCTCTGCTACCGATGGCCTGACGATTTTCGTTCACAAAACCCACTCGGTTTATGTCCCCAACGCCTTTTCGCCGGATGGCGATGGCAACAACGATGTGCTCGTGGTATTTGCTGGGCCGGATGTCGTGAAGGTTAGGGCATTCCAGGTCTATTCCCGTTGGGGAGAGGCAGTTTTTCAGTATTTCAACATCCCGCCCAATGCGGCGGAATATGGCTGGGATGGCAATTACCGGGGCAAGGAAATGCAGCCCGCCGTTTTTGTCTGGTATGCGAAAGTCGAGTTTTTGGATGGGGCGGTTGTTTTGTTTAAGGGGGATGTGGCGATTGTGAGGTGAGGATGAAATGGGCTAACCCGTTGAATATCAAGCTAAAGTATCCCCCTGCACCATGTCGGTGCAGGGGGGGCTTGGTTATAGCCCCTCCATTATCGTGAACGCCGTCCGCCTGTTCAACTGGTGCTCCTCCTCCGTGCAGCGGGCGCAAACGCAGGTGGCCTTTGGCACCGACTCCCCGAAGCCCTTCGCCGATAGGCGCTCCACGCTGATGCCCTTCGACACGAGGTAATCCACAGCGCTCTGTGCCCGACGCTGGCTGAGTTCGGCGTTGTAGCCGTCGTTGCCCCGGCAGTCGGTGTGCGAGCTGAGTTGGATGCGGATTTTCGGGTTCAGTTCCAGGTTGCGGGCCAGTGCGTTCAGGGTCGGCATGGCGTCCGGGCGGATGTCCCATTTGTCGAAATCATAGTAAATGTCTTCCAGCACGATTTCCTTGTTGAGGAAAATTTTATCCAAAACTACCTCCACCTCGAAGGTCTGCACGGGGTTTGAGGGGTCTTTCCCGATGCCTTTTGTGGAAAAGAAAGTCTCACCAGTCAGGTAGCCGTCTTTTTTTGCAATGAACTGATAGTCTGTGTTTTCCGCCAAGTCCATGCTGAAATAGCCGTCTTCCTTCACCGTAAATTTCTTGGTTTCCTTGCCAAATTTTACCTCCACCGTTGCGGCGTTCAGTGGCTTGCGGCCAAGCATTTTGGTATCAGGGTTGTCGGCCTCTGCATAGATTTTTTCCAGCACAAAGCCATCCAGTTTCAGCTTGTAATCCAATACCACGGGCTTCACAGGTTCTGGCGGTGGTACTCGGCGCTCGAAGCGGTAAAGGTCATCGCTGCTACCCGATTCTTGGGGACGGTTGGAAGTAAAATAGCCAGTTTGAAGCACGTCTTGCGGCCTTTTCGCTTGATAATCAACGATGTAGGCGAAATCGTCGGAGCCGGAATTGATGGGCGGTTTCAGGTTTTGTACGGGCGACCAAGCCGTACCTATCTTGTAGGTTTTGAAAATATCCAGCCCGCCCATGCCGGGATGGAAGTCAGAGGCAAAATAGAGGGTGTCGCCATCGAGCCAAGGGAATTTCTCGTTGCCGAGGCTGTTCACGCTGCGGCCCAGCAATTTGGGTTCGCTCCAAGCATCGCCCTGGCGCTCGCTCGTCCAGAGGTCGTAGCCGCCCCAGCCGTCTTTGGAGTTGGAGGAGAAATAGAGCGTCTTGCCGTCGGTGCTGAGGGCTGGGTGGCCGTAGTTGACGCCAGGCTGCTGGAAGGCCAGCGCCACGGGTGGTGACCAACCTGTGCCATCCCATTTGCAGTAGAGGATGCGGCAGTAGCTGTCCTCTTTTTTTTCGCCGTAGCAACGGGTGAAGAGCAGCTCCGTGCGGTCACGGTTGAAGGTGGCAGTACCTTCGTTTATTTCCGTATTTAGTTGAGCGTCAAAGGGTTGCACGTCGCCGGACTGCACATCGACTAGGAACAGGTCGGAGAATTCATTGCCCGTCCAATTGTATTTTTTGTCGCCCGTAGCGGCTTGGCGGTCAGAGGTGAACACGATTTTTCCATCCTTGAAAATGGCGGGCGCATAGTCGGCACCGGGGCTGTTGAAGGCCAGCGGCGATGCGGAATAAGCCCTTGCCTTTTCGCCTTTCCAGGTGGTTGCTGTCTGGCAGGCAGCTATTTCCCGCTTGTACTCATACGGGCTGCCAATTTCGACGCCCAGTTCCTTGAACGCCTTGATGGCCTCCTCGTAGCGCTCCTGCTGCTTGAGGGAGTAGGCGTAGTCCCGCAGCGCATCAGTGCCGAAGCCGTCGTCGTAGGCTTTTTTGTACCAATCGGAGGCGCTGGCAGGCTTGCCGAGTTGCTGGTAACTATCGGCGAGGAGGTAGGCGAGCTTGCCTTTTTCGGAGCGGGTTTTTGCCTTTTGGTGCTCCTTTTTGAGCAGGTCAACGGCCACGGCGTACTGCTTGCGGTCGTGGGCAAAGGAGCCGTCCTTCACTTTTTGGGTGTAGTTGCAGGCGGCAAGCAGGAGCAGGCCTGCATAGAATAAGGCGAGGTAGCTTCATCTGGAGGATGGTTTAAAAGGTTTAGCGGGTTTAGGAGGTTTAGATGGTCTTGCTTTTAAAACTCTAAACTTCCTAAACCTGCAAAACCACCAAAAAAACGCTCTGCCTCGTGCTTTGTTGCCGAGCAATGGACGGTCAGCTTGCCATTTTAATAGGTAGCTGGGACATTTTTTCTGTAAACCTGCCAAATTCGATCGAATCCTGCTGGTTTTAAATGAAAATCCGTTTCTTTGTTCCTGCATACTAAAACACATGGAAAACATACAAAAATTGCCAACTATGAGAAATTCACTCCTCGTCACATCTGACTTGAACGCTGTCATATTAGTGGACACCCTCCAATCCGACCAGCGCTTGGTCATCAGCAGAAGGGGCGTGATGCTCTCCGTACTTGGCACCGAAATCTGCGCCAGCGAAGTGCCTGCAAACATGGATGCCTTCGTGAACACCGCTGTTGGCACCAATAAGCCGTTTTACGAATTCGATGCTTCAACCGATACCAGCAAGAGCCAGCTTTGCATCACTTA
>JANPLH010000517.1:0-5001 GCA_031426435.1 Saprospiraceae bacterium | reverse complement strand
CCAAACAAGAGGCTATAAGTGAGCAGCCCCTGTTGCAATTGCCCATCCTCCCAGCTCTTCTGGTTCGACTCGCTGGCGGCCAGCACGAACATGCCGTTGCGGTCCTTCAGCCGCTCCAGTTCCCGCTTCTGCGAGGACTGTGGTGCCCGGCTCGACGTCAGGGTTTCGGCAGCCTTGCCGGAGTGGCAGGCATCGAAAATGACCACCCGTTTTTTGGCGGGAATGGTGCTAATCCATGCGCTCAGAGTATCGGTGGCGATGCAAAAATTGTTGCGGATGTCGGCGGCTTCGAGCTTCATATTGCCCACATCTTTGGTGAGGTAGTAGAAATCCTCTTTGCCCGCAACCGGCGTAGTGACGCCATGCCCTGCAAGGAAAATCACCAGCACATCCTCTGCGTTGGCTTGCTTCGCAATGTTCTTGAAAACCGCCTGAATGTTCTGCTTGCTGGGCTGTAGCTTGGCGTCCGTGGCATCGGTGGTGAGCAGGTGGATATGCACCCGGTCTTTAAACAAATCGGTGCCTTCGGCAATGGCTTTCAGGGAATTGGCCATCGCCCGTGCGTCCTTGTCGGGGAAGCCGAGGTCGAGCGAAGTGCCAACATAATCCGAGGTGCCAATCACCAGTGCATGGAAACTGGGGTCGGGTGGCGGGCCAAAAGAGAACTCCAAGTCCTCGCTGCCCGTCGTGTTGTCGCCCCTGCTTTGCTTCGCAAAAGGGTACAGCACCAGCTCCGGGCTTTTCAGCCAGCCCTCTTGGTTGTAGGCCCGCAGTGTGATGGTGTTTTGCGCCAGCATACTATCCGCAGAAAAGAAATGCTCCTTGAAATCAACGAGGTCAACCTTGCAGGTAGCTGTGCCGTTGCAGGCATCGGCCAGCACCTCTGAGCCGTTGATGGCTACACTTACTTTGCCAAAGCCGCCCGTTCGTTTTTTTAGCTCAATGACCAAGTGGTCGTCCTTGATTTTTGCTGTCAGCTCCGGGAAGAGCGCCAGTTCGCCCAGGGCGTCAACTTTGCGGAGCGTCCCTTTTTCAAAGCCAAGCAATATGGGCAGCAAGTCGGGTTCGTAGTACCGTTCCTTGAGCTGTTCGAGTTCGATGGTTTCTAGCCCGACCACGAAGTACATGGACTTCATTGCCGCAGGCGATGCATCAAAAAGGCCACCCGGCGTGATGGCCACCCAGTCTCTTTCATTGATGTGGAACACGGTGCAAAGTGCCTCGCCAGTGCGCCCGTCCCACATTTTCACGCTGCCATCGTAGCCCGCCGATATGGCCAATTTGCCGTCCGGCGAAAAGGCGACCGTTTTCACCAACCCCTTGTGGCCACGCAGATAAATGGGTTTTTCTTCGTCAAAACCCCATAACAGCACGTCGTTGCCAGAGGAAAGCAGGAAGCGGGTGCCGTCAGGTGAGAAAGCCGCCCTGCTGGTCGTTCCGCAATACATTTTGGCTTCCGGTTCGTCATCTGGTGTAGAAAGGTTGAACGACTGTTTGATGCTTTTCGAGGCAATGTCCCACCATTCCACCACGAAATCTTCGCAGGAAATGGAGAGGAAAGATTGGCCATCGGGCGAAAATACAACTGGTCCCCAACGTGCTGCCTGGCCGGGTATGTTTGCAACTAAGCTCTTTTTGGCCACGTCATACACCTTCACCGTGTTGTCGTCCGATCCCGTCATGGCAAACAGGCCATCGGGTGAAAAAGCGACGGAGGTCACTTTTGCCGAATGGTCCTTGAAGGTTTTGAGCGGCTGCTTGGTGTCCAGGTCCCAGAGAATCACGGAATGGTCCGTGGAGCCGGATAAGGCCAGCTTTTCGTCGGGCGAAATGGCAACGCATTCCACATAGTCTTCGTGGCCTTTCAGGTTGGTAATCCGTTTTCCGGTTTCAAAATTCCAGAGGATGAGCAATTGGTCGTCGCCACTGGAGAGCAGGTATTTGGCCTTTGGGGATAGGCAAGCCGATATGACGTTGTTTTCGTGCCCAAAAAAAGCCTTGCTGACGCCACCGCCCTCAGTATCCCAGACGACTATTTTGTCGCTGAACTCTGGCACGGCCACTGCATATTTCTTATTGGGCGTAAAAAACACCTGCTTGATGATTCTCGAATAGCCATTGAGGGCCAGCACTTGTTTTCCAGCGGCCACGTCCCATAAGCTGACCGAATTGTCGAAAGAGCCAGAAATCAGTCGGCTGCCGTCTGCCGAAAAACGAAGGGCTGATACTTCCCTTTTATGGCCGGTCATCCGGTCGGTTGCCACTTTCGTGGCAATGTCCCAAAGCACGATGGAATTGTCGGTAGCGCCATAAGCTACGAGGCTGTCGTTGGGCGAAAAAACGGCGGTTTGTCCATTGCCGGGCGTGTAGGCGTCTTTGAATTCAAAAATGAGTTGAGGGCTTTCACCCGTTATTTTCCAAAGCTTCAAGCTGCCGTCTTCAGAGCCGGACAGCAGCATTTGGCCATTTTTAGAGACGCTGATGGATTTGACTTTGCTTGTATGGAGGCTCTTGAACGCCTTGTCCGGCTGCCCTTTCAATACGTCCCAGCGCTGCACCGAGCCATCCGAATTGCCTGTAAAGGCCCATTTACCATCGCTGGACATGCAAACCGAGGCAATCTCTTCGGGTTGCTTCGCAAAGGTTCTGACAAACTTGCCAGTGCGCAGGTTCCACAGTTTCAGCTCGTTTTTGGAAGTCAGCGAAAGCAGTTCCTCACCGCTAATGGAGGTGCAAATCGCACTGGTACCAGGTTGAAGCCCGGCCAGCCCGACGTTTGGGTCAATAAAAACCCGCTGGTTATCGCCCCCGATTTTGGCTATTTCCAATGATTGCAACGAACTGCCCTCTACGCCAGCGCCTTCCAGCACGTACTTGCCATCTGCCGAGAACTCGACGCCATAGATGGGTGCGAGGCCAACCTCGTCCCGGTACGGCTCCCATGATTTTAGGAGCTTGCCCTCTGCCAATTCCCAAAGTTTAATGGCTTTGTCATCGGAACAAGAGACTGCGTATTTGCCATCTGGCGAAAAAGCAACCCCGTAGATGCGGCCTGCGTGGCCAACTGGGACGCCAAGTTCGGGCTTCTGGGAAAGTGCAATCGTGACAGAGGAAAGCAGTGCCAGGCAGGTGGTAATCAAATGTTTGTTCATCTTTTCCAAGTTTTCAAATAGTATTTTTAGTTGAGGCGGTTTTCATGAAGGCTTTTGTTTGCTCATAGTTACGCCTTTTGGGATTTGGTTACTAATTTTTTTTTAAAAAAAATCCCGATGCCTGATAACCCTTTCCCCTGCTCGGTATAGATGGACATCGAACAACGATTTTCATCACTGCAAATTCTAGAAATTATGAAATTCAAAACCATCATCATCGTCGCCGTTATCATCATCGGCACCATAACAAACAAAGCCATTTCACAAACCCAAAGTACCAACACCTGGAAGGGGGGGACGCCGGGCCAAACTGCCAACTGGAACTGCCCAAAAAATTGGAGCGCAGGCAGGGTGCCTGACGCTTTCCAGAACGTCATCATCCCCGACGTGTCAACTGGGTCAGGGGTGTATCCAATCATCAAAACGGGTGGGCAAGAGGTGAACGCCATCGTTTTGGAATCGGGTGCCACGCTTGAAATCACAAAAAAAGGTTCATTGATGGTTTTTGGAGCATTTGAAGGATACGGAAGCTTTGGACTGGAAGCAGAAGGAGCACTGATTTTACCAGCCGATTGCTATGCCGGGTTATAAGGTATGGATTAAGGTATGGGGTTTGGAGGTATGGAGCACCGTGCGGACACATTCCCCATACCTTATACTTCAATATCTCATGCCTCAATACCTCTAAAAGATACGGGTATTTCTTACTATTTTTGGGTTTTACTTTTCATAACTAACATGTCGAAGCCCCCGGCGCAAAACTTTGCCGGGGCTTTTTAACTTTGGGCGAAAAGAACAACGACCTAAAATCATTTATGCAAGAAATACCAATTGACAGCGACTTCGTCATGGAGTTGCGGAAGGGTTCGCCCAGTGCCTTTGAGGAGCTTTACAAAAGGTACTACCGCATGGTGGAGGACATGGTAATCAAGTACCGGGGCAGCACCGCCGATGCGCAGGATGTTTTTCAAGAGGCGCTTTTCGTCTTCGTGAAAAAGCTGCGGGAACCGGGGTTCGTGCTGACCAGCAAAGCCAGCACCTACCTCTATGCCATTGCACGCAACATATACCTGAAAAAAGCAGGAAAGCCGAATTTGGAAATCAGCGTTGACCAGCAGCAGTTCAATTTTTCGGAGCAAACTGACCCCGCCTCGGAGGGGCTTTCGCACGATGAGAAGGACTCGCTGCTCAACCTGATGAACAACAAGCTGGACGAGTTGGAAGATGACTGCCGCTCGGTGATTAACTACTCTTTTTACCAGGGACTTTCCCATGCCCAAATCGCCGGGCTGACCGGATATACCGAGGCTTTCGTGAAGGTGAAAAAATTCCGCTGCCTCGAATATTTGCGCAAGCTGGTAAAAGGTTCACCCGAATTTAAAAACCGCTAAGTATAAAGCATTTCATGGAAAACAACGATTACATAGAACGCATTCACCGGTTTTTGTCAAATGCCATGACCGAGCCAGAACGGGCGGCATTTGAAGAACTAACAGCCAACGACAAACAGTTGGCGGAAGACCTTGCCTTGGAAAAAAAACTGATGTCCGGCATCCACTTAGCGGGCGACGATGCGCTTCGCAAAAGCATCACCATCGCCCAGCAGCGGCTCACGGAGCAGCGGTTTTTCCACCAGGCCAAGGTCGTTTCAATTAATTCAGCTAAATCATCAAAATCTTTTGCCATGAGAAAAGTGATGTCCATCGCAGCGGCAGCTGTTGTGCTTATTGGGCTGGTTTGGTGGGGCTTTTTCCGCCAATCGGCACCCAACACCGAGCAGCTTTTTGCCGACAATTTCAAGCCAGAGACCACCAAGTCCAAGACCATCGCAGCCTCCCTGGAAGCTCAG
>JANPLH010000516.1:0-4947 GCA_031426435.1 Saprospiraceae bacterium | reverse complement strand
ACATTGACGACTTTGCTCCACGGCTCTCTTTTTTCTGGGCCATCGGCATGAATCATTTCATGGAAATCGCAAAGCTGCGGGCAGGGCGCCTGCTCTGGGCAAAAATCGTGAAGCAGTTTAATCCGAAGGATGAGAAAAGCCTTGCCCTGCGCACCCATTGCCAGACCAGCGGTTGGAGCCTCACCGAGCAAGACCCCTTCAACAATGTGGCCCGGACGGCCATCGAGGCCATGGCTGCTGTGCTGGGCGGTACGCAGTCGCTGCACACCAATGCCTTGGACGAGGCCATCGCCCTGCCCACCGATTTCAGCGCCAAGATTGCCCGTGACACGCAGCTTTTCATCCAAAAAGAAACCGAGGTAACGAAGGCGGTGGACCCGTGGGCGGGCAGCTACTACGTGGAATACCTGACCGAGCAGCTTTGCCAGAAAGCCTGGGCGCTTATCGAGGAAGTGGAGGCGCTGGGTGGCATGGCCAAGGCCATTGAAGCGGGGCTGCCGAAGCTTCGCATCGAAGAGGCCGCCGCCAAGAAGCAGGCGAGGATTGATGCGGGCATTGACCAAATCGTGGGCATGAACGTGTTCCAAGTCGAGTCCGATTCGCAGCTCGACATCCTGAAAGTGGACAACACGGCCGTGCGGGAGGAGCAGGTGGCCCGTTTAAAACAAATAAAGGCGACAAGGGACGAAACGAAGGTTCAAGAATTGTTGGAGGCGTTGTATCAAGCTGCGGAGGCTGCCCAACGTCGGGAAGGTTCCGAAACCTCCCCGACGTTAACGGGAAGCAACCTACTCGCCCTCGCCGTGGAAGCCGCCCGCCACCGGGCCACCCTCGGCGAAATCAGCGATGCGATGGAACGAGCCTTTGGTCGCTACACGCCCACGACCCGCAGTGTTTCAGGTGTTTATTCAAAAGAAATCAAAATGGACGAGCGCTTCGCAAAGGCAAGGCAGATGGCCAATGACTTCGCTGAAATGGACGGCAGGAGGCCCCGCATCCTTGTCGCCAAGCTCGGCCAGGACGGCCACGACCGGGGTGCCAAAATCGTCGCCACGGGCTTCGCTGACCTCGGCTTCGATGTGGACATCGGCCCGCTCTTCCAAACCCCCGCCGAGGCCGCCCGCCAAGCCACCGAGAACGACGTGCACGTGCTGGGAATCAGTAGCCTGGCCGCTGGCCATAGCACCCTCGTGCCTCAGACCATCGCCGAGTTGGAGCGATTGGGTCGGGGAGACATCCTCGTGGTGGTGGGCGGCGTCGTCCCGCAGCAGGATTATGATTTCCTGTTTAAAAACGGCGTGACGGCAGTCTTCGGGCCGGGTACGAAGATTGCGGAGGCGGCGATTGCCATTCTGGAGAAATTGGGAAATTGAGAGAAATTGGGAAATTGCATGCCACCTTGGGAGGAATTAGGGGAATTGGTGCAGCGCACCTTGGAGGGATGGCGGTGCGGTGCGCTACAATTATTACGGTGCGTTGCACCAGTTTCCCAATTTCCTAATTTCCTAATTTCCAATTTCCATCCCCCAACCTTTGCACCAGCGTCAAAACCTCCCCTGCCCGGCGGAATTGGCCAAGGTATCTATACTGGCTGACCTGCTGGTAATAATGAACGGCCCTCGGAGGGTTGGGGAGGATGGGCGATAGCCCGGTGCCTTCAAAGACGTGGTAAAGGCTCGATAGTACATCCCAAGCAATGAACAATTGGAACATTTCCCCATCAAATACGATGGGGACAATCAATTGGACATTGTAACTTGTGATGTTTGGTTGGGCCGTGGGCAACGAAGTCCCCATTGCATAGCCTTCTATGCCGTTGATGTTGGCCGCAGCCAGTAATTGCTTCACCAATCCAAGCCTTTCCAGGATTTCCTCAAACAGCCAGTCGTCATTGGTCAGCTCACCGATGGGCAGCCATTCCTGGGTTTTCAATCGAAAAAAAGTCATGCCGCCGGGCCGGAGCTTGTAGTTGAACATGGAGATGTCCCGTGGATAAAAACCGGGGTAATAAAAAGTCAGTTTCTGCTGTTGACAGTATTGGATTTCGAGCAACATCGTATAAAAACCAAGGCTGTAACTGGCATAGTCTGGGTCGTAAGCAGCTTCGAGGGAGGCGATGCTGTTGGCCCCCAAGTCGAATGCAGTGAAGGCGACCAATTTACCTTGGTCGTAGACGCACAAATCGAACATCCGATAATTGTCCGCAGGGTTCCCACGCAGCAGGTGGCGTTCAAGCTGTGCGACAAGTCCCCATTTATGGACGTTCGTTTTGAACCGTTGCCAAAGCGCTTCTTTTTCAGCGGTCAAAACAAATGGCTTAACCTCGTGCGTGAATCGCAAATCGTTGGATTTCAGGATTTTGCGATGTTTTTTTTTGAACAAGTAGCCTTCAATGGGCAGGCGCAGCATCACGCTGGAGACCCATTGCAAATTGATATGACGGGCGGAAATGCTACAAAATTCGAGGCCGTTGCGGAAGTAGCCAGCGGCCAATGCCTCGTCCATTTCCTGCGGGGAAAGCTTGTCCACATGGAAACGGGCATAGAATGCGGGCAGGAAATTGATGATTTGGGCGACGGCCATTTGCTGAAAAATTGAGGCGCAAATATAGTGATTCGATTTCCCCAACTTTTCAAAACCATGATTCTTCTCCGTTGTTCGGTTAAATAAATGCTTTGAACAGCCACTCAATGGTTCATCAGGTTTCAAGTTTCTAGTTTCAAGTTTCAGGGAAGTCGCAGCAACTATGGCCAATTTTGAAAACTCGGTTGCTGCGTATCAGCCTATCCTTCATTACCATTCAGGTTGGATTTGGCAGGTACTCCGTGAAACCTTAAACCTGAAACTTCACGAACCTCTCATTCAACACCTTTCACATGAGCAGTAAAATAGGCATTTTATGGTTCCGCCAGGACCTTCGACTCCATGACAATGAGGCACTTACCGAAGCCTTGTCCCATTGCGAAAGCATCATCCCCGTCTTTATTTTTGATGAGCGCAATTTCCATGGAACAACCCGTCAGTTCGGGTTCCCAAAAACGGGCAAGTTCCGGGCAAAGTTCCTGCTGGAAAGCGTGGAAGACCTGCGGCATTCCTTGAGAAAATTAGGCAGCGAACTGGTGGTGCGCTTCGGCAAACCAGAGGAGGAGCTTTTCCAATTGGCCCGAAAACACAAGACAAGCTGGGTCTTCTGCAACCGGGAGCGTACCCAAGAGGAGCTTTCTGTGCAAGATGCGCTGGAACAGCGGCTCTGGACCATTGGCCAGGAGGTGCGCTATTCCCGTGGCAAATTGCTTTATTATACGTCCGATTTGCCTTTCCCCATCACGCAGGCGCCAGAGGTTTTCACCCAGTTCAGGAAAGAAGTGGAAAGGGCCGTGCCTGTGCGCCAGCTTTTGCCAACCCCATTGGCTTTGCCGCCTTTCGACTTTGATTTGGACATTGGCACCTTGCCGACCTTGGAGGAGCTTGGCCATGAACCATTCGAGGCAGATGACAAAGCAGTTTTGAATTTCAAAGGCGGAGAAACGGCGGGTTTGGAGCGCCTGCGGCAATACCTTTGGGAATCGGATTCCGCCAGCAGCTATTTCGATACCCGAAATGAAATGCTCGGTGCCAACTATTCCACCAAATTCTCCGCTTGGCTGGCGCAAGGTTGCCTCTCCCCAAAAATGATTTACCATGAACTGAAAGCCTTCGAGCGCCAACGGGGCGAAAACAAAAGCACCTATTGGATTTTCTTTGAACTGCTATGGCGGGACTTCTTCCGAATAATGGCTAAAAAGCATGGAAACAACCTGTTCCTGCGGGGCGGCCTGAGAGAAGAACCGAACCGCCGCTTGCGCAACGACCGCCAACTCTTGCAGGTTTGGATGGATGGGCGCACAGGTGTGCCGTTCATTGACGCCAATATGCGGGAACTGAAACTGACGGGCTTCATGTCCAACCGGGGCCGGCAGAATGTGGCAAGCTTCCTCGTGAACGACCTGAAAGTGAACTGGCAAATGGGCGCCGAGTACTTTGAAAGCATGCTTATTGATTACGACACCGCCAGCAACTGGGGCAATTGGAACTACGTGGCGGGCGTGGGCAATGACCCACGGGAAGACCGCTATTTCAACATTCTCAGCCAAGCCAGACAATACGACCCGCATGGCGACTATGTCAGGTATTGGCTGCCGGAACTGGGCAATATACCCGGCCCAAAAGTCCACCGGCCTGATGAGGTGAAAGCACTGCCCATCACCTTGGGCGCAGCCTATCCTAAGCCGATGGTGAATATGAACAAGTGGGAGCGGTGAGGGGGGTTCACAATTTCTTAATATTAAAAAATGCAGTTACTACGGCAGGTTAGGGTAATTTTGCCTAAAGTTTTTGTGAATTTTCATGAAAACAAAATAAGTGTTCAAATATGGAAGGCAACAAAATACTGGTAGTGGACGACGAGCCGGATATTCTCGAAATCCTCTCGTACAACCTGCGCAAGGAGGGATTCGAGGTAGAGACTGCCATCAACGGCGAGGATGGACTGAAAGTGGCACATAGCATGAACCCGGATTTGATTATCCTGGACATCATGATGCCAAAGATGGATGGGGTTGAGATGTGCCGCCAACTGAGAACCCAACCTATTTTTGACCAAACGCTGGTGGCATTTTTAACAGCGAAAGAAGAAGACAGCTCCCAGATTGCCGCCCTCGACTTTGGCGGCGACGACTATATCACCAAGCCCATCAAGCCCAAGGTGCTGATGAGCAGGGTCAGGGCCTTGCTCCGCCGCAACATGAAGGCCGTGGAGGATGTTTCTGGCCACAAGACCATCATCGGGGACCTTACCATTGACCGGGAAAGCCACCGGGTAATTCAAGCTGGAAAGGAGGTGGAATTGGCCAAAAAAGAGTTTGAACTACTTACCCTCCTTGCCTCCAAACCCGGTAGGGTATTTAC
>JANPLH010000515.1:0-15101 GCA_031426435.1 Saprospiraceae bacterium | reverse complement strand
CGTCGTGCACGCGCGCGGCGCAGCGGCGCACGGCGTTTTCCGGCCGTACAAGTCGATGAAGAAGCTCACCCGCGCCGGGTTCCTGCAGGACCCTGCGGTGGAGACGCCGGTGTTCGTGCGCTTCTCCACCGTGGTTGGGTTTCGAGGTTCCTCCGATTTGGCGAGGGACGCACGTGGCTTTTCCGTGAAGTTTTACACACAAGAAGGCAATTACGACTTAGTCGGCAACAACATCCCGGTCTTCTTCATCCAAGATGCCATCAAGATTCCTGACCTCGTCCACGCCGTGAAGCCCGAACCGAATAACGAAATGCCACAGGCAGCTGCGGCGCACGATACATTTTGGGACTTTATTTCCCTGATGCCGGAATCCATGCACATGATCATGTGGGTCATGTCGGATAGGGCCATACCGCGCAGCTACCGGATGATGGAGGGCTTCGGGGTCCATACTTTCCGTTTTGTGAACACTGAGGGGAAAAGCTCCTTCGTAAAATTCCATTGGAAACCCTTGCTGGGCGTACATTCCGTGGCTTGGGACGAGGCACAGCTCATTTCTGGCAGGGATCCCGATTTCCACCGTCGTGACCTTTGGGACGCCATTGAAGCTGGGGCTTTTCCTGAATACGAATTTGGAGTGCAGATAGTGGCGGAAGAAGACGAGCACAAGTTCGGCTTCGACCTGCTCGACCCCACCAAACTAATACCCGAAGAATTGGTGCCCGTGCAGCGCATTGGCAAAATGGTGCTCAACCGCAATCCCGACAATTTCCATGCAGAAACCGAGCAAGTGGCTTTCCATCCCGGTCACATAGTGCCGGGCATAGACTTCAGCAATGACCCGCTTTTACAAGGTCGGCTTTTTTCTTATACCGATACGCAACTGCTCCGGTTGGGTGGCCCAAATTTCCATGAAATACCCATCAACCGCCCCATTGCACCGATACACAACAACCAGCGGGAAGGCCATATGCGCCAAACAATCAACAAGGGCAAGGTCAGCTACCATCCCAATTCGTTGGGCAGCGGTTGCCCGTTTCAGGCCAAAATGTCAGAAGGTGGCTTCAGTTCCTATCCAGAGCGGATGGATGCACATAAGGTGCGTGTCCGCAGCAGTAGTTTCCTCGACCATTTCAGCCAAGCCACATTGTTTTACAACAGCCAATCAGAGCCTGAAAAAAACCATATAGTGAATGCTTTGCGCTTCGAGCTGGGAAAATTGGAAACGGAAGCCATCCGGGACCGCATGTTGGGCCTGCTTACGCAAGTGGATAAAACTTTGGCGGCAAAAGTGGCGCAAGGCTTGGGCATGGATGTGCCTACTGGCCCACAAATGCCCATGAACCACAGCGTACCCGCCGACGGCGACCCCGCAGCTTATGAATCGGTAAAGAAAGTGTCAAGCATAAAAAAATCGGAAGCACTGAGCATGTCCAAGACCGTCAAGAATTCCATCAAAAGTCGACAGATCGCTTTTTTGGTAGCAGACGGCGTGGATGTCGATTCCGTGAAAACCATGAAGCAGGCACTTGAATCAGAAGGGGCGATGGTTAAAATAGTGGCTCCTAAGCTGGGCAAGGTAGCCGGTAACAATTCCAAGATTTTGAAAGCCGACCAAAGCCTGTTGACGTCCGCCTCCGTGTTGTTCGATGCTGTGTACGTACCGGACGGAAAAGGCAATATGAACAGCTTGGCTGGCAACCTGAACGCCATGCGTTTTCTGAAGGAAGCTTTCAGGCATTGCAAAGCAATGGCTGGTGAAGGGACAGGTGCTGAACTCATACAACAGGCCATCGGAAAAATCATGGACGAGGTGCCAGCCAGCAAATTGCAAACCGACGACGGCATTGTGTTGAACAATGGTTCATCAGGCAATTTCCCGAAAAGTTTTATAACTGCTATTGCGAAGCACAGATTTTGGGAACGTGAAAACTTATTGGGGCTTTCATAAGGGCAATAGTCCGCATTTTACCTTGTGCCTGGGCAAGATTTTCTGCTAGCGCCAAAGTTCAAACACCTTTTAAACTGAGGCGTTCGGGTATTTAGCCCAATTATGCTCGAAAAACTTTTTGCACAAATTATAAACGTGTCCGGATTTAAAAAACTATCAGTCCCACATGAAAAGATTGGTAAAAATTAAATCGAACACCATTATTTTTAACCACTAAATTTAAAAAATTATGACGGACAACAAACAACATCCTCAGCAATGGAAAAACCTGCCTGATGAGACCCCAAACCTAAATCAGCCAATACCACAAGCTCCTCCGTTTACTGATAAAAATATGGATGAAGTGCATGAGAAAGAATCGCTGAGGGATGCTGAAAGGCTGAAAGACCCAAACCAAAGCTCAGCGCCAGGTTCGACCACAGACAATGACTTGGATGAAGAAGCTCCGAATGATGCAGGCAATCTCGACATTTATAACGACGATGCAGATGACGAGCCTTTGGATGATGCCAGCCAATCAAAGCAAAACGATGACAATCAACGAGGTTCATCAGGGCTTGTTGGAACCCATGACCTTGGGGAATCGGTCAATCCGGACGAGGTGCTGAACAAGAAACTATAGCGTGTATGTTATAAACAAGAAGTAAGATACAGCTTATTAGTATCAATTTATGGCAAACTCAGCCTATTCATGAAGCCATATTTTTATACGCTGAAAAGTGTTGAGCAAGAATGGCTTAATTATTGGAACTTTTGCTCATGACGTTTCAGCGTTAACAATATTTAACGAAACTTCGCTTCTGCTAAAACCTATATTTCACGGCATGAACAGAATTTTCATGATAGCCGTTTTCATTTTTACAACTCTTTGAACTTTCCCATAATAAAAGCAATAGTATAAAAAAATCGTCTACACCTAAAAGGTATAGACGATATGGACAAATCTGAAAAATTAAATTAGATTTAATCCTCGTCTTCGTCTCTCTTCTTGCTACCGCCACGACTGCCGCCACGGTCATCGTCTTTCTCACTAGAGCTGCCACGATTTCCGCCTTGTGAGCCAGAATCCTTGCCAGAACCTGTGTTACGATTGCCACTTTGGTTGCCTGATGTGCCACTACGGGTGCCACCTTGGCTGCCTGATGTGCCACCTTTTTTTTCTTCGGTTGCCATAATAAAATTTTTTTTGGTTATAAAATTAAATAAAGAACCAATCTTGATGATAACTCATTTTTAATTGATCTCTTTATTTGAAGTAAAACGAGTGGGGCAATCGGCTGTTCAAATAAATTGCTATTCAAAATGGGTTTATGATATTTGATAACATGGGGTATGTTTCTACAGAATAATCACCCTAATACCTTAATTGCTGATTTTAATGCAAATTGCATATCCTCCAATTAAGGCCCATGACGATTCATAGCCCTTTAAAAATGCACGTCAAACTGAACTGTCATGAGTTAAATCATCTTAATTCTACCATTGATTCTATAGGCTTAATGCCTAATTTCCGCATTTTGGAAAACAAGGTTTGGGGGTTGATGTTCAGAAGTTCGGCAGCACCGTTTTTACCACTCACCTTTCCTTTCGTGAGCTTTAAAGCATCTAGTATATGCTGTCGCTGCTTTTCTTCTAAGCTAACTACGGGATGCGCTACCCCATTTAAATGGTTCGGCTGTTTGCTATTGGCAGGCTCAGAAAAAGTGATAATGTCATTCTGATTATGCTTCATTTGAGTTTTTTCCTCCTCGGAACTGGTATTTCGGTTTATGAAATTGTACACAAAACCTTTTTTGAACTGGGAAAACAAGCGCTTGTTGAACTTGCCTTCTGCTACCATGCGCTCTAAATCTTCTATAGTAGTCCCCACCACCCGAACATTTGCTGTTCGAGTTTTTTTGCTGCCCAAGCATTCGTATTTCCCTTCTTGCAAGAGGCGAAGCAGTTTGATTTGAAGATTTGACGAAATCGTACAGATGCCATCGAGCACCACGGTTCCGCCCTCGGCTTTTTCGATGTGCCCTATGGATTTCTCCGACATGACCTCAAAGATGTTTTTTTCATCCCCGAACAATTCTTTTTCCAATGTTTGCTGTGAAAAGCGGGTGCAATCAATTTTAATGAATGGATAATTGCTGCGGTTGCTTAATTGATGGATTGTATGTGCAAGGAGTCGCTTGCCGCTGTCGGGTTCCCCAATTATCAATACCGGGAAGTGCGTCTTTGCAACTTTTTTCAAGTTCCACAGCATGTCCTTGTAGTTGTTGTTAAGTGCAGTGACATTATCATGGTTCAATTTTATTTCCTTTTCCAAGGCGTGTTTTTCAAGCTCCAATCTTTTGGACAATTGCGCATTTTCAAGTACGGCACGCTGACGATTGGTCCGCTCATCTTGTAATTCCTGACTGGTTTCAAGTGCAGAGATATGCACCATGCTGTCCATCTCCATTTCAATAAATGAGAAGGTGCATTCGGCAAATAATATTTTCCCACTTCTCTTATTTAGGCTAAGGGATAGCTTACGGCTCTTTTCAGTTGTTAGTTCTTGGAACAATTGCGGCCAATACTGGCGCAACGGCGTTGCATCTATGTCCGACCATTGCAGTCCATTTGCAAGGTCATGCTCCGTCAAGCCCAAAGCGTGCAAGGCTGCCGGGTTCGCATAGTGTATGGAGAGGTTCGAATTTATCCAAAAAACCATTTGTGGGGAAATATCCATTAGCTTGCGGGCCAGGGTTTGTCTATAGGATGTATCAATGGCGGCCATTTCTCTTACATACCCCCTCAGCATAAGGGGTAACTCATTTTTACGCAAGACATTAAAGCTCACCAACAACTTTCGTTCAGTGCCGTTGCGGTGGTAAAGCAATATTTCTTGTTCAAAGTCAACTGGATGGTTTCGCAATTCGACCATTGCTGCTTTAAGACTTTCCAGTTGCTTTCCGGTAAGGTGGGGCTTCATCAAACTTGGGAGATTCGCTTGGGAAATGGCTTGCCCTTTATTCAGCTCAAAAAGCTCAAAGAAAAAATTAGAAACATAAAAGGAATTGGTGATGAAGTCCCATTCACACGCTGCCACTCGATGGGATGCCAAGCAATTGCCCAAAAACTCCTCACGGGAAGTAAAGGCCGCTTGGGACTCGACGTGGATAAACGCCAAGGGCATGTTGTCAATTGCTACCTGCAAGGCGTTCAACTTTACCGGGAACTTGGTTCCACTGGCATTGACGAATTCGGTTTCCCAACTGACCAACTGTTTTTTGCGCAAAGCGCCCCAGCGCATTTCAAACGAAGAAACATCAAGGCTGGGCTCAAGCTGTTGCAAGGATGCTGACCTTAACAGTTTTGAGGAAAACCCCGTTAGTTTAATTAATTCTTCGTTGAAATGTACTACCCGCCCCGATACATCAATCCAAAAAACAGGCCCCGATACTTTTTCAAGCGTTTGGACTACAGTATGTAAAAATAGATTTCGTGTAGATGAATGCTCCATATTGGTGTTCAACTTTGCTTATAATTCATCCATAAAACCGCATTCTTTCAGGAGAAAAACTCATTGAAAACCAATTAAAATTGGATATGTTCATTTCAAAGGGGTACGAGTTACTATCCAATCCGGGAGGCTGGCACTTCCGTCAGCCGCTTATTCAAACCTTTGTAACCCGCCTTCATCAACTTGTCGTGGTTCCATTCGAATATGGGCCGGGCGATGGGTGCGAGCAGTTTCATCCAAACCTTGGTGGTGCTCACCTGCCAATCGTAGCGAACAGTTGTGATGCCGTTTTCCTCCGAAAAAGTCCAAATCCCCTTGCCTTCCAATTCGCCAAAAGCCCTGCCTTCCATTCTTTGGAGATAGGTTTCATGGGTCAGTTCGGAGTCAAAAGTCAAGGTATAGGGCAATGCCGTTTTCCAAGTTATGCGCCTGATTGAACCGAGTTCGTTGGCATCGCCTCGTTGGAGCAAATCCACGTTGGCGACATAAGGCCACCACGCTGGCCAGCGGCTCATCGCATTGATTTCTTGCCAAACCCGTTCGAGTGGAGCTTGAAATTGCCAGATTGTAACAAATTGATAATCAGACATTTGTTTTAAAAAAATTTTAAAAACAAGCAAGGCTGGAAACTGAATAGCTTCCAGCCTTACGTATTCTTCAAGGCTATATTATTTGCTTGCTTCAATATGCTTATTGGTGTCGAGATAGTGCCGCAAACGGATGACTTTCCCAGCCTCGTTGAAAGTCCAAAGGTGCATTTCCTCATCCCGATAATTTTTCCCGGTAGCAACTATGTCTGCTTCAATGACAAACTCGGCAGCAATTTGATTGCCTCCATCCATGATGGACAACACTTGGAAATCCTTGATTTGAAGGTCACTCCCGATACATTGGAAGAAAGCCAAAACACCTGCCTTTCCATTTTGCGATTGCATCCAAGGCACACCTGCCTTTTGTGCAGAGTTGTCGGCCCATTCCTCCCAGCGGACGTTGTCGTCGAGTTTTTCAAGAATGCCGGGGATGTCGCCCTGCCCGAAGCAGGCGTAGATTTGTTGAACAGTTGAAAGATTGTTGCTCATTTGAAATGATTTTATGATTGAAGATATTTGGTTAAAATAATTCAAAATGGTTGGTGAAGGAAACAGCATTGTCCAACCAATTGGCAATCAAATGCTTGCATGGTTTTCATTGCTGTTTCCAAGTTTGACTATTTGATTTATTCAGGTTACTTCATTCCCATCGAAGCACCCTTTAATTGTGCTTCAAGAGACTTGCCGTCCAGTTCCACATAAGCCTCCGTGACCTTGCCCTCGGCGTTCAGTTTGTAAAGGCCCAGAACCGAAACCTTGATTTGGTTGCCAGCTTGGCCCATGAACTTGCCCGTGTTTGTGCCAACGAGCCATCCACGGATGGTCACGTTTCCGTTGTTGACATGGATTTCGTCAATTACCCGCTTGATATCCGGGAAGCCCGCCTTGAAGCCTGCCACCCTTTTTGCCAGTTCATCGTTGGTATTGAGTTGGCCACCGAAGTAATGCTTGGCATCGGCAGTGAAGAAGGAAAGCACTTTTGGGCTATCGCCAGCGTCTGCAGCAGCCATGATGCCCCGGATAGTGGCTTCGGCAGCAGCATTCGGATTGATGCCCTTCATCAATTGCGCCTCAAACGACTTACTGTCGAACTGCACGTTGCGGCTAACTATTTTACCATTTGCGTCCAATAAGTCGAGGACGAGGAAGGGGATTTCCACACGGTTCCCTGTCGCTGGATTACCCATCATGCTGCCCGTGTTCGTACCTTTGAAAATGCCCTTCGTAACTATATTCTTACCGTCAGAAATCATTTCAATGACTTCATGCTTCATGTCAGGGAAAGCCGTTTTTTGAACCTGAATGATTTGTTGGAATGCCTGAATTGGGGAAGGTTCGGCTAAGAAAGGGTTTGAAATCTTAAAGTCGGATGAACAGTAGTCCTGAAATTTATCCGCCTGCCCAGCGTCCATAGCCACATACAGGTCATGGACAACTTGCTTGGCCATTGCGGTGGGGTCAATTCCCTTCATCAGTTGCCCATTGAAGCTGGCAACGTCAAAAACAAGGTCAACCTGCACGATTTGGCCCGCATCATTGAACTTGAAATAGCCCTGAAACGGCGTCTCGACCCGGTTGCCCGTGGCAGGATTACCCATCAAAGAGCCAGTGTTCGTGCCGGAAAACCAACCCTTGAAGGCAACGGTGTTCTTTCCTTCAACGACTTCAAGCACCTTGTGCATCATGTCCGGGAAACCCATGCCCATACTAATCCCGATTTGCTTGTAGGCCATTTTGTCCATCACTTGAGGTGAAAAAGGTAGGCTAACTTTGACGTCATCTGTGAGGTAGTCTCCAGCTTTGTCAAAGTCTTTCATGTCCACAGCTTTGTAAAAAGCATGGACGCTCTGTGTAAGTTTGCCTGCAAAGGCAGTGATAGCAGATACGCTAAAAAGAATGGTGAAAATCAGATTGTTTTTCATTGGAAAAAAGATTTAATTTAAAAATGTTGTTTTCATTTGGCATTCAAGGGTTGATTTTTTCATAGGTACGAGGAGGTTGGAGGTTTGGATTATTTGGATTTCAAAAAATTGTTTTCACTCGATTTTGCCGCATTTACGATAGCGTTCCAAATTTGGATTTTGGGGCTAAAAAAATAAATGGGGTCCAAAACAAGGGGTTTAGCTGTTTGCCCAACCTATTCGAAAGGCACTGCAAAGGTATTTTCATAACTAGTTGAAAATCAATCCTATAAAACAAGGTTTTTCTTCTCCACGAAAAAGGGGATTTTTCACCGAAACCTTGCATTATTCCATTTTCTTGTTCGACATTTGACAAAAAATGCGGCCTGACGAACCCCGCCGCCATTAAGTCAAATGAAATGAAAGCATTACCAACCATATTATTTATTTGGTTGCCAATAACTGTATCTATTGGCCAGATTGAAAAGAAGAGGGACAGCCTTTTACAGATTGCCCAAAACGCCACGTCGGATACAGCAAGGGTGTGGGCTCTTATGGAAACCGGCAAGATTTACACCGACCGCAACGCCGATTCCTCCTTGCTTTTCCTCCAACAGGCTTTGAATTTGGCCGAAAAAACAGGCCATGAGAAAGGCATCGTGCGATGCCGCATCAACAAGGCCAATGCACTCTACAACCAGGGCAAATTCGACGAAGCCATCAAACTCGACCTTTCTACAATAACTATCAGCGAAAAATTGGCCTTGGGCAAAGAAAGGGTAGCTGCCTATAACCTCGTGGCCAATGCCTGGAACCAAAGGGGCAACTATTGGATGGCCATTGATTATTACGACAAGGCGCTGGAAGCGATGAAAACAGCTACCGTTCCACCGCATTTCCCGGTGGTTGTGAGCAACAACATCGCCATCCTTTACAACAATTTGAAGCTATTTGAAAAAGGAAAGCAATACGCAGAGCACAGTTTCGAGAGCGCAAAAGAACTGGGCGATGACTACACCTGTGCCACCTCCTGTGAGCATATCGGGAATTCGCTGCTCGGTATGAATCGGGACGAGGAGGCATATATTTGGTTTGAAAAGGCTACCGATTATGCAAGGAAAGCGGAATACACGGCTGTTTTATCGAACTGCCTCGGCATACTTGCCGATTTGGAATTAAAAAAAGGCAACCTCGCTAAGTGCGAGCAGCTTTACAACGAAGCCTACCAAATAGCCCTCAAAGCCAATGATGCCTACGGCAAAATGACCATATTGCACGGCTTCGGCCTTTTGGCCTTTGAAAAAAAAGACTTCACAAAATCGGAGGAATACTGCCAGCAATCACTTGCACTTTCCAATGAAATGGGCATGGACGATTACCGGGCCATGATTTTGCTCTCGCTCTCCGACCTCGCTCTCGTTCAGGGCGATTTTACGAAGTGGAACAGCTACCGCCAAGGATATCAGGACATCCGGGATACGCTAACCAGCAACGCCCTGGTGCATGCCGTGCAAGAGCTTGAAATCAAGTACGAAACCCAGGCTAAGGAGCAGAAAATCAAGGAGTTGGAACAAGACAAGGAACTCCAGGCTTTGCGCTTGCAGCGACAAAAGACCATGATTTTCGGGACTGGAATTGTTGCAATGCTGGCGTTAATAGGTGGCATTTTGGCTTGGCGTTTACAAGAAGGAAAAACCTTGCTTGCTTCGCAAAAAATCATCATTCAAGAGAATACCATCAAACAATTGGAACAAGAAAAGCAGCTCGCCACTGCCTCAGCGGTGATGCGGGGGCAAGAGGAGGAACGGGGCCGCCTCGCCCGTGACCTCCATGACGGCCTCGGCGGTATGCTTTCTGGAATCAAACAAACCCTTTTCGCCATGAGAGGAAATCAAGTCTTGACAGAAACATCGGCGACCTCGCTCAACCAGGTCATCACCGACATGGACCGCTCCATTGGGGAACTGCGGCACATCGCCCGGAATATGATGCCAGAAGCACTCGTCCGCTTTGGCCTCAAAGATGCCCTCGAAGACTATTGCGGCCATACCGAACAATCCACTGGTCTGCGGGTGTATTTTCAGTCCTTTGGCATGGAGGCTCGATTGCCACAGGATGTGGAGGTCATCGTTTTCCGCATAGCCCAAGAGCTGCTGAACAATGTGGTGAAACATGCATTCGCCAACCAAGCCATCGTCCAACTCATTAAGGACGGCAACAGGGTAAACTTGACAGTGGAAGACGACGGCAAGGGAATGGACACCACCCTGTTGGAAAAAGTAAAAGGGGTGGGTTGGATGAACATCCGCTCACGTGTAAGCTACTTGGAAGGGCGGTTGGACGTGCATGCGTCGCAGGAGAAAGGGATGTGCGTGGGGGTGGAGTTTGAGGTTAAAAACCCGCAGTCATGATTAAGACTTTCATCATAGACGACCACCCGATGGTTATCGAGGGCATCCGGCATATGCTGCAAAATACTGATAACGTGCAGGTTACGGGCAGTGCAGCGGATGGCTATGCCGCTATCGATGCCCTGAAAGCCAACCCCGCCGATGTGGCGCTCGTTGACATCAACTTGCCCGACCTCGACGGGATTGAGCTGTGTAAAAAGTTGCGGGAGCGCTTTCCAAAACTGAAAATCCTCGGCCTCAGTACTTTCAAGGAGCGCAGCTATATCACTCGCATGATTGACGCCGGGGCATCAGGCTATTTGCTCAAAAATGCAAATGGAGAAGAGTTAGAGGAAGCAATAAAGGCGGCATATAAGGGGCGAATGTATTTGAGCATGGAGGCCGCTCAGACCATCGCCCGGCCCGCTGTCCAACAGCCCGATTTGCCGCTTCTGACCTCAAGGGAAAAAGAAGTGCTGGCCCTGATTGCCGAAGGCATGACGAACAATGAAATCGCCGAAAAACTATTCATCAGCCCGCTGACCGTTGATAGCCACCGTAAAAATTTATTGGCCAAATTTGGTGTCAAAAACACAGCTGCAATGGTGAAATATGGAATGGAATCTGGGTTTATCTAAAAATTGAACCGAATGAATACCGTGCACACAGACATCGAATCAGGCTTGGTAGCCCAACTCCTTAGGGGCGACGAAACTGCATTTGCCGAGCTGTACGACAACTATTCAGCCCTAATGTACGGCGTTGTCGTTCGCATCGTTGTTGACGAGGAGGATGCTGCCAACCTTCTGCAGGATTGCTTTGTTAAAGTATGGCGAAACGTGGGCAGCTACGACCCAACGAAGGGCCGATTTGCCACTTGGCTCATCAATATTGCCCGCAATACTGCCATTGATTTTACCCGTTCAAAATATTTTTCCCAAAAGAAGAAAAACCAAAAATTGGAAAACATCGTAGGTTCTGAAACATCCCGTGCCATGACTCAAGTTTCTGTGGAAACATTGGGGCTACGGCAATTAGTGGACAAATTGACACCTGTTTGCCGGGAGGTAATTGAGTGGATGTACTTCGACGGGTACACGCAGCAAGAGATTGCCGACAACTTCGGCATACCGTTGGGTACTGTTAAATCACGTACTCGTTTAGCACTGAAAGAACTTCGTGTGTATTTTTGCGAAAATTAAACGCTTAACTGCCTTGAAAAAGAAATTATTTATTGTGAAAGATGAAAAAAACCACCTGTTCGCAAGGGAAGGAGGCTCCAAGTTCAATATCCACGACCCATTCCTTACGGAAGAGGCAATGATCAATTTTGCAAAAGCGCATTCGATTGCTCCACCCTTGGAACTGAGAGAAAGGATTTTGCAGAAAGTCAGAAACCTTGAGTCGCAACATAAGCAGAAACAGCGGCTCGACCCCTCTAACTTGCCCATGCTCGACGGCTCCTCCAATTGGCTCGAATGGCAAGAATTCGTTGAAGGCATGGAACCTCCCGCCGATTTTGACAATATCCATCTCCATCAGCTCGAATCCAATGAAAAACGTGACCTATTCTTGGCTTGGGTGAAGGTGATGGTGGACGAAGAAGTCCACCACGACATTTTGGAGACTTTTATCTTGCTCGAAGGCTCCTGTGAGTGCCATATCAGTAACGAAAAAGGCGAAACCCGCATCGTCCGATTAGGCCAAGGCGACTCTATAACCATGCAGTTGGGCGAGACTCACGACATTGTCATTACTTCCTTAAAGCCGGCCAAGGCTATTTTGGAATGGCGGAAATTGGCGGCGTAAAAAGCAGCTAACCTAACCTTTATTTGTAGGTACCGATTGACGGGATAATTGTTGGACAGTTTTTGTACAATTGTTGAAAAAACACCCACCTGATTTGCTCCCCCTCTTGCCCGTATTACCTTTCTTTGCACCAAATTTCAACGAAATTGAACAACTGAGGAGCTAACCTGCTGATTTTCAAACAATTGGCCAAGTCGCTCAATTTCGCATTTTCTTATTTCCAATTTCCATAATGTCCAATCTTTCCCTTCGCTGCGCTGACAATATCCGCATACTTGCTGCATCTATGGTCGAAAAAGCCAAGTCTGGCCACCCAGGTGGCCCAATGGGCGGTGCCGATTTCATACACATTCTCTACTCAGAGTTCCTCAATTTCGACCCCTCTGACATGGCCTGGCCGCTGCGAGACCGCTTCTTTCTCGACGCTGGCCACATGTCCGCCATGCTATACGCTCAACAGACGCTGCTCGGCAAATATTCTATGGAAGACATTCAAAACTTTCGACAATGGGGTAGCCCAACGCCTGGCCATCCTGAGTTGGATGTGCAGCGGGGCATCGAAAACACCAGCGGACCGCTCGGATTGGGACATACATTCGGAATTGGTGCAGCCATTGCGGAGCGCTTCTTAGTAGCGAGGTTTGGTGAAAATGTGGCGCACAAGACCTACCTATACATCTCCGATGGCGGGGTTCAAGAAGAGATTTCGCAGGCTGCTGGGCGCATAGCTGGGCACCTCGGTCTTGGAAACATCATCATGTTTTATGATGCCAACGACATCCAATTAAGTACTGAAGTGAACGATGTAACCAGCGAAGACACCGCTAAAAAATACGAGGCATGGGGCTGGCACGTCCTCAGCATCCCCGGCAACGACCATGAGGCAATCCGCTCTGCCATCAAAGCAGGTTTGGCGGATACAGACCGCCCTACACTCATCATCGGTAAAACGCTGATGGGCCTCGGCACCCGCAAAGCCGACGGTAGCCTGTTTGAGGGCGAGGTGGAACTACATGGGCAGCCGCTAACGGGCGCAGGTGGCTCTTTTGAGAAAACGGTGGAGGGGCTTGGCGGCAATCCTGCAAACCCGTTCCTGATCTTCCCAGATGTAGCCGAACGCTATGCGGCTATTTTAGAACAAAAGAAGAAAGACGCCAAAAAACGCAAAGCAGACTTTAAATCTTGGGCAAAAGATAACCCCGCATTGGCCGAAAAATTCGCCTTTTTCCAAACAGGAAAACTGCCACAAATCAACTGGTCGGAAATCCAAGTCAAGGCCAACGATGCTACCCGCAATGCTTCTGGTGCTGTGCTTGGCTACTTAGCTGGTAAAGTGGAAAACATGGTTGTCTCCTCTGCCGACCTTGCCAACAGCGACAAAACAGAGAATTTTTTAAAGAAAACTACTGCTTTCAAGCGCAACGATTTCAGTGGGTCTTTCCTGCAAGCAGGTGTGAGCGAATTGACCATGGCTGCGCTCAATGTGGGCATGTCGCTGCATGGTGGGGTGCTTCCTGCATGCGCCACTTTCTTTGCATTCAGCGATTATATGAAGCCTGCTATGCGGGTGGCCGCACTTATGGAAACGCCCGTCGTTTTTCTTTGGACGCATGATGCCTTCCGGGTCGGGGAGGATGGGCCAACGCATCAACCCATTGAGCAGGAGGCACAGCTGCGACTGTTGGAGCAGCTGAAAAACCATTCTGGCCGCAATGCCTTGCTTGCGCTTCGGCCAGCAGATGGAGCTGAAACGGTGGTCGCATGGCGCTTGGCATTGGAGAACCGCCAGTCGCCAACTGGTCTGGTTTTCAGCCGACAAGGGGTGAATGATTTGCCCGCAACCAACCAAGCGGACACTGCTAAAGGTGCTTATATCGTCGAAAATTGCGAAGGCAAACCCGATGTGGTGTTGGTGGCCAATGGCTCGGAAGTGGCTACTTTGGTAGCTGGTGCGGCCATTTTGCGCAGCGAAAAAGGGCTAAAGGTGCGCATCGTTTCAGCACCATCAGAAGGCCTTTTCCGCAACCAATCCAAGAAATACCAAAAGGAAGTCATCCCCGGCAACGTACCTACTTTTGGCCTCACAGCTGGCTTGCCGAGCACGCTTCGTGGCCTCGTCGGCGACCGTGGCTTGGTATGGGGGCTTGACCATTTCGGCTACTCGGCCCCGTTCAAAGTACTTGACGAAAAGTTTGGATTCACGGGGGCAAATGTGGCGGTGCAGGTTTATAAGTTGTTGAAAATCAAGGGGTAAGCCGCTTTGTTTTGCAATTTGAGATTTGAAATGTATTTTTGTGAAAAAGAAGAAATTATGTCAACAACAGCCGTTCAAGTCAATCCAAGTTCGTACCTCCCTAAGCCGACAATCAAGGTTGCGAAGCCCATTTCATGGGAGGAATTTCAGAAAAAATATCTTTCGAGAGAAGATAGCTTCAAATACGAATGGGTAAATGGGCAGGTCATCAAAACAAAACGGGGTATGGACAAGACACAAGTTTACATACAATTTAACTTTCTAGGATTCTTTAGGCAATTGTTTAATGAAGGAAAGGTGGTTGGAGAATTGATTGCAGAACCAGACCTCTTCTTCCTTCAAAATCACCGTAGGCCAGACATTGTTTGGTTGACAAAAGAACAGGCTTATAATCTGGCCGAACCCACATCCTATGAAGTACCTGCTCTTGTTATCGAGGTTATTTCTGGCAATGACCAAATGAACAATGTCAAGGAAAAAATGGTAAACTACCGTGACGCAGGTGTGCAGGTTGTATGGCAGGTTTTTCCAAAATTAAGACAAGTTGATGTATATTCTGGTGTAAATCTTTCACAAATGACAGTCTGTTTCGGTGACGATATTTGTGATGCCTCGCCTGTACTTCCTCATTTTAAAATGCCAATTTCAGCCATTTTTAAGAAAAAGTGATTTTATCAATAGTCCGTGCAGTTTAAGCCCGGAAATTTGGTGAA
>JANPLH010000514.1:0-8071 GCA_031426435.1 Saprospiraceae bacterium | reverse complement strand
CAACGAAGTTCCCCATCATAGCACTCGCAGACGTAGTAGTACAGGGCGATTAGTTTTATTGCATTCATAACATAAAGCTACGTCGTACTGTAAACTTTACGTCTGCTTTTGTTTTGAACCTTTTCAACCCCTAATTCGCATGTGTCATATATGGTGATTTTTATGGGGCAAAGTTCGGGGCAATGGCAACCGCAGGCAGTACAGGATTTTGGAAAAGCCGTGCAGGATTTTGTAGCCGTAACGGCTACACATGGTCGAGGTGCTTTCGCTCGTGCCGGTGGCTGGTCTTGAATTGCGTCGGGGTCATGCCCGTCACCTGCCGAAACTGGTTCGACAGGTGCTGCGAACTGCTGTACCCTAAGCGCCAAGCGATTTCGCTCAGGGTCAGTTCATCGTACACCAGCCATTCTTTTACCCTTTCGATTTTCTGCGCAATTATGTACTTCTCAATGGTCACGCCCTCCACCGCCGAAAACAACTTGCTCAGGTGGGAGTAGTCGTGCCCGGTTTTTTTTGCCAAAAAATCCGAGAAGTTCATCGCCACTGGTTTCTGTCCGGCCTCGTGGTGGATATCTTGCACGACGAGGTTTTTTACTTCCGAAATGAGGCGGCTGGTGCGGTCGTTCAGCAGTTCGAAGCCTTCGGAATGCAAGGCCCGGCGCACCGCTTCTATTTGCACAGCACTCAAATCGCCTTCCACCTCCACCTCACCGAGGCGTGTGTTTTTCAATGGCAACCCCAGCGCTGCGAACAGCCGCTCGACCGTCCGTTCGCATCGGGCGCAGACCATGTTTTTGATGAAAAGTGTCATGAGTCAAAATCTATTTTCCATTCAAAAGCAGCAACCACCAGCCTGTATCGGCGGGCATTTCACCGAACCATAGCTGCAAAAAACACAACAATCACCGGGCTTTGGCCGCAGCAATTGGTGGCATTTTTCGCACTCGTAAAAGAACTGGCAGGCATCCGTCGGCATGGTTTCCATATTTTGAAAACCGCAAGATGGGCAGGTTAGCATGCTCTGCAAAACAACCCCATCTGCTGGCTTGGCTTTCCTCTTTTTCCAAAACTGCCAGCCAGCCCAGCCAGCCAGCCCAGCGCCTAAAGCCATGAGCAATCCGCTCCATTTTTCCAGCCCAGCAGAAAATGCAGACAGTCCGGCTGCGCCGCCCAATGCAACTGCTACAAAGGGCAGCCAGCAGCAGCTTGTCGCCAATAGGAAGGCGAAGGCAGAGCCAAACAGTGAATGTCGAATTTTCATACTGAATTTAATTTACTCCACCGTCTGCGTAATTTTCACTCCACCACCACCCTTGCAGCACTAAACCACTCTCCCGACAAGCGGGCTTCAAGAAAATATACCCCTGCCACCAAACCAGCCGTTTCCAGCGCAAACATCTGATTGCCCGTTGCTTTTTCGCCCAAATCAAACCGTCGCACCGTTCGCCCCGCCACGTCGAGCAGCCGGAATTGCAGCCTTCCCGCTTGCGGCAACGTCAGCCGGACGTTCAATTGCCCGCTCGCGGCAACCGGGTTCGGATGCAGGGAAAACTGCACTTCACCGAGCCGCTCCCCGCTCGCCGAAGCCACCGTGTCGGCAGGCGTGAGGTGCAGCGCCAGTTCATAAGCGTCGTCGCCAGAGGTGGCGTGGTTGTGGTTAGCTGCAAGCCCTGCCAAATAGATAGTGATATTGCCCACGTCGGTAGCGGGCGCTTGCCAATGGAACGTCCAAGAAAGCGAGCCGGATGGATCTGCATCTGCTCCGCAGGGCGTGTGCGAGACGTACTTCCGGGGGCCATCGTTGTAGGTGCGGGTGCGGTCAACGTCGTCAATCGAAAACTGCCCGGTGGTGGTGTTGCCGCTGTCCTTCAGCCCCAACCCCACGAAGCCGAACTTGTCCCGGTCAGCTTGTGCGAGCGTCACGACGGCATCGTACACCTGACCGGGGACGTACTGCCCGCTGGTGTCCGACCAGTCGAGGGTGAGCGTACCGGGTCCGGTGTTGGGCGCACCGCCGTGGCAACCGTCGCAGCCCGTCTTACCGGGTGCGCCCGTGTGACCGCCGACTACGGGCGAGTCGCAAGGCCCTTCGGTCAAAAAGGAAAGGGCGAGCAGCGCCGCCAACAGGAAAAGTACGACAGGGAGTTTTTTCATCGGAAAAATATTGAGATGGGTAGGACAGCGAATCGTGCTGTCCTACCCTTTTTAGTTAAATCAAACCGTCTATTCCACCACCACCTTCCCCGAAAACACCCGCTCCCCACGCTGCAAGGTCAGCCAGTACCAGCCAGCCGCCAGACCCGTGAAATTCGCCGGGATTTGTTGGATGCCCGTGTTCAGCCCTTCCAGCTTCCTCGTTTCCAGCAGCCTGCCATCTGGGGAGTGCAAAGTCAGCACGGCGTCCCCAGCCTGCGGCAAATCCGCCTCGATGACAAAACTGCCCTTGCCGGGGTTCGGCGATATGGTCAGCGTACCTTGCTGCACCTGCTCATTCGTGCCGCTTGCGGTCGGGTTCACGATGAACTGTCCCATCATGCCGCCGTCCTCATGGCTGAGGATATGGCAATGGAACATGTAGGGCAGCATCGGGTCGCCGTAGTTGGCGTACTTCGTCACGAGCTTCACGCTGCCGTTCATCGGTGGCACCACCACCACGTCCTTCCTGCCCCGCATGTTGGGCGGCGGGGTTGCGCCGTTCACTTGTAGCACGTAGAAATGGTTGCCGTGGATATGGAACGGGTGCGCCATCATGGTTTGGTTGGTGATGTTCCAGACCTCCACCTTGTCCTGCTCCGTGGTGAACTCCACCACTTCCATGTCGAACTTCTTGTTGTTGATGAAAAAGTTCGTCATGCTCATCATCGGCTGTGCGGAGAAGCCAATTGAGCGGGTCGCACCGCCTGTTTGCGACAGTACCTCGTTATTCGTTAGAGCGGTCGGGACGGTCGTCACCGGGTCGGCGGTGGGTGCGGTCACATTGATGGTCAGCACGTTGAAGTCCGTGTTGTCGAGCGGGCCTTCCATGCCGCCCATCATCATCGTGCCGCCGGGGTAGCCTTGCGGAAGTCCCGTGCCGAAGGATTTCAGCGTCAGGGTGTTGCCCTGCTCGTTGCCCAAGTCCACGAGGATTTCCGCCCGCTCGCCGGGGGCGAGGATGAGGCGGGTCAGGGCAACGGGCGCATCGAGCAGCCCGGCATCAGAGGCGATTTGCTTGAACTGCTTGTTGTTGGAGAAGCCAAAATTGAAGAAACGGTGGCTAGAGCCGTTGAGCAGGCGGTAGCGCACCACCTGCGCCGGGCTGTTCAGCACCCCATCGGGGACGCCGTTGACCAGCACGGCGTTGTCAGCTTCGTCTCCCAGCACGATTTGCTTTTGGGAGTCGAAGGTTTTGAATTGGAACACCAGCGGCACGTCGTCCACGCCATAGGTGCGGGGCAGGTCGAGGGCTGCTTCCTCCGCATCCCGCACGAGGATAAAGCCCGCAGCGCCGAGCAGCACCTGGTCCATCGTCTTTCCGTGCAGGTGCGGGTGGTACCAGTAGGTGGCTGCCTTGTCCAGTACCGGGAAGGACGGCGACCAGGTCTCGTCCGCCATAATCATGACGTGCGGGCTGCCATCGTTGGCGGGCGACACGTTCAAGCCGTGCCAATGCACCGTCGTGGTGTCGCCCAACTGGTTGTGGACGTTGAGCGTGACCTGCTGCCCCGCATCGAGCAGGATGGTCGGGCCGAGGAAACTGCCGTTGTAGCCGACCGTATTGGTCGAAATGCCGGGGTAGATTTCCGTCGTGCCAGCCTGCACGGTCAGGTCAATCGTGCTGCCTGACAGCGTGGGAGGGATAGGTACGGGCGTTTGGGCGAAAGCCGAAACCGCCATTGAGGCGAAGCCGCAGAGAAGAAAGTTTGTCAATGATTTCATGTTCAAAAAGAGTTTGACTGCCCGATGGAAAGGCTTTGCCTGACATCAGTTTTATGAATAATGGTTCAAACTCATGCTTCAATTAAAAAGGTGTTGACGAAAACTTAGTCTTTCAAAACGGCGACGAAAACCGCTCATCCTCCAAAAACGACACATCCGTCAGCGTCTTCAAGAACGCCACCAAGTCAGCCCTATCCTGTGCCGAAAGCTGCAAGCCGCCCGGATTGAGGTTGTTGAACAGCAGCCCGTCCACGGTCGGCGAGTTCTTCACTCCCGTGTAGTAGTGCTCGACGACCTGTTCCAGCGTCGCAAAGCGACCGTCGTGCATGTAGGGTGGGGTGATGGCGATGTTCCGCAGGCTCGGCACTTTGAACTTCGCCCTGTCCGCCGGGTCGTTGGTCACTTTGTAGCGCCCCTCGTCCGTGAAGTCCGCCTCCGCGTCCAAACCGTTGTTCATGAACAGGTCGTTGGTGAGGTTGAAACCACCGTGGCAGTGGAAACACTCGCCGCCCTTCTGCCCGCTGAAAGGGTCGAACTCAGCAAAGAACAGCACCCGCCCCCGCTCCTCGCTGTCTGTCAGCGCCTCCGTTCCGGCGAGATAACGGTCGTACTTTGATTTGTTGGAAATCATGGTGAACTCGAACTGCTCCATCGCCAGCCCCATGCGCTCCGACGTGATGTTGTCGTCGCCGAACGCCCGGATGAACTGGTCGGTGTAGCGCTTGTCCGCCTTCAGCTTGGCGACGGCGTTTTCCAGCGTCTCGTTCATTTCCAGCGGGTCTTGGATGGGCTTGAGCGCCTGGTCGCGCACCTTCGGTGAACGACCGTCCCAGAACATCCCGTTTTTGTGCCACGCCAAATTGAACACTGCCATCGCATGTCGCTTGCCCGGCAACTGCTCCACGCCGATGCTGAACTGCCTGATGTCGCTGAACCCGTCCTTTTGCAGGTGGCAGTGGGCGCAGGACTGTGAGCCGTCCTTCGACAGCATTTTTTCGTAAAAAAGCATCCGCCCCAATTGCACTCCGGCGTTGGTCGGCTTGTTGTCGGCGGGCAGGTTCGGGTTGGGGAAGTCGCCGTAGTCGAGGGCGTAGGGCGTGGGGTCATAAACGGCTTTCACCGTGTCGTCGTCGGGGTCGCAGGCAACCATCAGGACTGCGAGGGAAAGGAAAGTGAGGATTATTTTTTTCATAAAAACTGATTTAGAGGACAGCTTTTTCACGCAGACTCAGCTAATACTCGTTTTGTACTTCCACTTGAAAAAATCGCCTATTGAATTATTATTTTTTGTGCTGAAACCTTTGTGTTGCCCGAAATTTTCAACTCGAAAATGCCCGGCGGCAATGTGACTTTAGTTTGAGAAACACTATCCATTGCAATCAATTTATCCTGTAAAACAAGCCTTCCCGCCAAGTCGAACACTTCCAGCCGTAGCACCTCGCCCGCCGTTGTGCCTTTGATTTCCACAAAAAACTGCCCGCCAGAAGGGTTGGGAAAAACACGGGTGGAAAAGGCATTGCCCGCCACACCACCCACCGCCGAAACAGGCGCAAGCCCCCGCTCGATTTTGACCATTTTTCCGACCGAAGGAATATCGTCCACCATGCCAAATAGCATGTACCAGCCCGGCATCAGTTGCAGGCTGTCGGTCGGAAGGCTCGCCGTCACCGAGTTTCCGGTTTGGGTAAAATCGAGGTCGAGATAGCGGTTGTTGCCGGAGTTCATGAAGTGGGTCAGCACCCCATTTGACATCAGCACGACGCCCGTGAGTGCATTGGTTTTCGCCACGTTGAATTGCACCGTTCCGCCCCGCTGAAATTCGGTCACATTCAAATTGCTGATTTCCGGGCGGACGCCACGGAACAGGTACGGTGGCGAAAACGCCTCAATCATGCTCTGCGGCGGCTCGTTGCCGGGTGCGCCTTCGCCGCCAACGGCGATAATCCTGCCGTCCGGCACAAGGGCGGTGATGGCATGATATTCCCGCTTGATGTTCATTTTTTCCAGCCGTCGCCAAGCGTCCGTTGCCGGGTCGTATTGGTCGGTCAGGTCCATGTAGCCCCAGTTGTTGACGGGCGTGGGGTCGTTGGCGTCCTCTTTTTGACCGCCCATCACCAGCACTTTTTTGTCAGGAAGCAGCACCGCTTTTGCCCTCGAACGGGTCGGGGCGAGGTTGGAGCGCAGCGTCCACTCGTCGTTCAGCGGGTCGTACATTTCAAGGTTGACGCCCGGCTGCCCCGGCGTGAAAGACTTGTAACCCACCGCCAGCACTTTGCCGTCGGGCAGAAGCACCAGTTCGTGGTCGCTATGGTCGCCGTTGGGCAGGCGGTTTCCCTGCACGAAATCGGCAGCCAGTTCCCACTGCATCGTTTCCGGGGCGAACAGTTGCGGCGGGCGGTGCGTCATCAATATTTTTCCGGTAAAAAGCGGCAGGATTGGCGAGACTTCGTTGCCGAAATGCACCGTGTCGGTGGCAACGGAAATGCCAGTTGCAGGGTCATACACTTCCGAGGTTTTGGTTCGCATGGCATTTGGGAGGCTCGTATTTAGGTCGCCGCCGCCTACAATCAGCAAACGCTCGTCGTAAAGTGGGGCGAGGGACGGATACCAGCGAGCATCCAGCATATCAGGTTGATACTGCCATAATTCGGTGACCGGATTGAAGATTTTCACCTTTTTGGTGGCAGGACCATATCCATCTTCTTCCAGCGTACCGCCAGCAAACAAGACTTGCCCATTCAGCAGCAGCGCCGGAGCTACGCAGCCTTGGGCAAATAGGCTGCCTTTGGCAAAGCTGGTGTCATTTTCGGTCGGTAGGAAGTAGAATGGGTCTTTGGTATCGTGGCAGTAATAAATGCTGCCGTCCGGCATCAACACGCCGAGGTCGGTGCCACCGAGCGGTTCGGGGGATTGCATGATGATTTCCCAATCGCCGGGTTCGGTTTCGGGCGCAAGCGTTGCGTCATGGACGACCGTGCCGACGATGCCCGTCGTGGCGTTTTGAAAATATGCCTTGCCGGGTTTGGCGACACCGAACAGAAAGTACAAGGCCTCCAGATTGGTGAAAAGGTACACGCCGCCAGCGTCCGTTCTGGCTTCGTAAAATATCGTCGTGTCGTTGTTGAAAATGGTCACCCGTGCATCGGCAACGGGCGCTCCGAATTCATCCGTGACCGTCCCCGTGAGTGTCTGAGCGGTCAAATTTAACGTGATTAAAAAACCGATAACTGCGAAACAGGTATTCTTCATTTTACTTGGATTTGGTATTCAAAAGGCAGTCAAAAAATGCTGCGTGTAGCGAAAGACATCTACTCCCGAAATTTCGGATTGTTCAAAAAATCGTCATCCGTCAGCGCATGTAGAAACGCAATCAGGTCAATTTTTTCTTGCTCGGTCAAGTTGAGCGGTTTCACCAACTGGCTCTTGTGCGGGTGGATTTTCCCGCCCGAATCGTAGTGCTCCACCACCGCTTCCAGCGTAGGCAGTGAGCCTTCGTGCATGTAGGGCGGAGTGATGCCTATGTTCCGCAAGCTCGGTACTTTGAATAGCGCCCGATCTGCCTCGTCGCCTGTCAGGCGGAAGCGTCCGGGGTCGGGGTAATCTACATACAACCCGTTGTTTTCAAAAGCGTAATTGGTGAAGTTAAACCCGCCATGACACTGTGAACAGGCAAGTTTTTCGCTGAAAAACAAGTCCTTGCCACGCTTTTCGGCAGCGGTCAGTGCCGAATTTTTTCCCTGCAAAAACTCATCGTACCGACTGCCCCCACTCAAAATCGTCCTTTCAAAACAGGCAATCGAGCGGGTGATGACAAAGGCATCCGGCACACGCCCGTAGGCTGCCCGACTCTCCCGCACGTAGCTGCTGTCGGCTTTCAGCCGCTCCGCAATGTCGAGGATGTTCATATCGAATTCGGCATGTTCCTGTATCGGCACGAGGACTTGCATTTCGAGCGTCGGTACACCGCCCTCCCGCGTGTAGTACGGGTGGTAGGCGACGTTGGCGAGCGTCGTCGAATTGCGATTTCCGAGCCTTCCCTCCACGCCCTCGCTGAACTGCTTTCCGTCGGTAAACGCCATTTCAGGTAGGTGACAGGAAGCGCAGGAAACCGAATTGTCGCTGGACATGATGGGGTCAAAAAAAAGCCGCTTGC
>JANPLH010000513.1:0-1962 GCA_031426435.1 Saprospiraceae bacterium | reverse complement strand
CCGTCCACCGTCAATCGTCAACCGATTAACATGAAACTAAAAGTCACCGCCGTTAGCTACCTAAACACCAAGCCACTCTTGTACGGCCTGGTCAAAAGCGGCCTGAGCGAAGAACTCAACCTCCAGCTTGACATCCCCAGCGTTTGCGCCAGCAAACTGGCCAGCGGAGAGGCGGATTTTGGGCTGATTCCCGTAGCCGCCATACCCGAGTTGGCCACGCCTCACATCATTTCCGACTACTGCATCGGCACGGTGGGCGAGGTGAAAACGGTCTGCATTTTCAGTGAGGTGCCTTTGGATAAAGTCAAGTCATTGTACCTCGATTTCCACTCCCGCACCTCGGTTGAGTTGGCGAAAATCCTATTGGAAAAACACTGGCACTGCTCCCCCACCCTATTGCCGACGATAGAGGGTTTTGAGGATAAAATTGGTGGGACAACCGCCGCCCTCATCATCGGCGACCGGGCGATGGACCATTTGGGCAAACATGCCCATACCTACGACCTCGGCGAGGCTTGGCTGGCACATTCAGGTCTGCCGTTTGTCTTCGCTGCATGGGTGAGCAATCGGCCACTGCCCCCTGATTTCATCGAAAAATTCAACGCTGCTATGCAATTGGGCATTGAGTCCATTCCGCAGCTGATGCTCATTTTGCCGCAGCAGCACCCCGGTTTTGATTTGGAAAAATACTTCACCGAGAATATCAGCTACCAATTGGATGCTGACAAGCGGACAGCGCTCCGGCTGTTCCTCCAGCAGTTGCCCAATGCCAAGATGCCCATTTTTGAGGCAAAAAATTTGGTGGCAGGTTAAATGCACATTGATACTACCCTACTTTAAGTAAAAAAACTTACCGACAAGGTACTTGGTGTTATTTTCACAATACATTTGCCGCCTAAAATTAGGACCATGCTAATCATTGCAGACGGAGGCGCAACCAAGGCTGACTGGGTCATTGTAAAAGACGACGGCGAACAGTTGTCCATCACTACCACAGGCTTCAACCCGAACTATGTTTCGAGGGAATGCATTTTGGAAATCATTCAGCAGGAACTGGTAGATAAGCTCCCGTTTGACATCACGGGCAATGTGTTTTATTACGGCACGGGCTGTTGGGACAAAGGCCGCAATGCCATCGTGCAGAAAGCCCTTTCCGAAAAAATGCCGAATGCGGCCGTCACCGTTCACCATGACCTCTTGGGTGCAGCACGGGCCACATGCGGGCAAGCGCCAGGCATTTGCTGTATACTCGGCACTGGCTCCAATTCGGTGCTTTACGATGGGGAGCATGAAGCGGACAACGTGACCAACCTTGGCTTCCTCCTCGGCGACGAAGGCAGCGGGGCGATGATTGGAAAAATGTTTCTGCAAGCCTATTTTTACCGGGAAATGCCCATTGAATTGCAGCCAATCATTGAACAAGTTTGCCCCAACGGGCGTAAGGACATTCTCGACAAAGTATATAGTGGTGGCATTCCTGCTGCGTATTTGGCTTCATTTACGCAGTTGTTCACCGAACATCAAACGCATCCATTCGTTAGGGCTTTGGTGAAAAAAAGTTTCAACGAGTTCCTGACCCGGCATGTTTGCAAGTACAAGGGTCATGAGATTTTGCCAGTTAGTTTTGTGGGTTCGGTAGGTTTCCATTTTCAAGAAATCTTGAAGGAAGCACTATCCGAACTTGGCTTGCACGCTGGCGTTTTCATAAAAAAGCCGATTGGGAACTTGGTTAAGTATCATTTGAAAGTAGCGGTTTAGAAGGTTTAAATAGTTTAGGAGGCTTAGATGCCTGACCTAAACCTTCTCAACCTCTTTAACTTCTGATAAGCGGCATTAAGTTGTGTTTCAAAAAGCGACATTAAGTTGTGTCCAAGTTCTTTGACATCAATGCAAATTCTTTTATCTCTTTTTCGTTGGGGACGCCCCTTTTGGAAGCCCTTAGGAACGTGCCGTCCAACTTGT
>JANPLH010000512.1:0-25699 GCA_031426435.1 Saprospiraceae bacterium | reverse complement strand
CAACGCCATCCACGATGTTGTTCCGGGTAAAATAGATTTTGGTGAAGTTTCGATTGAACGCAACAGGCCCTTCATGCAGGCGGGAAGTGAGCGCTGGCGAGAAAAAATAAGGCTGCATGGGAATGCCTGCCGGGGCAATCTCAGCATAATACAGTTCAAAAAAATGTTCGTCAATTTTCTTGTCCAAAGCACCTTTTTCGGAGCGGGATGTGGCAAACACCAACCCGTTGTGATAGTAAGTTGGCGAAAACTCCAGTTTGTCCGAGTTGGCAACCGAGCAGTTAATGATGGTGATTGCTGGCACCGAAGTCTGTGCGTTTAATTGCAGGGAAAAACAGCAGATTAGCCCCATGTAAAGGGCTTTTTGAAAGGAGTTCATGAAACCATTATTTGAAAAGGTAACTATTGGGAGATTTAAGGCCGTGGGCAAAACGGTTCGAGTGCCGTGATGTTCATTTGTATTTCACTTTGGGAAAGGTGGGTGCCGCCTTTATCGCTCAAACCAAAAGTCATGAGGATTTGGGTGGCGGGAAGGAAAAAAAATGACGGCATGAATCGAAATCACGCCGTCACTTTCGCCCAATCGTAAATCGTATATCCTTATTACCCCTGAAAATAAAAGTAAGCCGCCAATATCAGCACGATGACCAGCCCCGAAGCCACGTAATCAACCGTCTGGTAGGTCGCCCTCGTCTCGGCCTTCTGCTCGGCAGAGACGGTTCCCAAGGTCAGTCCCTGTATTTGTTTTGGGTCTGGTGCCTCTGAGGAGTAGCTAACGCCGACCATCACGGCCGCTGACACTAAGAAAATCAAGAGGCTGTAATATTGGAAGAAGATATTGTTGATGACCCAAAAAAACGAGCCTTCGGGATACGAGAAGCCCTCGGTCAGCATCACTGGCGTGTCAATGGCCAAGCGGAAAAGGCCCATTGCGAAGCCCACCAACAAAGCTGCCATTGCGCCTTTGGCATTCATGCGTTTGTTGAAAATACCAAAGAAAAATACCACAAAAATGGGCGGTGCGAGATAGCCCTGAACGCTTTGGAGGTAATCGTACAAGCCCCTGCTGCCTTGTATCACGGGAATCCACAACAGGCCGATGACCACCATCACCGCCGTGGCGATGCGGCCCACCCGCACGAGGTCTTTCTCGGAAACGTTCTGGCGGAACTTTGGATACAAGTCCATCGTGAACAGGGTGGAACAGGCGTTGAACACCCCCGCCAACGAGCTCATCAGCGCAGCCAGCAAGCCAGCCACCACAATGCCCCGGATGCCCGCTGGCAATATCTTGGCCACCAGCAGTGGAAACACCTGTTGGGCGTTTTCGGTGATGAGCTTGCCGTTGCTGTCCAGGAGGGCACTGGCGATTTCCGTGTTCTTGCCGCTTATGGCCAGCGCATAGCAAATCATGCCCGGAACGATGAAGATGAAAACTGGGAGCAACTTGAAAAACGCTGCCGCAATCGTGCCACGGCGGGCTTCCGTCAAGTTCGGCGCACCGAGCATCCGCTGCACGATGTACTGGTCGGTGCACCAATACCAAAGGCCGATGATGGGGGCGCAGAACAACATGCCCAACCAAGGATAGTTGCTGTTGAAGTACCAAGCCATTTGGGTATCGGTCCTGATGGGCGCCCAAGTGCCCTCCATGCCAGCAGGCACGAGCGGTTTCCAGAGGTTGAACATTTCAGAACCTACGATGGACTTCAATTCGCCCCAGCCGCCCAATAAATCAAGGCCATAATATGTCACCAATGCAGAGCCTATGATGAGTATGATAGTCTGGATGGCTTCCGTGTAGGCTACCGCCAAAAGGCCGCCGAGGATGGTGTAAATCCCCGTCAAAACCACCACGAGGATGGAACCGACCCAGAAACTATCCAAGCCCATGAAGTTCATCTCCGGCAGCAACACGGCGAACACCACGCCACCAGCGAAAATGCCGACCGCTATTTTGGTCAAAATATACGCCACGAGGGAAATCACCGATAGCACCCAACGTGCCGTGGACGAAAACCTTTTCTCCAAAAACTCCGGCATCGTGTAGATATTGGAACGCATATAGAACGGCGCCAATACCCAGCCCAGCACCAAGAGGCACCAAGCGTGCAGCTCGTAGTGGGCCATCGCCACGCCGCTGGTGGCACCCGAACCCGCAAGCCCAACCAAGTGTTCGGAGCCGATATTGGATGCAAAAATGGACGCTCCGACAACGAACCAACCGAGGTTCCGACCTGCCAAGAAGTATTCGTCCGTCGTATTGTTTCCCTTGCGAATAACACGCCAGGCAATGCCGAAAATGAGCAGGAAATAAAGGGCAATGACTACCCAATCAATGGTCGCTAATACTGGTTGCATAGGTTGAAGTTGGTTTGTTTCGTTGAAAATGTAAAGATGGATTTTAAGCTGAAAAATTGACTTAATTTAGTCCTACATCCCATGCTGAAACAGGTGATAATACACCTCGTTCGCATTGAGCTGGTTCTTGAAATCCCGGATATTCGTCCCCTCGTCAATCACAACGCACTCGATGCCCGCCATGTCGGCGAAGTCTTCCATGTACTCGGTCGTCAGGGCTTGGGTGTAAACCGTGTGATGCGCCCCGCCCGCCAAAATCCATGCAGTGGCGGCAGTTTCGAGGTTCGGTTTGGCATCCCAAAGCACCCGTGCCACAGGCAGTTTTGGCAGTTGCGCCATCGGCGCAATGGCTTCCACTTCGTTGATTATCAGACGGAAACGATTGCCCATGTCCACCAGCGAGGCATTGAGGGCTGGGCCAGTGGCGCTGTCGAAAACGAGACGCACGGGGTCGGCCTTGCCGCCGATGCCCAGCGGATGAATCTCGCAGCTTGGTTGGTGCGCCGCAATGGTCGGGCAGATTTCCAGCATGTGCGAGCCGAGCACGTAGGATTTTTCTGGCGTGAAATGGTAGGTGTAATCCTCCATGAACGAGGTGCCGCCGTCCAGCCCTTGCGCCATTGTTTTCATGCTGCGCAATAGGGCCGCCGTTTTCCAGTCGCCCTCGGCACCGAAGCCATAGCCGTCGGCCATCAGTCGCTGCGAAGCGATGCCCGGCAACTGCTTGAACTCGCCGAGGTTCTCGAAAGTATCGGTAAAAGCGCCAAAGCCGCCGCTCTCCAAGAAGCTGCGCAAGGCCAACTCGATACGTGCCGCCTCCACGAGCGATTCCCGATTAACACCGCCCGATTTCAGCGAAGCAGTCAAATTATAATCGTTTTCGTAAGCCTCCAAAAGTGCCTTCACCTCGCCACTCGTTGCCGAAGGCAAGTGCTTCAAAACGTCGGTCGTGTCGTAGCCATTCACCGAAAAGCCAAAGCGGATTTGCGCTTCCACCTTGTCACCTTCCGTCACGGCCACCTCCCGCATATTGTCGCCGATGCGGGCCACTTTCAGGGTCTGCAACTCGTGCCAGCCCATCGCCACCCGTGACCAAATGGCTAATTTCTGCTGTACGGACTCGCTCTGCCAATGCCCCACCACGATTTTCCGCTTCTTCCGCATCCTCGACATGAGGTGCCCAAACTCCCGGTCGCCGTGCGCCGCTTGGTTCAGGTTCATGAAGTCCATGTCAATGTGGGTCCAAGGGATTTCCGCATTGTACTGTGTGTGCAGGTGGCAAAGGGGTTTTCGCAGGTTCGACAGGCCACGAATCCACATTTTGGCAGGTGAAAAAGTGTGCATCCAGACTACCACGCCGATGCAATCCGGGTCGGCATTCGCCGCAATGCAGGCTTGCAGGATTTCGTCGGGGGTTTTCACTACGTCCTTGTACTTCAGGCTCACCAGCAGTTTGGCGTCCTCGTTCAAGCCCTTCACGATGGTTTCGGAGTGCTGCGCAACCTGCTTCAGCACCTCCGGTCCGTACAAATGCTGGCTACCCGTGATGAACCAGATTTCTTTTTTGACAATTTTTTTCATTAATAAAATGGTTGAAAACGATAAATTTTCACGGCTGAAAAATGTCGGGGAGGTTCAAAACCTCCCCGACGTTGGGGCTGCTACTGCCCATAATAGGCGTCCTTCCCGTGCTTGCGCTCGTAATGTTTTTTAATCAAAGCATCTTTCAGCCTCGGTGCATTGGGGTTGATTTGAAGGGTCAAATATGCCATCCTCGCCACCTCCTCCAACACCTTGCTATGGTAAACCGCCTTGGCGGCATCCTTGCCCCAGGTGAACGGCCCATGATTGCCAATCAGCACCATCGGCACCTCCTCGTAGTCGAGGCCCCGCTCCCGGAAGCAGTCCGTGATTTGGATGCCCGTGTTGTGCTCGTAGTCGCCCTCAATGAGGTCGTCCCGCATCGGTTCGGCGCAGGGAATGTCGGTGGTCAGGTGGTCGGCGTGGGTCGTCCCGAAGACGGGGATGTCCCGTTGCGCCTGCGCCCAAGCAACCGAGTAAGTGGCGTGGGTATGGGCGATGCCGCCGATTTTCTCCCAATTTTTATAGAGCCAGGCATGGGTCTTCGTGTCGGAAGATGGCCGCTTTGTACCCTCCACCACGTTGTTTTCAAAGTCCAAAATCACGATGTCCTCCGGCTTCAGCACCTCGTAGGCCACCCCACTCGGCTTGATGGCAAACACACCCGCCGCCCGCTCCACGGCACTCACGTTGCCGAAGGTATAAATGACGAGGTTCAGGGCGTTCAGTTCCATGTTGGCCTCGTAGCATTGCTGTTTTAGGTCGTTGTAATTCATGTTATCACTTGCAAAAGATTGGAAAGCCCTAAGGGGTTTCTAAGCTTAGCTCCCCACCTTTTCAAAAAAATATTCCATCGTTCAGGATTTCCAATCCCTCCTATCGTCGGGCTTAGAAATCCTTCACTTGCCTTCGACAAACGCCCCCAGCGCCTCATACCTCCCCATCAATTTTTCAAAAACCGCCACCTGCTCCGCCTGCGGATAATACTCCGCCTCGAAGCTGCTGGCCATGTGCTGGCTCGCCTCCAAGACCGTCGGGTACAAGCCCGCCGCCGTGGCCGCATAAATGGCCGCACCCAGTGCCGGGGCATAGTCCGAAGCTGCCACGATGATGGGACGATTGAGTACATTGGCCAAGGTCTGCATGATGTACGGCGACTTGCGGGCCACCCCGCCGATGCCGATGACTTTGTTGATTTTCACGCCTTCGTCCTCGAAACGATCCACGATTTTTTTGGAACCAAAGCAAATGGCATGAACCAGTGCCTTGAAAATATGTGCCGCCCCCGTGCCCAGCGAAAGCCCCATGATGGCGCTTTTCAAGGCTTGATTGGCGTCCGGCGTCCGGCGTCCGTTTATCCAATCGAGGGCAATGGGCAGGGTTTCGGTCAAAGGAATCGCTTCGGCCTGCTCCGTCAGTTTGCGAAGCAGGTTTTGCTCAAACTCCTCGGCCAGTGCTTGTTTCTGTTCTGCAGAAATGCTTTGGCTGCTTTGCAACAGGTTGTCCATTGGCCACATCAGCACGTCCTTGAACCACGCCAACATGTCACCGAAGGCGGATTGCCCGGCCTCCAAGCCAATCATGCCCGGCAGGATGGAGCCATCCACTTGCCCGCAGATGCCCCGGACGGTGTTGCTGCCGATGACCTCCTTTGGGGCCACCATCATGTCGCAAGTGGAAGTGCCCATCACCCGCACGAGGCTGTGCTCCTCCACGCTCACCCCGACGGCCCCGGCATGGGCATCGAAAGTGCCTACGGCAATGACCGTGTCCGTGGTCAGGCCGAGCTTGTCTGCCCAAGCGGCGCTGAGGTTTCCGGCACTCAGGTCGGAGGTGAAGGTGTCCCGGTACAGGCGGCCTCGCAGGTCTCCGAGGTGCGGGTGCAGTTTTTCCAAAAACGCATTGGGCGGCAGCCCGCCCCAGTCCTCGTGCCACATCGCCTTATGCCCAGCGGCGCAGCGGCTGCGTTTCAGGGTATCAATATCGTTGTTGCCAATCAAAATATTGGTCATCAAATCGCAATGCTCGACCCAAGTGTGCGCCCCGTTCCGTACGGCTTCGTCTTCCCGTATGACGTGCAGGATTTTCGCCCAAAACCACTCGGAGGAGTAAATACCGCCCTCGTATTTTGTGTAGTCTTCGCCGCCCCAAGTCCTTGCCAGTAGGTTGATTTCCTCCGCTTCCGCAATGGCCGTGTGGTCTTTCCAGAGCACCATCATGGCATTGGGGTTTTCTTCGAAACCCGGTGTCATGCAGAGCGGCGTCCCGTCTTTTGCTACTGCAATGGGCGAGCTGCCCGTGGTGTCTACACAGATGCCAAGCACGGTTTCTGGAGCCACGCCGGACTCCAGTACCACTGCCTTAATCGTGTTTTCCAGCCCCTCGATATGGTCGAGCGGGTGCTGCCGGAACTGGTTGGTGGCCGGGTTGCAATACTTGCCCTCCCGCCAGCGGGCGTACCAATGCACGCTGGACGCCAGTTCCGAACCGTTGCTGGCATCAATCAAAACGGCCCGAACCGAGTCAGTGCCGTAGTCGAGTCCGATGACGTAGTTTTTCATGTTGTTGTACCAACTGTTGTGCTGATGCGCCCATGCTGTCAGTCAGTTTTGGTCTTGGCAAATGTAGAATCGACACTTATCAAACCAAAATAATTTTGACTTTTTAGCAAAATGAATTTTGAGCGAAGCAATTGTCAGTTCTAATTTGAAATAATTTTTTGCCGGATTAGGCGGTGAGAATACTATTTTTGGCGTTGCATTTCCTGATGGAAGTGCCACTCAAACCATCTATTTTATGAATTCAAACAACGAGCATAACTTCATTTACAGCTACGACCAAGCGGACAAAGTACTCATTGCCGTTGACTGTATCATCTTTGGTTTTGACGAGGAAGGCCTCAAAATTCTTTTGGTGAAAAGGGGTTTTGAACCTGAAAAGGGTAAGTGGTCTTTGGTGGGCGGTTTTCTTCAAAAATTAGATACCTTGGAAGCTGCTGCCACTCGAATCCTATATATTTACACGGGCCTCAACGATATTTACATGGAACAAGTGGCCACTTTCAGCGATGTGGATAGGGACCCGTTTCAGCGAACCATTTCTACGGCCTATTATGCCCTCATCAATATCAAGGAGCACAGCAAGAACCTCGTCAAGCAGTTTTCTGCCAAATGGTTCAGTGTGGCCAATGCACCAAAGCTCATTTTTGACCACGACCATATGGTGCAACATGCCCTTAACAGGTTGAGAATTCGCACTACGACGGAGCCTATCGGTTTTGACCTCCTTCCAGAGAAATTCACCATGCGGGAACTGCAAAAACTATATGAAGCCATCTGGGACACCAAGCTCGATAAGCGCAATTTCATCAACAAAATCAACTCCCTCGATATTTTGGAAAAACTGGACGAAAAGGACATGACTACCTCCCGCAAAGGCTCCTTCCTATTCAAGTTCGATACTGAAAAATACAGGCAGCAGGATGGAAAGTTCTTTGAAATGAAGATATGAGCAACAAAAAAATCGTGAATGCCGCAGCCTCCACGATTTTTGAAATCCGAAATCGCATATCCGAAATCGTATCATCCCTTCGCCTTCGCCCAAGCATCCCGCAGCGTCACCGTGCGGTTGATGACCAGTTTATCTGGCGTCGAATCGGTGTCCACGGTGAAATAGCCGAGGCGTAGGAACTGGTAGTGCTGCCCCAACGCCGCTCCAGCCAAAGAAGGCTCCAACCAGGCATTTTGCACTACTTTCATCGAATCCGGGTTCAACAGTTCTTTGAATTCCCGGTCGTCGCTGGCTACATCTTCCACCGTGAAAAGGCGGTCGTAGAGGCGCACCTCGGCGGGAATGGCATGCTTGGCGTCCACCCAGTGGATGGTCGTTTTTGGCTTCAGGCCGCTCACGTCCTCGCCACTTTTCGAGTTGGGGAAATAGGTGCAGCGCAGTTCCACCACCTTGCCGTCGGCGTCCTTCACCACCTCGTCGCACTGGATGATGTAGGCGCTTTTCAGCCTCGCTAAAGTACCCGGCGATAGGCGGAAAAACTTCGGCGGCGGGTTCTCCATGAAATCGTCTTGCTCAATCCAAAGCTCCTGCGAGAACGGCATCTTGCGGGTACCGCTGTTCGGGTCTTCGGGGTTGTTCTCTGTTTCAAACCACTCGGTCTGGTCGGCGGGGTAGTTGGTGATGACGACCTTTATCGGGTCAATCACCGCCATTGCCCGCAGGGCGATTTTGTTCAAATCCTCCCTAACACAGAACTCCAATAGGCTCAGGTCCACCAGGTTTTCCCGCTTCGCAATACCGATGCGCTTAGCCCAGTCCCGAATTGCGGCAGCAGTATAACCCCGACGCCGCATGGCCGAAATGGTGGGCATTCGAGGGTCGTCCCAACCACGCACATGGCCTTCGTTCACGAGTTTCAGCAGCTTTCGCTTGGAAACCACGGTGTAGCTCAGGTTACGCCGAGCAAATTCATATTGTTTCGAGGGGAAAATGTCCAGCTTCTCGATGCACCAATCATACAGTTCCCGGTGCGGCACGAACTCCAGCGTACAGATGGAATGCGTGATTTTTTCGATGCTGTCGCTCTGTCCGTGCGCCATGTCGTACATCGGGTAGATGCACCAGTCATCGCCGGTGCGGTGGTGGTGTGCGAACTTGATGCGGTACAGCAGCGGGTCACGCATGATCATGTTCGGGGAGGCCATGTCGGCCTTTGCCCGCAAGGTTTTGCTGCCTTCGGCAAACTCGCCCTTGCGCATCCGCTCGAACAGATCGAGGTTCTCGGCCACACTCCGGCTGCGGTAGGGACTATCCTTGCCCGGCTCGGTCGGTGTGCCCTTCATGACTGCGATTTCCTCCGCCGTGCTGTCGTCCACGTAGGCGAAGCCCTTTTTGATGAGGTCAACGGCGTAGTCGTTGAGTTGCTGGAAGTAGTCAGAGGCATAAAGGATATTGCTCGGCTCGAAGCCCATCCAGCGCACGTCGTTGATGATGCTGTCCACGTACTCCGTCTCCTCCGTCACCGGGTTGGTGTCGTCGAAGCGCAGGTTGCACTGGCCGTTGTACTTCTTCGCCAGTCCGAAGTTCAGGCAGATGCTGGTGGCGTGGCCAACGTGCAGGTAGCCGTTCGGCTCCGGTGGGAAGCGGGTATGCACCCGGCCCTCGTGCTTGCCAGCGGCGATGTCTTGCTCGATGATTTCTTCGAGGAAGTTGAGGGATTGGGTTTCTTCTTTGATGTTGTTGTCGGCCATTTTTTTTTACTTTCGTCAATATTATTGATAGGATATTACTACCCCAATCTTGATGTAGTTACAACTGCTTCTTCAATTTTTGGTAATTTAGAATTAACGTATAGACTTTCAATGCCATGAATTAATGCTTCTTCCTCTACTTGCTTTCTTAGCAAATCTACTTTCTCTTTCACATATGAATAAACAGCTTGAAAAAGTGTGAGATATGCCCCAAGTCTGCTATCATCATTAACTAAATTAAGTCCATTAATTTCAACTGATAGCAGTTGTTTATTCTCTAAAACAGGGCTTAATATTGCGGTAATAGGTGTACTCTCATGAGCAGTAGTCCCACCGTGTGCAATATAATTATGTCTCATCTCCATCACTTCACGATGAAATTTTTTTAGATTTTCATCAGCATAAATCAATGCATCTTTTGACTCTAATTTAATTCCACGCCCTTCAGCTCGAGTAAAGCATTTCGCATAAGAGACAATCATAGAAAATAATAACGACTTTTGAATTGTTTGAATATCAATTTGTCGGTTTGTTGTTTCAAATTCTTTCATCCCAATAGATTCATTAACAGCATTTATAGCAAACAATAAGTCGAACATTATAGAAGAAAATCCAGATAGCCTTTTTGATTTTGGTGTATTAAGAATTTTGTATCTACACAAACCATTATTCTGAAATTGATAAATTCCGATATACTTTTTTTCCTCGTCATCCCAATGTAAATAAACTCTCATTTTATATAAGTTTGAATAATATTATCATTTCACAATTGCAGTTCAACCAACCTCCACCCCTCCTTCACCGGATTCATTCCCCCAAACACCTCCGAAGGCAGCATCCAGCTTTCCAGCGCCTCACCCGTGGCCTCGTCGTACAGTAGGCAAAAGACCTGCTCCAGTTCTGAAGTATTGAAGGCATCCCGCACGGAGATTTGGCCTGATTTAAGTGCTTCCAGCCGAGCTTCCGTCACGGGCACCACCAGCCGCTGCTCTACGCCACCCTCGGCGTATTGTAGGAGGTAGCTGAGGTATTTGAAGCCCGCATGGTTCTGCTCCACCGTCAATACTGGAACGCCCTGAAAATCAAGCACTTCCACTACCTCGAGGTCAAGTGGATGAAAATTGAGTTTGTATGTGTCAGGTATTTTCATCTATCTGAACAATTTGAACACAGGGTATTTCTGCAAATTTACTGCTTTCGTAGAACCAAAAACTGCAATGCCCCGTGCTTGAGTTGATTTCATAAACCCCATCAATGGATTGCAAAATTAGCTCTGCCAAATGGGTTCCGAGGATTTTATTTCGCTCTATGGAAGCCCGATAAGCTGCCAATGCGGACTCAACCGTTGTGAACATCGAAACGGCGAAGGCAACGCAAAGGTTTCTGTAACGCTTGTTTTCTGGATAAAGCTGTCGGTAGGTCAAAAAAGCATCCGCATCCAAAACGTTGCCATTAAGGATGCGGTACAATCTTAATTCATTTTGCGCCTGATGAGCCGAAGTCGGTGGACAGTTTTCAGGCAGTGGGGCATTTTTGAACATAGCTGATTTTTACAGGCGCAAACTTGCAAAATATTCAGCAAATACTCACTGCTTCCCCACCTGCGCAGGCCTCACTTCCACTTTGCTCGGCAGCGTCCTTGGGTGCATCCGCAGCAGGTCAACGGTCATTTGGCCGATGTCTTCGGGCTGTATTTTCCAGGCGTCGGCGTCGTTCGGGGTGTGGTTGTTGAAATGGGTGGCCACTGATCCGGGCATGATGGTCGTCACCTTGATGCCCCGTTCACGCACGTCGAGCATGACGGCTTGGGTGAAGCCCACGAGACCGAACTTACTGGCATTGTAGGCACTGGCTTTTTCAAAAAAGTTGGTGCCTGCAAGGCTGGCAATGGTGATGAGGTAACCCTGAGAAGCCGTCAGCGCTTCCAATGAAGCTTTTACAGAATAAAAAACGCCCGTCAGGTTTGTGTCAATCGTCTCCTGCCACTGCTCCGGCGTCAGGTCGGCGATGTTGGCGAAATGGCCGACGCCCGCATTGGCAACCAGCACATCGAGGCTGCCGAAACGGTCGAGCGTTTTGGCTACGGCGGCTTGTTGCGAAGCAAAATCCCGTACATCGGCTTCGATGGCCAGCACCTTACCGAAGGCCGAAAGTTCATTGGCAGCGGCTTCGATGGCTGCTTTGTTGCGGCCAGTAATGGCCACGTTCATACCTTCTTTGAGCAGGCTTTCGGCGATGCCGAAGCCGATGCCCTTGCTTCCCCCAGTGATGAGGGCGGTCTTTCCAGTGATGTTCTGCATTGTTTTTAAAGTAAAAAGGTGAAAGGAAAAAGGAAAAAGTAGCGGTCGTTGCTACATTTGCCAAAACGCCAAGAAAGGCGAAAGGTTGAGGAGCAATGACACAGTTGCCAATATTCAATCCTTCTTTCTTTCAATCCATCAATCCTTGATAAATGAAAAAACTCATTTTCAAAAACAACGACACAATGCCCGCCCTCGGCCTCGGCACCTGGCAGGCACCAAAAGGCGAAGTCGGCGAAGCCGTGCGGGAGGCCATCCGCTGCGGCTACCGGCATATTGACTGTGCGGCTGTTTACGGCAACGAAAAGGAAATTGGGGAGGCGCTGCAAGCCGCCTTCGAGGCTGGCGAGATGCGCCGGGAGGAGCTTTGGATTACTTCCAAGCTCTGGAACACCCGCCACGGCCACGCCAACGTGCGTCCCGCCATCGAAAAGACGCTGGCCGACCTGCGCCTCGACTACCTCGACCTTTACCTCATCCACTGGCCCGTGGCCATGAAGCACGTGGTACCGCATGTGCCCAACCAGTTCATCCCACTGGAGGAACTGCCCATCGCAGATACCTGGCAGGGCATGGAGGAGGTGCTGGAAGCTGACCTCACCCGGCACATCGGCGTCTCAAATTTCAGCATAAAAAAGCTGAAGCAGCTGCTGGAAACGGTCCGCCACCGACCCGAAATGAACCAAGTAGAGATGCACCCGTTGCTGGCGCAAAACGAGTTGAAGGCTTTTTGCGAAGCAGAAAAAATACATATCACGGCTTACACGCCGCTTGGCCGCCCGGCCTCCAACGACCGACCCGCCGATGCCCCCGAACTGCTGGAAGGCCCGGTGGTGATGGCCATTGCGGAGCAACACAAATGCACCCCGGCGCAGGTGGTGCTGGCATGGGCGATGGAGCGGGGCACTTCGCCCGTTCCGAAATCAACGAACGCCAAGCGGTTAAAGGAGAACCTTGCTGCGCAAAATGTGGCGCTCACGGCGGCGGACATGGCTGCCATAAACGCCCTCGACCGCCATTATCGCTATGTGGACGGCAGTTTTTGGACGGTGCCGGGCGGGCCTTATACGCTGCAAAATCTTTGGGATGAAGGTTAAAAAGTCGGTTTCCAAAACGATACGGATGGCGCTGTCATAACTCGTGTCGGCTTGGTGTTTGGGCGGTACGCAAAGTTTACTGAAAATGGGCGGTAGTAGTGGCTGGCGTTGAAGCGGTTGAGACTTGGGTTTATTGATTATAAAAACGGCCAGCCCAATTCCATGGGCTGGCTGTTATTTTTTGAAAAGCTCAAGCTGACAGTTTCTGATTGGGTTATTGTTTCAGAAACTTAACCGTCCTCTCTTTTCCATCCAATTTCAAACGAAGTAAATACACGCCGGGCTGCAAGTCGTTCGTGTCTAAATCCAAATGAGTTTGACCTGCGGGGTACCTTGTTTCGGCGCTGGCACCGATGACTTGGCCGAGTGGGTTCAGCATTTCCCAATGTCCGCTGGTGGATTCCGCCAGCCCAAAGTCGAGGTTCAACTTGGAAGCCGTTGGGTTTGGGTACAGCCTGAAATGCGAGAAATCAGGCTCGTCCACGCTGCTGTAAGGGGTTCCCACGAGTTGGAACCAGAAGTTGCCGGGCATGGTGGTAAGTATCCGGGTAGAAATCCTCAAATAATATTCTGTGGGCACACCCGGAAAATTGGGCAACTGGTAAACTGGGCTAAGGGTAGCATCATCTGCCGTTTGGAAACAGAAAGAGGCTAAAGAAGTGTCCCTGTTTGCACAATCGGCATATAAGTCAATGATAAAATCGGCATCATCAGGGCTTACGATGCTGAATCGTAGTTCCAAATCGGTATTGAAGCCGGAATTGAAACTGTACCAAACATCCCAGAACTCACCCGTAGGCCGGCAGGAGGGGCCTTCCAGAGAGTCCGTAAAGCTGGCAGTTTGGTTGTTCCCAGGGAAAATCACATCGAACTCATCTGCTTGCAACGTGGTAATGATGTAAGCTGATGTAGCATTGGAGCAATTGTCATTGACGGGCGGGATATAGACATCTGCTTTTTTAAAGGTGAAAAAGCCGCTGCCCACATCACTAGCCGACCAACCACCCATAGAAATCAAGTAGGATTGGCCTTCTTCTACATAAAACCTATCGTGTGAAGTATAGTCAGGGCATTCCAGAAACTGTTCATCAATGCCATCATCTGAACAGCCAATAAGCAGGGCAGGGTCGGGAATACAGGTAGCACCTGGGCCATAAACCGAAAATCTGCTGTCATAATTCACGGTACTGCAGGTTGAAATGTCCAAGCCGCCCGAATAGGTGGCCGTCCATTTGTACCAAACATTATTATGGTCGAACTCTTCTCCGTTAGTACCGAAACAATCTTGGCCAATATGTTGAGGGCCATCATTCGTGGCGTCCACAGTCGTAAACACTACCGTAATGGAATCGTCGCTGTCCATTAAAAGTTCGATGGCATTTACGCAGTCGTCATTGAGTGGGCCGTTGAAGATATATTCCTCTATGGAAAAGGTGCCACTGCCCGATTCACCAGGAGGGCCATCGCCCCAGCCACCAAGGCGAAGCAGGTAGGTAGCACCGTTCGTAACGGCGAAGATAGTTTCAGAGGTCGAATTGGTGCAGGCTGCTGAGCCGTCCTCGTTACAGGCATGCACTTGACCGTCCTGTACTGGACAGGCAGCACCTGCATCGTACACTATTATTTTAGTGTCAAAATTTGCAGTTCCGCAAGTGCTGAACTTAGCAAAGCCCGACCAGTCGGGTGTGAAGGAATACCAAACGTCGTTATAGGTAACGGCTCCTGTTGTGCCAGATGACAGACAATCACTGGGATGGTCTGGGCCATCGGTAGTGGCATCTATTGACGTGAACGGATAGGTGCCGGGGCCGGGCAACACCTCTGCATCGGCACAGTTGTCGTTGGCTGGCTGTGCATAGGCAACAATTGCGAAGCAAGCCGACAAAAGGAAAGTGATGAGTAATTGTTTGACCATAGTTCAAATTTTTAAAGGTGAATAAATTCTGTTCGTGGCGAAAGTACAGAATCATTCTTTTTAAAAACTAAAATAAACGGTCACTTATCTTTCAAATCTGTAAAAAAAGCAATCAGCTCATCGTTCAGCCCCCACCAGCCATTTGTCCATATTGGGACAGGTGCGCAAAGTGTCGTCCACCCGAATAAAGGTAGAGCCTACCGTCTCCCCTACCCACTTCGCTGTGTGCGTTGATTTTTTTTGCTCCGTGGCTGCCATCTGAATCTTAGAATAATCCTTGTCCAAGCTTGCCACGTGCGGTTGGCTGCGGCTTTGCAGGTTGATGAGGCGATAAAAGGTTTCGCCACGAGGGTCGGTGAAGCTGAACGGTTTGGAATACTCGCCCACTTTCATCGTATCTATGGTAAAATAAATGGCGGGGTCGAGGTCGCCGATTTCAAAAAAGGCGTTGCCGCTGCCACCGTTGACCATCTTTCCGTCGTTGTTGTAGCTCTGTACTTCTTTGTAGCCAAAGCTCTTGACCGCCTTGGAAAATGTGATACTGTCCGACATCAGCAGCTGGCGAACCGAGTCGAGCTTTTGTCTGGTCAGTTCGAGGTCGGCTTCGGTGATTTCGGACTTGACGAGGATGTGGCGGGTATGGATGCTGTTGCCCCTACGGCCTATCAACTGAATCAGGTGAAAGCCAAATTCAGATTCAATTACCTCAGAAATTTGGTTTTCCTCCAGCTTATAGGCTGCCGCCTCGAATGCGGGCACGAACTTGCCACGCTTCGTCCAGCCGAGGTCGCCGCCGATGCGTGCGCTGGCAAAATCGTCGGAATACTTGGTGGCCATTTCCTCGAACTTCTCGCCATCGTCAATGATGCGGGTGCGGATAGCTTTGAGCTTATCAATGGCTTTTTGGCGCTCGGTGGCATTGATTTGTGGCTTCATCACGATTTCGCCGATTTCCACCTCTGAGTTGAAATAGGGGAGGCTGTCACGGGGTATTTTTTTGAAAAAAGCCTTTACCTCCGAGGGCGTCACGGTGATGCCTTCCATCACTTTGCCTCGCATCCGCTCGGAGAGCAGCTGGTTGCGAAGGTCGTCACGGAACGATTCTTTCACTTCACCGATGGACTGGCCATAATAGGCTTCGAACTGGTTCACGTCGCCGCCCATGTAGTCGAGGATTTGCTCGATACGGGCAGTCAACTGTGCCTCCACTTCGTCTTCCTTGACCTCTACAGAGTCTATTTTGGCTTGGTTGACGAGCAGTTTTTGCGTGAGCAGGTTGTCCAGCATCATGCAACGGGCATCGGGGGGCAGCTTGCCGCCCTGCTGTTCTTTGGCCAATGCCAATTGCTCTTCAACTTCGGACAGCAGCACGTATTCCCCACCCACATTAGCGATGATTTTGTCTATCACTTCCCGTTGGGCAAAGATTTGCGCAGCGAACAAAAGGGCAAAAACGCCTAAAATTGATTTCTTTAGCATTGTAAAATGTTGTGCCTGGTTTAGTAGTTGGGAAATTCATTTCCCAACGGTATTATTTTGAATGAATGTCGGGAAATGAATTCACCGACTACTCATAGACTTTCGCATTGTTCTTTCGCAAAGCTTCCTGATAAAGCTTGTCCTTCAGTTCTTCTAGCAATTGCGTTTTTCGTTTGTGCAAGATGACCTTTCGGGCTTGGCTTTCGATATAGGACAGTGGCGCAATCTCCTTTTTCCGCACCAATTCCAACAGCTTGAAATAATAAACAAAATTCTCGTCACGCTGGATGAAGTCTCGTCGGTCGTCCACATTGTCAACGGTCAGGGTACCCTGTGGCATGTAGGCGGCAATGTCGTCCACATTGTACCAAGCGTTGTCTTGCAAGTGGTGAACGGCGGCATATTGACTGCACCATCGGGTCAGTTCGGCAAATTCACCGCCTTTGCTGCTGTTCCACCAGTCCTGTGCCTTGTTTGAGTTGGGGGCATTTCGGGGTGCCTTGATGAATCGGCAGCGCAAAATGGGTGTTTCCAACTGGTATTGGTCCCTGTTTTTTTCATAAAACTCCTGCAGTTGTACCGTCGTTACGGTCGAGTCGAGCAGGCGGTTCATCACGATGTTCTCGTAGTTGTTTTTGATAAGGGAGGAGCGGTAGTCCGTCACCAATTTTTCGATGTTCAAGTCGGTGGGAATGTTCTGTTCGGCTTCGTGCAGCAGGGCCATTTCCCGCATCCAATACCGAACAAAAGTATTGATTATCACCGTACTATCTTCGCCCGTGATGCCTTCCGGCAACATTCCCTCCAAGTCGGATAGGTAGAGCTGTTTGTTGTAAATGGTTCCGAGGTGGCGGTCATCGTCGGAGTGCTTGCCGTTCAAGTTGCAGCCAATGAGCAAGCAACCCAGCGCCCCAAAAAGCAGAAAACAGGCGTAGCGCCATCGCCCCCCGCCTGTTTTTATCGAAATCGAATAGCTGTTTGTCCTTGTTGCTTCGCTCATGTTGGCGGATTGGCAGGTTGGTGTGTTGGGCAAAAATGCCCAACACACCCATCCACTATTTTTTCACCATGCTGTTGAACACTTTTTCGTTCAACTTCACTTTGTATTCTTTGCGGAGCATCTCCAACCATTTTTTCTCCAAATGGTCTTGATAGTCGGCAACGACGTAGCCACGGGCTTCTTGCAATGTTTTCTGCCCCGGAGGCAACAGCTTCTCCAACTTGAAGAAGTTGTAGGATTTGTCCCTTTTGCTCTGGTCAACTGGTGATAGTGAACCTACAGCCCACTCCATCTTGTCCACGACCTCGTTGCGGCCTTTTTCGTACTGTTTTTCGGTGCGGCTCAGGATTTTCGCTTCTTCGGTGTTGAACTTTGCCAATACCTCATCAGGTCCATAGTGCTTTGCGTGCTCCCGAATCTGGTTGATTTTGTCCTTTGCAGTTTCCTGCAAAGCGTACTGGCTCAACATCGCCCGTTCCTCCCATTTGTAGTTCTCCTTGTGCTGGTTGTAAAAGGCTTCCAGCCCAACCGAGTCGGCAGATGCCTTGTCCCAGACCTCCATTTTGGTTACTTCAAAAAGCATCACACCTTCTTCGTACTCCCGCATCAGCGACTTGAACTCTGGGTACTTGGCGTCCAACAGCCGCTCTTCGTGCTTGAGCGCCGTCTCTCCAACAAAGTCGGTATAAAGGGTCTTCACCGTTTCGGGAATGCCCGCTGCCGACATTTGTTGGCGCTTGCGGGAAGCCTTGGCACAATAGTCTGCGAAGTCGCCGAGGGTTTTCTTCTCGCTGTTTCCAAAAGAGAAAAGCGGAGCCGTCGAGGGCGTTTCAGGTGCTTTCCAGCGATATGTCAAAAAACTTTTGGCGGTATCCGCTTCTAAGGAGGCGATGAAACCATTCAGCGTTGTACGGTCTTCGGTAAAATTGCTTTCTTTTTTGATGCGCTCAATCATCTTGATTCGTGCCAATTCAAAACGGGCGTCCTGTTTGATTTGGTTTTGCAGCCTTGATTTTACTATAGCAAACGGCTCATCACGCTTCAAGCTGATACGCTTGATGATATGCCATCCAATGGCCGACTGAATTGGTGATGTATAAGCTCCGTCGGTGGCAAGGGAAAAGGCGGCTTCTTCAAAAACCTTTTCGTAGCGGTTGATGCCAAAGAATCCGATATAGCCGCCCTTGGCAGCTGTGGCTTGGTCTTGCGAGGCAGTTTTGGCCAATTCCTCAAAATTGGCTCCACCTTGCAATTGGTTATATACCGAATCAATGGCACGGCGGGCTTTTATACCATCGGGAAACTTGTCCAAGCGCACCATGATATGCGCCACTTCTATTTCGCCCCGTGCTGGGCGGCGACTGTTCACCACCAGCAGGTGATAGCCTGCATTGGTGCGGATGGGGCCTTGAACTTTGCCGATTGGGCCATTGTAAGCAGCCGTTTCGAGCGGGTAAAAGCCGTTGGGAAAAAGGGCGGTCACGTAGCCGATACGCCCTTGGTTCTTGGCCACCGATTTGTCGTTGGAATAGGCCGCCGCAACTTGGGCGAACAACTCACCGGCCTCGAGCTTTTTCTTTGCTTCCAGCAATTTGTTCCAGGCTTCGAGCGTATCGGCAGGAGGGGAGTTGGCTGGGATGGTGACCATGATATGGCTCACCTCCACGTCTTGCTTGGTGCGCTCGTATGCTTCGTCCACCAGATTTTCCGTTACTTCCCGGTCTATCAGGTAGCTGTCGGCCAACTGGCGGCGATAGCCATCGAGTTCTTGCTTTAGGGAGGTGATGGTATCCAACCTCATGTCCTTCGCCTTCTTCACCTTGAGCTTGAAATTGGTGTAAAGGTCGAGGTACTCCTGAAGGCTGGCCTTGGAAAAATCAGCCTTTTCGCCGTTGGTCTTGGAATAAATGTACCTGAATTCGGAGAGGTGAACAGCCGTTTCACCGACAGAAAAAAGCACAGGGTCGTCTTTGTCCTTCTGGGCAGAAACAGCCGTAGAAAAAGAGATGGCGAGGAGCAAAATCAAAAAACGATTCAGCATAGCTTGGAATATTTTGGTTATCAAAAATCTTTAAGTCTTGAGGTTTGACGGCGCACAGCCAGCCAAACGGCCTTTTCAACGCATTTTTAAAAAAAAGATTGAAAAAGGCGGCGCAAAAGTAGCAAAAATTGAAGGTGGCGGCTGTTTTATCCCAGCCATTTGAAATTCATTTGATTTTTTAGCCAATGCTGGCAATTCGCCTATTTTTGCGCCTTAACAGATATTGAGATATTGAGTGATTGGGATAATGAGTGATTGGGTTGCTTCAAAGTTTTCTCATTCTCTCAACATCAAATTATATCAATATCCCAATATCTCAATATCCTAATCACTCAATATCCCAATATCTCAATCAGTTTTTTATGTCCGAACAAGAACTCGTCCGACGTGACAACTTGCAGAAAATCAAAGACTTAGGCATCAACCCCTACCCGCCCGAGCTGTTCCCCGTGAACGTGACCGCCGCCGAAATCAAGGCCAACTACGCCGAAGAAGTGCTCGAAGACGGCACCAAAAACCGCCTGAACTACCAACAGGTTTGCATCGCAGGCCGCATCATGGCACAGCGGGAAGCAGGCAAAGCCATGTTCATGAACATCATGGACTCGACCGGCACCATTCAACTTTACATGAAACGAGATGAGATGGGCAACGGCGATGACTTCACTTTCTTCGATGTTTTGGTAAAAAAACTGCTCGACCTCGGCGACTTCGTTGGCATCAAGGGCTTTGTTTTCAATACAAAAACGGGCGAAACGAGTATCCACGTCCAAGAACTGACGTTGCTGGCCAAGGCCCTGCGCCCACTGCCCATCGTGAAGCGGGACGCTGAGGGCAACGTTTACGACGCCTTCACCGACCCTGAAATGCGCTACCGGATGCGCTACGTGGACCTCATCGTGAACCCAGAAGTAAAGGAAACATTCATCAAGCGCACGAAAATGGTCGCCTCCATCCGCAATTTCCTCAATGAGCGGGGCGGCATGGAAGTGGATACGCCCGTGCTGCAGCCCATCCCCGGCGGGGCGGCTGCCCGCCCGTTCAAGACGCACCACAATGCGCTCGATGTGCCATTTTTCATGCGGGTGGCCAACGAGCTTTACCTCAAGCGCCTCATCGTCGGCGGCTTCGAGTGGGTCTATGAGTTCAGCCGCAACTTCCGCAACGAGGGCATGGACCGCACGCACAACCCGGAGTTTACCATCCTCGAATTCTACGTGGCCTACAAGGACTATTTCTGGATGATGGAGACGACGGAGCAGCTGCTGGAGCAAGCCGCCCTCGACACTTGCGGTACGACGGACGTTGCTGTTGGGGATAAAACGCTCAGTTTCAAAGCGCCTTTCCAGCGCATCAGCATCTATGAGGCCATAGAAAAACATGGTGGAATTGATGTTTCAGAAATGGACGAAGCAGCCCTTCGGGAAGTCTGCAAAAAGCTGCACATCGAACTCGACCCCAGCATGGGGCGTGGCAAATTGATTGACGAAATCTTTGGGGAAGTGGCCGAAAAGCATATTATTCAGCCCACGTTCGTCACCGACCACCCCGTTGAGATGTCGCCGCTGACCAAGAAGCACCGCAGCAAGCCGGGCCTCGTGGAGCGCTTCGAGCTGTACTGCAACGGCAAGGAAATCGCCAACGCCTACACCGAGCTGAACGACCCGATAGACCAGCGGGAACGCTTCGAAGACCAGGTGAAGCTCATGGAGCGTGGCGACGACGAGGCCATGTACATTGACCACGACTTCCTCCGGGCGATGGAGTACGGGATGCCACCCATGTCGGGAATCGGTTTCGGGATTGATAGGCTGGCGATGCTGTTCACGAGTCAGGCGAGCATTCAGGAGGTGCTGTTCTTTCCGCAGATGAGGCCGGAGGTGTTTTGAAGAAACAATTGAAAACTTATGAGCAAAACGCTTCAATTTGACCAACGAGGGCTATTAATGCCTTATAACCGAACGGTTTTAAGTTTAGAGGAATTTGAGGCATTTTTCGTCGTTGACTTTCCTTTGAGTTCAAAAAGGAAAGAGATTTTTGCAAATTATAAGTCATACTTGGAAGCATTCCAACAGGAAATCTCATCTAATTTTACTCAATGGCTTGACGGTAGTTTTATAACCCAAAAAGTCAGCCCAAAGGATTTAGACTTTGTGACATTGCTTGATTTTGAAATCGCCAATAGCAAATCAGAATTGCTCCGAAGTAAATTACTAAAGCAAGGTGCAATGGATTTTTTCGGCTTGGATGCTTATCTTGTGGAGGTTTTTCCAGAAAACCACAAAAACCATTTTATTACACAATCCGACCTTGCTTATTGGAATAACTGGTTCAGCAGAACGAGTGAAAACAGAGTTGGAAAAAGCTTCCCAAAAGGATTCATCGAAATTTCTTTTTCAAAATGAGTGACATGGAAAATTCAATCGAAATAAATGAAAGGGTTGGAAGGATGGCAGACATTCTTGGACAAATCCAAGATTTGAAAAAGCTCATCAAATTGCACAGCGAAAACGGCAGCAACTTGATGAAGGAGCAATACGAATACAGGAGAAAGAAGTTATTGAAGGAGTTTAGCCAAATTCTTTTGGAATTCGAAGTTACGCCGACAGAGTTGGCAGCATGAATTCATGAAAACTGTTCAAATGCCAAAAAAGAAACAGCCTTCGTCCTCTACCAAGTTTAGCAATCTTCAGCAAGAGCTACTGAAGCTATATTCTTACGGAATGCCTGATGAAGAAGTGAAGGATATTGAAAAGATGCTTGCTGACTATTTTACCAAAAAGGCCGACGATGAAATGAACAGGCTTTGGAAAGTAAAACGCTGGGCACAAGAAACAATGGAAGAATGGCAAAAAGAAGATTTACATGTAAGTAGCCAACCCAATTCCTCGAAATCTTAAAACAATCCGACCCGACCTAACTATGTCCAAACTCACCATCGCCATCCTCTGCGGAGGAACTTCCCCGGAACACGAAGTCTCCATGAACTCTGCCCGAAACATCTATAAGGCCATTGACAAGGCCAAGTACGAGGTCATCGTCATCGGCGTGAGCCGCAGCGGGCAATGGCTGCACCTGCCAGAAGACGAGTTCATGCAACTCGCCAGCATCGAATCCGGCAATGTCGGCTTCCCATTGATGCTCCTTCCCGGCGAAGAACGGGTCATCCAGTACCGCCCAGTTGGCAGTTCACAGTTCACAGTTCACAGTTCACAGTTCCCTAAAATTGACGTAGTGTTTCCAATCATCCACGGCCCTTTTGGGGAGGATGGAACGCTGCAAGGCTTGCTCACCCTCCTCGGCCTGCCCTTCGTCGGGCCGAACACGCTCGGTGCATCGGTGGGCATGGACAAGGACTTCACCAAACGGCTGCTGCGGGATGCGGGGATTTTGGTAGCGCCCTGGGTAATGCTGCGCAACCACGAAACGCCTGATTATGAGGCCATTGCGGAGCAACTCGGCTACCCAATGTTCGTCAAGCCCGCCAACATGGGCAGCAGCGTGGGCGTGAGCAAGGCGGAGGACTTGGAAGGGCTGAAAACGGCCATTGCGACCGCTTTTAAATTTGACACAAAAGTGTTGGTGGAGCAGGGCTTGAAAGGCCGTGAAATCGAGACCGCCGTGCTCGGCAACATCGAAGACCTACAGGTGAGCGGTGTTGGCGAAATCGTGATGGAGAAGGGCTTTTACGACTACGAAAGCAAGTACCTCTCGCCCGATGCCGCCAAGGTGGTCATTCCTGCCGAGAATGTCAGCTCAAAAGACATTGAAAACATCCGGGAGACGGCGCTCCGGGCCTTCCAAGTGCTTGGTCTTGAAGGACTTAGCCGCTTGGACGTGTTCCTGCTGCCCGATGGCCGGGTCTTCGTCAACGAGCCGAACACATTGCCAGGCTTCACCAATATCAGCATGTACCCCAAGCTCTGGATGCAGGCTGGCGTGAGCTATCCCGATTTGATTGATAAGCTGTTGACGCTGGCGATGCAGCGGCACGAAAGGGATGGGGCCTTGCAACGGACGAGGTTTTAGGAGATTTTCACGCAACGGCGCAACGTTTGTCACGGCGGTGCGCCGTTGCTTGAAAAAAACGAAGTCATGAAGAAAAACTGGCCCATTCATATCCTCCTTTGCGTTTTACCTTGCTGCCTCATTGCGCAGCAAAACCCAACCGCCGATAGTCTCACCCGCTTACTGAAATCCGCACGACCCGACACCAACCGGGTGAACCTGCTCAATGACATCGCTTGGGAACTGAAATTCGATGACCCGAAAACGGCCATTGCGCACCTTGATTCAGCGCTCGTTTTATCCAAAAAACTCGGCTTCAAAAAAGGCGAAGGCAATGCTCTCAACTTCCGGGGAGTGGTAGCCGATATTCACGGAGAGCCAGATATGGCAATTGATTTTTTCCAAAAAAGCAAGGCGGTAAGGGAACAATTAGACGATCGAAAGGGTGTGGCTTCGCTGCTGAACAACATCGCCAACGTCAAGGAAAACAAGGGCGACTACCTCGGTGCGCTCGATGGCTACCGCCAGTCGCAGAAGGTGCGGGAAGAACTGGCCGACAGTGCACGGGTTTTGCGGAGCTACTACAACATCGCCAACGTGCTGGAGAAAATGGGCGATTACCCTGAAGCGCTCGACAACGTCTTTCGCTACCTCGAAGGCGCCGACCCTACCGACGATGGCGAGGGTGTGGCCAATGCCTGGAACATCGTCGGGAACATCCGCACAGAGACCGACCGCTATCGGGAGGCACAGGAAGCCTACCAAAAAGCGCTCGACCTGCACAAGGGCCTCGGCAACGACTGGCAGCAAGCCAGCGTGCTCACCAACCTCGCCAACCTGAACGACACCCAGGGCGAGGCGCTCATGGACAAGGACAGTTTGCCCCCCGCCGCGGAGCAGTTTTTTGAAAAGGCGTTGGCCATATACAAGGATGCCCTTGCTATCCGCCAGCGGCTGGAGGACGAGGCCGGACAGGCCGAAATATTCAATAATATCGGCTACACTTTGAAAAACCTCGGCAGTTTTTATGATAAAAAAGACGACCCTTCGTTGGCTCAAAAAACTTGGTCGCAGACGGAGGAGTATTTTGCTAAGTCTTTGAAAATCAGGGAGAAACTCGAAGACCGAGCGGGCATCATGGAGGTCTTCAACGGCATCGCCGATGTGCGGCGCAGGCAGAAACGCTACCCCGAAGCCTTGGACTACACGGAGCGGTACTATGCCATTGCCAAGGAGATAAACGATCGAAAATTCCAACAGAGCGCACTGAAAGACCTTGCCCGCATCCATTTCAAAATGGGCAATTTCGAGACGGCCTATCAATTTCGGGAACAGTACGACGAGCTGCGCTACTCGACTTTTTCGGAGGAAAGAATCAATGCCGAACAGCGCCGGGAGGCAAATTATATCAATATCCAAAGCCAACAGGAAATCGAAAAACAGCAACAGGCGCTGCAATTGCAGGAGGCGCAACTTCGGGCGGGCCGCACCCGATTTTATTCGCTGCTCGGTGGCTTGGGACTGCTGGGGGTGCTGCTGCTCACACTGTTCAACCGCAACAAAATCATCCAAAAAGAGAAAAAGCGCTCGGACGACCTGTTGCTCAACATCCTGCCTGCCAAAACTGCCGAGGAACTCAAGCTGCATGGCAAGGCCAAGGCCCGCCGCTACGATTCCGTCACGGTGCTTTTCACGGATTTCAAGGGCTTTACGGCCATCTCAGAACAAATCAGTGCCGAGGAACTCGTGGCCGAATTGGACGAGTGTTTTCGGGCCTTCGATGATATCATTGGGCGGTACGGCATCGAGAAGATAAAGACCATCGGAGACGCCTATTTCTGCGCTGCCGGGCTACCGGAGCCGACCTCCACCCATGCCGAAGATATGGTACGAGCTGCCCTTGAAATGCAGGTATTCATGAAACAATTCGGCGAGAAAAACCGGGCGGCTGGAAAGCCTGTATTTGTCTGCCGCCTTGGCATACATACTGGCCCGGTGGTGGCGGGCGTGGTGGGCCAGAAGAAGTTCGCCTACGACATCTGGGGCGATACCGTGAACATGGCCGCCCGTATGGAATCCAGCGGCGAGCCGGAGCGTGTGAACATCTCGGAGGCGACTTATGCGCTGGTGAAGGATAATTTTAGGTGCATCCCACGGGGGAAGGTAGAGGCGAAGGGGAAGGGGGAGGTGGAGATGTATTTTGTGGAAAGTTAACTATTCCGTCAGCTTACCTTATTCATCTTGAGCCTCAACCCGATATCTTATTGCCGCTTCAAGAATATCAATGTTTATATCTCTCAGCGTTTTAAACTTAATGCAATACCCGGTCACACTTGCCTTGCCGAGTTCTTTTCCATATTTCAAGGCCAAATATTTCTTATCTTTTATGCCAAGTATATAGACAGAGATTCCGGTCGTGTTTGCACTGATACCAATTTGATAAAACTCCTTGGTTTTTCCATCTGCATATTTCATGGTTTGATTTCCATATCCTATATTTGGATTGGTAACATTTTTATACTTCACGCCATTAGGTTTTGTGCAAACGCTTGAAAACGTGGTGTAATCAATGTCTGCATATCGGCCATTCTAACGTGATGGTGGTTTATTTCAAATATTGCCGTTTTTATGGCCTCATGGAATTTCTGGGCGCAAT
>JANPLH010000511.1:0-10793 GCA_031426435.1 Saprospiraceae bacterium | reverse complement strand
CTTTTGCATGGTTAACCCAATCCAGAAGACTTAACAAAGACTATGAAAAAACGGTTCGCAATAGTCAAAGCATGGTATATATTGCCATGATTAGAATAATGGCTAACCGCTTATAACAGGTTTTAAAACAGTTTCTAAGCTCATTTGAAGTTTTATCAAATATTCTTGTTTATATATTTCAATATATTGAATATTTTTCAATCGTTCAGGCGTGGGGCAATTGTCAAATTTTATTGGAATAATAAATATTTGGTCTTCTGGGTATTGATACATCACTTCAAGGGCAGTCCTTAACTCTTTATGTGCATAAGACTTTGCACTAACCCAATTAGAAGACAGACAAACCATTACTATCAGAGCTTCTTCTATTGAATTTTTAATTTTTTGCTCCCAAATTTGACCTGGCAAGATGTCTTCCTCATCAAACCAAACACTATAACCAAAATATTCAAGTTCAGTTTTGATTTTTATTGCTTGGTCTCGGTCTTTCTTTGAATGACATAGGAAAATATCTTTCATATTGGACTTTTGTTAGTTTTCTCAAATTGTAGTGAACTTGAATGTGAACGCAACCCCACACATGTCCGCAGATGCGTTCATTTCCGTTTTGTACGTCCCCATCCACCCACAAAGTAGATAAGCACAAATAGTTAACGGGCTAAAATGAGGCCGACAATCCGACCGCAGGTGCAAAGCTACCACTCGGCTATTACAAATTCAAAACATCTAAACAGGTTTTTGCAGATTCGTCCCCTGCTCGTTTTTAGTTGTTCCCGACATCCCTCCACTTTCCCCAAAATCTCCCTACCTTCGCCCCCGAAATTCAACAAATGCGTCTCAAGACCCTCGAAATAAAAGGCTTCAAGTCGTTCGCCGATGAAACGGTCATCCATTTCAACGAGGACGTGATTGGCATTGTCGGGCCGAACGGCAGCGGCAAGAGCAATGTCGTGGATGCCATCCGCTGGGTGCTGGGCGAGCAGAAGAGCAGCGAGCTTCGTCTCGACACCATGACCTCGGTCATCTTCAACGGCACGAAAAGCCGCAAGCAGGGCGGCATGGCGCAGGTGACGCTGAGCTTCGAGAACACCAAGAACCTGCTGCCCACCGAATACAATTCCGTGGCCATCACCCGCCGGCTCTACCGCAGCGGCGAGAGTGAGTACCAATTGAACGGCGTCGTCTGTCGCTTGAAGGACATCACCAACCTGCTGATGGATACGGGCATCGGCTCCAACAGCTACGCCATCATCGCCCTCGGCATGGTGGACGAAATCCTGGCGGATAAGGACAACGCTCGCCGCAAGATGTTTGAGCAGGCAGCCGGTATTTCCAAGTACAAAATCAGGAAGAGGGAGACGCTCCAAAAACTGCAGGCTACCACCGCCGACCTGGAGCGGGTGGACGACCTTTTATTTGAAATCAACAACAACCTCAAATCGCTGGAACAACAGGCCAAGCGCACGAAAAAGTATTTTGAACTCAAGGAAGAATACAAGGATTTGGCCATCAAATTGGCGGCGCTGAAATCGGAATCGCTGAAGGCCAAGTACAAAGAGGTGAAGGATTCCTTGGAAAAAGAGGAAGACCGCTACCGCCAACTCGAAGTGGAGCAGCGGCAAATGGAGGCTGGCTTGGAGCAGCAGCGCAAAAGCAATCTCGACCAAGAGCAGGCCCTGAGCGAGCGCCAACGGGAGATGAACCAACTCGTCGGGCGCATCCGGGACAGCGAGAACGAGCGGCGGGTGCTGGAGCAGCGCATCACCTTTGTGGAGCAGAACAAGGCGAAATCACAGGAGGCCATCGTGATTGCGAAATCACGCATTGCAACGCTAGAAGAAGAAATAGCGGGCTACAGGGAAACACTACAGGAAGACCGCCGCCTCGAAAGCAAGCTCGAACAGCAGCTCGAAGCCGCCGAGAAAAAGCTCCACGACATCCGCCAAAGCCACGGCGAGATGAAGGCCGGGCTGGATGCCATCATGCAGAACCAGCAGAAGGTAGAGCGGGAACTTTACGAACTGGAAAAATCCAAGGCCGTCAACGCCAACCAGATGGAAAACCTTCGCCACGACATTGCCCACGGCGAGGAGGAGGTGAAGAACCGCAAAACGGAAACCGAGTCGCTGGGCGCTAAAATCAAGGAGCTGGAGAAAGAGGAGGCCGAGCGCCGCACCGCCCTCGAAAGCCTCGAAAAAGCGGAAGAACAACGCCGCCTCGATATTGCCGAAGGCGAAAACAAATTAGACGACCTCAAGAGCCGCATCCAGAAAATACACCGGGAACTGGACGCCAAACGCAACGAATACAAGCTGACCAAGAGCATGGTCGAAAGCCTCGAAGGCTTCCCGGAGAGCATCCGGTTTTTGAGCAATGCGAAGAACTGGACCAAGCAGGCACCGCTGCTTTCCGACCTGATTTACGTGGAGGTGGACTACCGGGTGGCCATCGAAAACTACCTCGAACCCTACCTTAATTATTATGTGACGGAAAATATCGAGGACGCCCAACAAGCCGTGCAACTGCTGCAATCTGCACAGAAGGGCAAGGCCAACTTCTTCGTCAATGACAGCTTCAAGGACTTCACGCCTAGCATTGCCATGCTCACTGAGGGGATGCGGCCCGCTACCGACCTCGTGCAGTGCGAACTGATGTACCGCAACCTCGTGAACTACCTGCTCGAAAACGTTTTCATCCTTGAAAAAGAGGAGGTTGCAAAGGACTTTGCTTCGCAAAACGTGACGCTGCTGGCCAAATCGGGCCGTTTCATCCAGCGCCGCCACAGCTTGAGCGGGGGCAGCGTGGGCTTGTTTGAGGGCAAAAAAATCGGGCGGAAGAAGAACCTCGAAATCCTCGACAATTCCATCAAACGGGGCGAGGAGGACGAGACAAAGCTCTCAACGGAGATGTACCAATTGAAGACGAGCATTGAAAACCTCAAGGGGCAGCAGTCACGCCAAGCCATCCAGCAAGAGCAGCAAATGCTGAACAAAGTCTCGCAGGAACGGGCTTCAATGGCCGCCCGTCTGGAAAGTTTTGAGTCGTATATCCGGGACGTGGATGCCAAAAAAGTGGCCAACGTTGAGCGCATCAAGTCCTTTGAAATGGCAAATGCCGACATCGAAAAGCAGCTCGAAGACAAGTTCCAAGTGGCCGACGAGGCCCGCAAGCAAATCAGCAACACCGACGGCAGTTTCCGTCAGGTTGCGGAGCAATTGAGCCAGGCCAGCACCGATTTCAACAACAACAATATCGAGTTCATCAAGCAGCAGAACAAAGTGTCGGCGCTGCAACGGGAGCTTTCCTTCCGGGAAAAACAATTGGACGAAAACCGAGCTACACTCGCTACCAACCAGCGCCAGTTGGACGAAGCAGGTAGCGAGGTGGCGCAAATCAACGACGACATTGAAAAGTTGGTGAAGGCTTTGCAGGAGAATTATGCGCTCCGCAAAGAACGAGAAGGGACGCTTTCCGCCGCTGAGCAAGCCTTCTTTGGTGCCCGCAACAGCATCCACGAAATCGAAGACAAGCTGCGTGCGCTGGCTCGCCAATCGCAGGATTCGCAGATAAAAATCAACAACCTCCGGGAAAAATTCAGCGACACGAAGTACCAGCTCTCGAACATTGCGGAGCGGCTTAGGATTGAATTTAACCTAAGCATCAACGACCACGAACAGTTGGCAGTTGGCAGGTGGCAGTTGGCAGAAGGGGAAACTCAGGAAGACTTGCAAATGAAAGTGGAAAGGATAAAAGGCCGACTCGACAACTACGGCGAGATAAATCCGATGGCGATGGAAGCCTACGATGAGATGAAGGAGCGCCACGAAAATATTACCACGCAACGAGACGATATTTTGAAGGCCAAGGACGACCTGATGGAGACCATCAAGGAAATCGAGGAGACGGCCACGGCGCAGTTCCTCGAAGCCTTCGGCAAGGTGCGGCTCTACTTCATTGACGCCTTCCGCAGCCTGTTCACCAGCGACGACGCCGCAGACCTCATCCTACTTGACCCCGAAAATCCGTTGGAGAGTGGCATCGAAATCGTTGCGAAGCCAAAAGGCAAGCGCCCACAGACCATTAGCCAACTTTCGGGTGGGGAAAAAACACTGACCGCCACGGCATTGCTATTTGCGCTTTACCTGCTAAAGCCCGCCCCCTTTTGCATCTTCGACGAGGTGGACGCCCCGCTCGACGACGCCAACATCGAGAAGTTCAACGGCATCATCAAGGATTTCAGCAAGGACAGCCAGTTCATCATCGTCACCCACAACAAGCAGACGATGGCGGCTGTAGACACGATTTATGGGGTTTATATGGCCGAGCAAGGTGTTTCTGCAGTTGCACCTGTTGATTTCAGGAGCTTGAAAAATGACCTTGTATTGGAAGGTGTAGAAGGCTAATCCATTTTATTTCTGGCTCATGCCGGTTTACCACAAATTGAAAACTAATGCAGACTCCAGTGTCGAGAGACCGGGTTATCTTAATACACGCTTACCCGTCATGAGCTTCAATTTCTTTGTTACGGCAACCCTACAAGAGCCTCGATTTTGAATAACCAAAAACAATGCAGCATATATAGCTCACCTTATGCCGCTTTAATCCATATTTATTGACAAAAATCAATTTTTTAAATGACGAACAGCATCAATGTTCGCTGGTGTTTCCATGAACTTCGGGTCATCAATCAACAATGTTATAACCATAAAATCCGAAGTCATGACATTTGAAACCTCCACTTGGATTATTGAAATTGGGCTAATTGCCGTTATTGCGATTACGACCATTTTGTTACTGTTGTTACGGGCACATTTCAGGAAGGTTGAAACTGAAAACTTGACGGAAATGCACCGTAACGAACATTGGAGTTCCCCGATTGAAGCAAGGACAAAGTACCCTGAGTTGGACGTGTTCCGGGTAAGCACTTCCTTGCGGATATACGGGATAATGGTTGCACTATTACTGATGATTTTTGCATTCAGCTGGACCACCTATGAAAAGAAGGTGGACATATCTAGCTTGCTCGGCACAGTTGGTGACGAGATAGAAATGGAAACACCAAGAACAATGGAGCCACCACCTCCTCCACCACCTCCTCCACCATCCGTCCAGATTGTGGCCTCCGATATGCCAGATATCGAGACGAAGATATTTCAGGACATGAGCATTGACGAGGGATCTGAAATCAATGCTGCACCAGTCCAGGAAAAGAAAGAGGTTGCTGTCGCTGCTGCTCCAGCACCACCTCCACCACCAATGGATGAAGCTGAGCGTGAAATTTTCAAGGTAGTAGAAGACCAGCCTACTTTCCCCGGTTGTGAAGAAATTGGAGTCAAGGCCGAGCGAATGGCCTGTGCAGAGAAAAAGCTGTTGGAGTTCATTTACGCCAATATCAACTACCCAGCCATTGCAAGGGAGAATGGAGTTTCCGGCACAGTTTACGTTCGGTTTGTGGTAGAGCGGGACGGTAGCATCACCAATATAGAAATCGTGCGTGACATTGGGGCTGGCTGCGGCGACGAAGCATCAAGGGTCATTAAATTGATGCCACTATGGAACCCAGGCAGGCAAAGGGGCAACCCCGTCAGGGTCATGTTCACACTACCTGTCAAATACGAGTTGAAGTGACTTTGGAATCAGGCGGTTTCTGTCAGCCCCAGGCAGGTGGAAACCGTCAATTTTCCATTTTTGTGTCATAAAAGCATAATGAAATCAAGGGCAAGCATTTTTTGAAAATTCTTGATTAGTTTTGTGCTGGATTAAGGCGATGGCGCTTACCACCGCCTTAATTGTCCTAAAGATAGTACCTTTCCATTTAGCCAATTTTACCGTTTACACCGTTGGACAAAATGAACATACTACACCTCAGCACCGCCATGTCATGGCGAGGAGGCGAGCAACAGGTAGCGTACCTAATGGCGGAACTTGGCAAACAAGGCATCCAGCAGGTAGTGTTTTGTCCGACGGGGTCAGTACTTGAAGCACATTGCAGACAGTTAGGGATTCAGACTTTTGGATTTCAAAAAACCTTCAACCTCGACCCTTTCTTAGCACTGCGAATCCGCAATATTTGTCGAAATGAGGGTGTCACCCACGTTCATGCCCATGATTCGCCCTCGCATACTTTCGCCGTTTTAGCTACCGCAATTTGGGGGTTGAAAATGCCCATCTTCGTGCATCGCCGAGTGGATTTTCCAGTTGGCAAAAACCGCCTTTCGAGCTGGAAATACAACCACCCTGCCATCCATCGCATCATTTGCGTTTCGGATTTTATAAAACAGGTCATTAGCCCCGAAATCAGAAGGCCGGAGAAATTGGCTGTCGTGCACAGCGGCATCGACCTTGGCCGTTTCTATAATTCGGGCAACTTGCTGAAAACCAACCGTTTGCGAAGCGAATTCAAATTCCCGAAAAACCATTATCTGATAGCGAACGTGGCCGCCCTTGCGCCGCACAAGGATTATATCACCTTCCTCGAAACTGCCGAAAAATTGGTGAAATTGGGCTTTCCTGCCGTGTTTTTGGCCATCGGTGGTGATGGCGGGGAGGAGGAAAAACTGCGCTACCTCATCCAGAAAAAAGCACTGCAAAACCGGGTGCTGCTGACAGGCTTCAGGAACGATATCAATGAAATCTTGCCGGAACTCGACTTGCTGTTGTTTACCAGTAAAACAGAAGGTTTGGGCACCACCCTGCTCGATGCGTTTGCCTGCAAAGTGCCGGTTGTGGCGTCAAAGGCTGGAGGAATTCCTGAATTGGTAGAAAATGGCAGGACGGGCCTTTTGTGCAAGGCAGGAGACGCTGATGGATTTGCCGCTGCTGTCAGAAACCTGTTAAGTGACCATGGTTTGAAAAGCAAAACCATCGAAAACGCCTACCAGAAAGCGCAGCATTTTACAAAAGAAAAAATGGCGGCTGCAATACTCGAAATATACCATTGCGCCTAAGTGAAACTTCAGCGAAGCAAGTCCAAGACCCTTCCCACATCCTTCAATTCAAACCATTTTACAAACCTGAGTGTCCCCCGGAAAATGACGCCCGGCTTGACGATGAGCTTGTTCAACAAGGCTACATAACCATCCAACTCATTGATTTCCAACATTCTATCAGCTTCTGAAAGTTGGGACAAGCGGTTGGTGGCTCTCCACGCATTGGTACGGGCTTTCACGAGACTGAACTCGGCAAAGCGCTCATCGCCCTTTTTCCCAAACCAATCCACGAGAAAAAGCATGGGCGAAACACCGCTCAATTTATCCTGTACTGCATCAATCTTCTCAGCCAACATGGCATTGATGGCATTGAAATCTGCCTCCAATTCTTTCAACTGGCCAACAGGCACCGTTTCCGCCGCAGCGATGCCGAGGTCGAGGTTGATATGAGCGTTCATGCCCATAAGCAAATGTTGGAGGATGAGCAAATCGAAGCGGCGGGCGGCATCGAAACTCGTTTGCCAAGCTTGGGTGCAGGACTGCCCTTGCCTGTAGGCATCGTAAGCATCAATGTAACGGTTGGCGAAAATCACGTCAAGCCGTTCCATGCGTGGGCCGTCAAGGAAGCTGCCGTTTCGCACCCCTTCCCTTACGGACTGGGTGACACCAAGGTAAACCAATGCAAAAATGCCAAGCGGGTCGGCGCTGCGGTGGCATTCTGATACAATGGCCTCCAATCGGGTGATGACTTCGTCAATAGTGGTAGCTTTCATTGGTGTTTGCAGTATCACGGATTGCCAGTCCGTGCTTTCGTTTTTCATTGACTGCCTCGTGCTTTCGTGCTTCACGGACTGGCAGTCCGTGCTACTGGCAGTCTGTGCAACAAAGATAACAAATAGCCAGTATCTTCACCGCCAGAAAACACCATTTTACAAGGCACATGAACCAACAGTTTCAGACAGTTTATCGCAGATTCAAGCAGGTGGTCAACATCGGAACGGTGGTGGCTGTGGCGCTGCTCATCAGCTTGTTGTACCCGAACAATGTGAAGTTCAAATACGAATTTCAGCGAGGGCAAATCTGGAAATACGACGACCTCGTGGCACCGTTTGATTTTGCGATAAAAAAGAGCGAGAAAGAACTCCAAGAGGACAAGGCATTGATTATGAAGGGTTTCTGGCCTTATTACAGCCTCAACTCCGACCTGTCAAATGCCAAGATGAAGGATTTTGAAGCCGCATTGGAGCAATGGGGAAAGGAGTCGCCAACACCCTACCCTACCCTAAGCCAGCTCGAAAAATACAGATCAAGGGGTCTTGATTTGCTCGAAAAAATCTATTCCTCTGGCATCGTCCAACTCGCACCGGAACATGCAACCGCCGACCAAAAATTCGTCATCAATATTGTAAAAGGTAACACGACCTTCAAGCGCACGCTCTCTGGTTTTTACAAGCTTGAACAAGCCGCCGCCGTGGTGGATGCTTTTGCGAAGCAAAAACCAAATGCCCTGCCTGCCGAAGTGCTGTCGCTGCTAAAATCATCCATTGTCCCCAATATTACCTATGACGAGGTACGCACCAAGGCCATGCTGGATGACGCCATCATCAATGTTTCCCCATCGAGGGGATTGGTGGCACAGGGCGAACTGATTGTACAAAAAGGCAACCTCGTCAGCGATGAGGTCTTTGAAAAACTGGCTTCCTACAAGTCCAAGTTCGAGGCGGATATCAGTTCCCAAAAATCGGGCTTGGTGGTCTATTTCGGTTATCTCCTGCTCACGGCCCTGATATTGGGGGCCTTCATCATGTACGTCAATGCGTACCGAAAAGAGATACTTTCCACTTGGAACTACCTCGCCTTTGTGATGATTTGGATGGTCGCTTTCAGCTACCTAACCTTTCTCGTCGAGCGGACGGAGGTACTGAGCGTGTACGTCATTCCCTATTGTGTGGTGCCTGTGGTGGTGCGGCATTTTTTCACTTATCGTTTAGCGTTCTTCACCCATGTGGTCGTGGTGCTGATTGCGGGCTTCCTGACAGCGGAGGGGCACCAGTTTTTGTTCACACAAATCGTGGCTGGGGTGGTGGCCGTACTGGCCGTTGCCGACGCAAGGGACTGGTCGAGGTTCTTCCAATCGGTGGTGGCCATCCTGTTGTCCTACTCCATTTCTCATATCGGCATGTCGTTGATAGAAGAAGGCAGCTTTAGCGGCATTAATTGGAACGCTATGGGCTGGCTGGCTTTCAATGGGCTGCTTACCATGCTGGCCTTCCCGCTCATACCGCTGACGGAGCGCATGTTTGGGTTTACCTCGTCCATTTCGCTCGTGGAGCTGTCAGACATGAACCGCCCGCTGCTTCGGGATTTGGCGATGAAAGCGCCCGGCACCTTTCAGCACTCGCTCCAGGTGGGCAACCTCGCCGAGGCCGCCGCCAATGAAATCGGAGCCGACCCCCTGCTGGTGCGGGTAGGTGCGCTTTACCACGATATTGGCAAAACGTTGCAACCAGCGTATTTCGTGGAAAACCAAACAGGCACCAGCCCCCATGAGGGCATGAGTCGGAGAGATAGCGCCCGTATCATCATCGAGCACGTAACGGAAGGTGAAAAAATGGCGAAGAAAGCCGGCCTGCCGCCGAGCATCTTGCGTTTTATCACCACCCACCACGGCACAACGAGGGTGGAGTATTTTTACAAAAACTACCTTCAAGAAAATCCAGAAACGCCAGTGGATGCTGCACTTTTCACCTATCCCGGCCCATTGCCAGCGTCCAAGGAAGAGGCCATTCTGATGCTCGCCGACTCGGTGGAGGCCACGTCCCGCACCCTGAAATCGCCGACGGGCCAAGACATTGACAATTTGGTGGATAAAATCTTTAAAGGGAAAATAGACCACGGCCAACTGAACGAATCGCAGCTCAGTTTTGGCGATTTGGAGGTATGCCGGCAGGTGTTCCAAAAAATGTTGCGGAGCATACACCATGTGCGGATTGAGTATCCGGAATAGGGATGAGGGATGAGGGATTAAGGGATGACGTGACCGAGCATCCCTCAAAACTCCAAACCTGCAATCAATGCAACCGAAAAATTTTTGGCATCAAAAGCAGACTCGCCTTTGCTGATATTCAACTTGCCATTATAAGCCCGCAGACCAAATTGCATCCGCATTCCATTGGACAATAAAGGGCTTGCGCCAATGCCCGCCACGATGGAATGGTCTATCGTTTTATAGGCTGCTGGCATCAGCAAAATATAGCTTTTTGGGGGTGCTGGTTCCTGGTCAACCACAACGGTTATTTTATCTGGAAAGTCGGAAGTACGGTGCAGCAGGTAGCCAAAAGCATAGCCGATATGGATGAAAACCTTGAAATCCTTTCCGGCACCGAGTTGAAACAAGACGGGGAATTGCAAGTAGTCGAAATGCTCATCAATATGCTTGCCGGGCAGCGGGTTGCCGTGACCATCAGATAGTAACAAGCCCGACCTGCCGCCCTTGCGCTCGAAGTTGAACTCGCCCCGCAAAGACACATTGTCGGAAAGCCCTAATGTGCCAAAAACCCCTACGGTAAAGCCGAATTTATAATCAAAAGGGTCAATAATAACATCAGCAGCAGCTCTCTGCTCCAATTTCAGGGAAGAAAGCGTTGGCCCCAAATAAAAGCCGAAATGGTTCTTTTGCCCAAAAGATAAGTTGGCCACAAAAAACAGCAAGCAAAAAAACAAGCATTTAAACAGGTTGGCGGTCATTTGATTTAATTTTTTACAAATGTACTCGCTGCTTTCTAATTTGGCTTCCAACCATTCCAATTAATGAGAAAATGGCTATTTCCCGTCATACCTCATACCTCCATACCTCCATACCTC
>JANPLH010000510.1:0-4834 GCA_031426435.1 Saprospiraceae bacterium | reverse complement strand
GAGAGAGTGGGAAACGCACCGCTCTCACGCTCTCACCTTCTCACCCTCTCACCCTCTCACCCTCTGAATTATGAAAATCCTTCACATCAGCATGGAATGCTACCCAGCGGCCAAGTCCGGCGGGCTGGGTGACGTGGTCGGCGCACTGCCGATTTACCTCAACAAGGCGGGCGTCAGCACCGCCGTCATCATGCCCAAGTTTACCACTAAATGGCTCAACTCGCAGCGCTACCGCGAGGTGTTCCAAGGGCATGTGCGGCTGCACAATGAGCATATTTGGTTCGCCATCGAGGAGGTGCAAAACCAAGGCCTTGGCTTTCCGCTCTATGTGGTCAACATACCCGGCAAGTTTGACCGCCCCGGCGTGTATAGTGACCCCGGCGGCGGCTGGTACGGCGACGAAGTGGAGCGCTACCTCTGCTTCCAACAGGCTGTGCTGAAGTGGGTGGTGGACATGCAGTGGAAACCACAAATCCTGCATTGCCACGACCACCATACGGGGCTTATCCCGTTCATGGTGAAATTTTGCCCAGAATTCCATTCGCTGCGCAATATGCCCACCATTTTTACCATCCACAACGGCGAATACAATGGAGCCTTTGGTTGGAACAATGCCCACCTACTGCCCTATTTTCAATCTGATGCACGCTGGCTGCTCGACTGGGGAAACACGATTTGCCCCTTGGCCTCGGCGCTCAAGTGCTGCTGGCGCTTCACTACCGTTTCACCCGGCTACTTGGAAGAACTCAAGTACAGTGCTGGTGGCTTGGAACCGCTGATGAACAGTGAAATGCCCAAGGCTGCGGGCATTATCAACGGCATTGATACCATCCTTTGGGATCCTTCTACTGATAAGTATATTTCTTTCCCATTGGAAAAAGGCAAGGTGGAAGAGTTCAAGCAACTGAACAAAGAAAAGCTGCACGACCGCTTCCGTATCATACCTGATTTGCCCATCATCACTTTCATTGGGCGCCTGGTGCGTGAGAAAGGAGCCGACCTCATTCCCGATGTGATAAGGCGGGTAGTTGGCAGTGGCGTCAGGGCCGGGTTTGTCGTGCTGGGCACGGGCGAGCCAGATTTGATGCAGGAGTTTGCCGAAATGAAAAACCAATTGCCCGGCTTCTACGATGCCTCATTGGAGTACAACGAAGGCTTGGCACACCAGCTTTATGCCGGGTCTGATTTCCTGCTGATGCCTTCCCGTGTGGAGCCTTGCGGCCTGAACCAGATGTACGCTTGCCGCTACGGCAGCATACCCATTGTGCGCAGCGTTGGCGGTTTGAAGGACACTATTATTGATATTGGCGACCATGGTGGGCGGGGCATCCGCTTCAACCAATTCACGGTGGAGGACGCTGCCATGGCCATCTTTCGTGCGGTGAAGGTTTACAACAACCCAGAAACATTGGCTAGCTTGCGGGAGCGCATCATGGCAGTGGATTTCTCTTGGGAGCGTTCCGCAAAGGACTATATGCGGTTGTACGATGAGCTGAGTTGAGCTTATTTTTTAAGCCTTTCTGCTAAAAAACGGTCAATTTCCGTTATGGGTAAATCCACGGATAGAATCTTCCTGTCCGGCCCAATCAAGAACTTGGTAGGCAGTTGTTTCACACCATAGTCATTGGCAATTGGGGAATCGAAGAACTTGAAACTGTTAATTGGGTCAATGGCTTGATAAGGCCATGTAAGTCCAAGTTGTTCAATGGCATTTTCCCAGCGTTGCTTGTTCTTTTCTACCGCCACACTCACAATGGTGAAGCCCTCCGCTTCTTGAAACTTGGCGGTTCCATATTTTCCATACAATGCAATGAGTTCGGGCGCTGCCGCAATGCAGGGGCCGCACCAGCTCCCCCAAAAATCGAGGAGCACGTATTTGCCCTTCAAGTCCGAGAGCTTGAATCCCAAGTTTTTATGAGAGATGGCCACGAAGTCAGGTGCCTTTTCGCCATCGTCCAGACTGGGTTTCATGTAAAACTGCTTGGCGAACGTGAAAAGGCCAGCGGCCACTACGAAGATGATCAAAAAATTGATTGGGTTCCACTTTTTCATGGTGCAAAGATAGGAATTGGCGATTGGCAAACACAACTCGCACTATTTGGCCGACACCATTTGCTCGAACCAGTACAAAGGGGCCTGCACTTTGTCGCCCGTTTGGGTATCGCATTTGTAAAAATCGAGATAGAGCGGCAGGGTTCCATCAAGCGTCTCCAACAGTTTTTCCAAACGGAGGCTGGCACTGAGCGGCTGTTGTTCGAGGTGGGCATTGCGCCAGCAGTAAAAAGCCTCGTCGTGCAGTTCGATGATTTTGAGCAGCATCGGGTCGCTTACATGCGCCTCCATAAATTCCCGTGCCAGCAGCCCGTGGTGCTTCACCCTGCGGCCAAGCTCAAATTCCTTGAACTTGAAGGTATCGTGGACAATGGCGATGAGGCGGAGTTGCTGCCTATCGGCTGGGGTTTTTGCAATTTTTTCCACATTGTCCAGCACCTCCCGCACATGGTAGCCGACCTTGCCCTCCGGGTGGCCAAAGCGAGGTTTGCCCCAGTTCAGGCCCTCCTGAAACACTGGGATTTCCAGCAGCTTTACCTCCAGTTCGGTCTCTGGCCGCAGCAAGTCATTAAAATCAGGTTTGTTGTAAAACATGTGTCACATCGCCCATGCGGACGGGCTTCGGTGGCAAAAAAAGAAAATCTGGCGTGAAAGTCAGCATTTGAAGGGGCATAATGAAAATAGCGGGTAGAATATTTTTTGACACAAAAAAAGGAGTTTGCCAGCGGCAACAATAGATTGGTTTTTCATCAAAATTTTGCCTTGTTAATTTGTCGTTAAACCAGATTGTTGAAATAACCGACGGGTGGGGTAGGCGTTTATTTTTGCGAATTGCAACCAAGAGGTTTGTGATTCAATACTTTGTAAAACATTCTAAAACTAATTCAACCATGAAGCAGGTATTTCAGTTCGTAGTTGCCGGGATGATTGGCGGAATTATCACGCTCGGTGGCTTCCTCGCCTTCCAAGGCAGCCAGCCCGAGGGGATAGCCGCCATGAATGGCCAATTTGCCAAGCAAGTGAACAACATCAATGTTGGCCCTATGGCCAATGTGCCCTTCGACTTTACGCAAGCCGCCGCCAATGCGACGCCTGCCGTGGTACATATCTCCGCCAAGGAAAGTGAGAAAAAAGCCCGTGAAAACCGCCAACGCCAGCAAAACCAGCCTTGGCCCAATTTCTTCGGCGACGATTCCTTCCAGCACAGTCCTTTCTTCAATTTCCACCAACCAAAACAGGGCACGGGTTCGGGCGTCATCTACACGCAGGACGGCTATATCATCACCAACAACCACGTTGTGGAGTTTGCCGACGAGGTGGAAGTGACCACCTACGACAACAAAAACTACAAGGCGACCGTCGTCGGTACCTACCCGGATGGCGACCTTGCCGTACTAAAAATCGAGGCGAAAGGCTTGCCAACCATGCGCATCGCCAACTCCGATGAAGCCAAAATCGGCGAATGGGTGTTGGCCGTGGGCAACCCATTGGAACTCAACTCGACCGTCACCGCTGGCATCATCAGCGCCAAAGGGCGTGACATCAATATCATCAAGGGCAAGGCCCCCATTGAGTCATTCATCCAGACCGACGCAGCCGTGAACCCCGGCAACAGCGGCGGCGCACTCGTGGACGCCACCGGCAGGCTGCTTGGTATCAATACGGCCATTGCAACGCAAACCGGCTATTTCGAGGGCTACTCTTTCGCCATTCCCATCAACTTGGCCATTGGCATCGTGGACGACCTCATTAAGAACGGTTCTTACCAAAGGGGCTTCCTCGGCATCAACATTGCCGATTTAAACAACCAAGATGCCGATGAGCTCGGCTTGAACATTTCGCAGGGCGTACTTGTTGAAAGTTTAATAGATGGCGGTGCTGCGCAATACGCAGGTGTTTTGCCAAACGACGTTATCGTGCAAGCCAATGGCAAAAACGTGAAATCGTCGGCTGATTTACTGGAAGTGATAGGTGGTTCAAAAGCGGGCGACGCAGTAGCGCTCGTTGTGAACAGAAGCGGCAAACAAGAGAATATCAGTGTTCGCCTGAAAGCCCAAGATTCGAGCAAATAAAGGCGTTCTTAACTGTTTTTAAGAGTTTATTAACACCCAAGCGGGCAACATTTGAAGCACCGCAGCGGTTATTTAATGCATAAAAGACTTGTTTAAAGTTGGTTTTTCGTTTTGTTTTGATGCGTCTGTCTTGATTTTCGAGGCAGACGTTTTTTTTGCCAAAGGCCCATCCTGTCCTTAATGCTCGTCCTTGCCAAACCACGATTTCATTTTTTCAATGAGTTTCAAAAAGGCTGGCTCTTTACATTTCGTGAAGGATACTTTTTCGGCGATGTTTTTATAAATGGAGGCAGAACGTGGCTTTTTGGTTTTCCTCAAAACAGCTTCCAAGGCTTCTTTCGGGCGGGCAGGCTTCGATGCGTCTTGTGTGCGCCATCCATTTTCTTGTAGCCATAAATAAAGGGCATTGGTCTCGGTCCAATTCAGTTCTTTGGACATATTTGCGGAATTGACCCATATCCAGTTTTCAATTTCTGGGTCTGTAACGATAGCAGCGATATTTTCGTCGGCCCATCCATTGGCCGACAACATGGCTTCAACACCTGATTCTATAGCTTCCCGGCCCCTGCTTTCTTTGCCGCAACCCTCTTTGTCAAACACGACCAATGCGTAGTGGTATTGAGTAGCAAATGGGCGCAAAAAATCGGCGTTTTCGTTCAGGCAGCCTGGGTCTCTATTGATATGGCGACGGATGTCGAAGGTGAACGGAC
>JANPLH010000509.1:0-4448 GCA_031426435.1 Saprospiraceae bacterium | reverse complement strand
CCAAGGCAATGGTCAGTGCTGCGCAAGGTTTAAAGCCCGGCGTTCATGTTTATCCCTCGCATTTCCTGCAAGGCCTTGCAGCGGAGATTGACCAAGCAATGGATTTGAGAAAATAGCCTAACTTTCGGAATGGCGCACCAGCCATTGGCCAACTTTTTTACCAAAATAAAATCTCAACAGCCTGCAAATCAGATTATTATAAATAGGCTGCTACCATTTTTTGCACTCAAATCTGACAACCACCACCGTTAGTATGAACAAACAATTCCTCTCCTTCGCTTGCTTTTCGGCAATCGTCCTTTTCGCAGCTTGTCAACCAAAGGACAAAACCAGCGGAATTCCAACAGGCAAATTTCCCAACGAAGACTATTTCACCCAACGTGCCTACCCAGATGCCTACGTGGACATGAAGGCATTTGACGCAGGAATGACGGAGGCGAGGCTTTTGGCTGTGGAAAAAGTGGCGGGCTTCGACGATGAGTGGACAGTGGAAGGCCCCGGCAACATCGGTGCAAGGGTGAACACGGTGGCCGTGAACCCACAAAACGAGAACATCATTTTCGCTGGCTTCTCCAGCGGCGGCTTATGGCGCACCAAGGATAGCGGTCAGAACTGGTCGCCCATTTTTGATGAAAAAGCCTGGCCCAGCATTGGCGACATCGCCATAAGTCCTACCGACCCGAACACCATTTACGTCGGAACGGGCGACCCGAACATCTCCTTCTACCCCATGCTCGGCGACGGCATCTATCGCAGCACGGACGGCGGCGACACTTGGACGCACCTTGGCCTTGCTGCGCAACGGGTCATCTCTAAAATCGCCCTCCATCCAACCAACCCGAACATCATTTACGCTGCCTCAATGGGGCTTCCCTTCGTGCGGGACGATGCACGGGGCCTGTACCGCAGCACCGACGCCGGGGCCTCTTGGCAAAAAGTGCTGACCATCAGTGACCAAGCAGGAATCTGTGACCTGGTCATGGACCCATTCGACCCGAACGTGCTGTATGCCAGTGGCTGGGACCGGGTGCGTAACAACCAAGAAAGCGTGGTGAGAGGCCCGGGAGCCAAGGTTTTCAAGACCACCGATGGCGGCAATACTTGGGCGCAGCTCACCAATGGCCTGCCTTCCGAGGATAAGTGCCGCACGGGATTGGCCATTTCTCAGCAAACACAGGGGCTCGTCTATGCGCTTTACGTGGACACAGATTTGGCCTTGGGAGCCATTTACAAATCAACTGATGCAGGGGCAAATTGGGACACCATCAGCATCGTGGGCGTTGAAGATGCCTTCTCCAATTTTGGTTGGTACTTTGCCCAAATCAGGGTGAACCCCACCAATGACGATGAACTTTACCTGCTTGGCGTGGATGCTTGGCGAGGCTATCCTGAACTCGGCGTTTGGGAATTGATGGCACCGGAATGGTGGCTGTACGAGGTTCATGCCGATAAACACGACTTGGAAATCAGTCCTTCGGGCAAGTTTTACCTCGCTACCGACGGCGGCTTGTACAGATCTGACGACAATGGCGTCGCTTGGTCGGATATTGAAAACATCCCCACGACCCAGCTCTACCGGGTGGCCTACAACCCGCACGAGCCTACCTATTATTATGGTGGCGCACAGGACAACGGCACCTTCGGCGGCAACGCAACGGGCATCAACGACTGGCCTCGGCTATATGGTGGGGATGGTTTTCAGCCAATTTTTCACCCAAATGACCCTTTGGTTTTCTATGTTGAAACCCAAAACGGCGGCTTGGCTGTGACGGATGATGGTGGGTCAACTTTTTATGGTGCAAATGACGGGATGGAAGATGCCGACCGGCGTAATTGGAACATGCCAATCATCATGAGCCCGCACAACCCGGAGGTGCTTTATACAGGCACTTATCGGCTTTACATAAGTGAATCTGGCAGTGCCATCCCCTTTTGGAACCCCATCAGTGAGGACTTGACCGATACTGCCTCCACCTCTCCTTTGAACCACAATATCAGCGCTATTTCAGAGTCGCCATTAGTTGAAGGGCTGGTCTATGTTGGCACCGCCGATGGTAAAGTGCATCGTTGCGAAGCGCAAAATTTGGATTGTGTTGAAATCACCGGGAGCCTCCCCGTCCGCTATGTTTCCGATATAAAAGCTTCTCCGTTTGATGCAAATCGGGTCTATGTGACGCACACAGGATACCGGGACAATGAGCAAATCCCTCGCATCCACCGCTCCGATGACCGGGGTGAAACCTGGCAGAACATCAGCGCCAACTTGCCCAATATCGCCATCAACGACCTCTTTGTGCTGTCCGGCCATGCAGATTCTGTGCTGTTCGTGGCCACCGATGCGGGCGTGTATGCGAGCAAAGATGGGGCGCTGAACTGGCACCGCCTCGGCGTCAACATGCCTTTTGTCCCGAGTTTTGACCTTGAATGGAATCCCAATGAAAATACGCTGATTGCTGGTACTTTTGCCCGCTCAATTATGACCTACCCCCTGGATTCGTTGTTGGTCGTGGCAGAACCACCGTCAGCCACCAATCAGCAAGGCACGGCCAGCATTGAGATGCAACTAAGCCCAAACCCGGCCAGCAGTCAAATCACGATCATGGCAACAAACTTTGGGAATGCCGCTGCCGAAATCGTCGTTTTCGATCTGCGTGGGCAACAGGTCCGCAGTGCTAAAATACCGGCTGGCAAGGCAATTCAGCAGCGTTTCGATATATCAGCGCTGCCCGCTGGGCAATATTTTGCAAGGATAAAATCCGGCGGAAGGGTCGGAGCAAAGCGTTTTATCAAACAGTAAAAATGGCAAATACTCGTTCATCGCAGATAAGAATCACCGTCAACCTCGACGAAAAAAACATGCCCACCAGCATTGACTGGGACGCCGACGACCGTACCGACGGAACCGAGCCAGTTGCTTGCAAAGCCATGCTGCTTTCAATGTTCGAGCGGGACACGTTGGATACCATGAAAATAGACCTCTGGGCCACCGACATGCAGGTGAACGAGATGGACCGTTTCTTTTTCCAAACCCTTCGGGGCATGGCCGACACCTATTTTCGTGCTACGCAAAATCGGGAACTCGCCGTGGACATGCAGCGGTTTGTGCAGTATTTTGGGGAGAAGACGGCGATTTTGAAACAGGAACCGTAAGCGTTTGTGGCCTACGGAACAGCCTCCAATAATTCCATCGTATAAGGATGTTTCGGCGATGCAAACACTTCCGCCGCTTGACCGATTTCCACGATTTTACCGTCCTTCATCACCGCAATCCGGTCGCTAATCATGCGCACGACGCCGAGGTCGTGGGAGATGAAAATATAGGTGAGGCCGTGCTTGAGCTGCAAGGTTTGCAGCAAATTCAGCACCTGCGTTTGCACAGTGACATCGAGGGAAGAAATGGCTTCGTCGCAAATGATGAGCCTTGGCTCCAGTGCCAGCGCCCTTGCGATGCAAATGCGCTGCCGCTGCCCGCCCGAAAATTCGCTGGGGTACCGCCAAAAATGGCTGGCCTCCAGTCCCACCGTTTCCAGCAGTTCCACTGCCCGTTCCCGCCGCAGTTTTTCGTTGGAAAAAAGACCATGTACCTGCAAGGGCTCCGTGATAGCGAGGCCGATGGGCTGCCTTGGATTGAGCGAAGCATAAGGGTCTTGAAAAATGATTTGCAGGTCCTTCCGGGTACTAAACCATTGATTTTCAGATTGTTGAAGAATATTTTCACCCCTAAAAAGCACCTCGCCGCTCGTCGGGCGAATCAGGTTCAGGATGCTCCTGCCCAGCGTCGTTTTACCACTGCCCGATTCGCCGACCAAGCCCAGGGTTTCGCCCTCGAACACTTCAAGGTTCACGTTGTCCACTGCTTTGAGCTGCGCCGTTGCTCGTCCAAAGAAGTTTCGTTTGGTTATAAAAGAAGTCTGGAGATGGTTGATGGATAAAAGAGGCTGCTCGTAGTTGCTGCCTGCAAACTGCCAACTGCCAACTGCCAACTTTGGAGCGGCGACACGTTTATTGTAGTTATCGAGGAGAAGTTGGGTGTAAGGGTGCTGCGGACTTTTGAATATTTGGGCAACAGGGCCTTGCTCGACAATTTCGCCTCTTTGCATAACCACCACATTGTCAGCTACTTCAGCCACTACACCGAGGTCATGGGAAATGAAAATGGTGGAGCCTCCCCACGTAGTTTTCAGCTCTTTCAGCAATTGCAGGATGGAGCGCTGCACCGTCACATCGAGGGCGCTGGTCGGTTCATCGGCGATGAACAGGGCGGGGTTGCAGGAGAGCGCCATTGCAATCATCACCCGCTGGCGTTGGCCGCCACTGAGTTGGTGTGGGAAGCTTCGCCAAATGCGCTGCGGGTCGGGGATTTTTACTTTATCAAAAAGGGTAAGCACCTGTCGCTTTATCTCCTCGTTTCCAAGTTTTACTGTCCCTCCATCCGAAATCCGAAATCC
>JANPLH010000508.1:0-4489 GCA_031426435.1 Saprospiraceae bacterium | reverse complement strand
CTTTTGCATGGTTAACCCAATCCAGAAGACTTAACAAAGACTATGAAAAAACGGTTCGCAATAGTCAAAGCATGGTATATATTGCCATGATTAGAATAATGGCTAACCGCTTATAACAGGTTTTAAAACAGTTTCTAAGCTTTGTGCCTGAACATTAACGGCAAACGATAGGAGCAATAATAAATGTAGCAATTTCATGGCCTTTGATTTTTATACGGTCAAATATACGCTGTGCCTTTCTACATTTTCCCACTTGAAATGTCGGCTGAAATCAAACGCTACTCATACCCCAAACGCAAACCAAATTTATAAAGCGGATCCTTGCTGTCATACGGCAAATCCTCCTTGCCGTCCTTGCAAACTGGGGTCATGCTGAAAAACATGGAACCCGCTTTTTCTTCCAAGGTCATTTGACCGACGAGGTCGTTCACCCGTGCTTCTATGGGTACCCGGCTGGAAGGAATGTCTGTTTTGTTTTGATTAAAAATAAGACCTGCAACAAAGGAAGGCAACGCACTTGGATTTTCAAACCAACACTGGAAATAGGAGTCGTCGCCAGGGGCTTTTGAGTTTGTTTGTGGAAATCCTATCTTTGTCAAAAATCACCGTGCATGGAAGCAGTAGCAGTTCAGCAGAAAGGGCAAGTAGCCCCAACAGTGGCGAGACCGCCAAAACGCATATCGTGGGAAGAATTCCAGCGCAAGTACCTCACCCGGGAAGACAGCTATAAATACGAATGGGTGGGCGGCGAGGTCGTCAAAACAAAACGTACTATGGATTACAGCCAAATCTTCATCTTCACCAACCTCGACGATTTTTTTGAAAAACTTAAACAACAAGGCAAGGTTTCAGGGAAACTGATATCGGAGGTTGACACTTTTTTCCTTGAAAATCACCGTCGCCCCGACGTAGCTTGGTTTTCGGAGGAACAAATAAGGCAAGGCAAAAAAGGCATTGCCCCCGTCCCCCAATTCGTCATTGAAGTCATCTCCACAAAAGACCAGATGAACCTCGTTGAGGACAAGATGGAGGACTACCGTGCGGCTGGTGTTCAAGTCGTCTGGCAGATTTTCCCCAAATTTGAAAAAATCCATGTTTACGGCGGCACCCACCTCAACCTTATGACCGTTTGCAGGGCCGAGGAACGCTGCTCGGCTGCGCCCGTTCTGCCTGATTTTGTGCTGGCGGTGGGGGAGGTGTTTAAGGGTTGATAGATGCCTTATTCTAAACTCCAAATTGCTAAGGAATAAACCAAAGCGTGAATGAGGATACCATAAAATACAGCGGCGCAGCGTATCAAACGCTGCGCCGCTGTATTTAAAAGGACTCACTCCTGTATCGTCTTCAAATAAGCCGTGATATGGTCAATCTTGGCCTGTAAGACTTTCTCATCGGTAATGCCCTCCGCTGTTTTGAACGCCTCCCACCAAGGGGGCATGTCGGTAGTACTGTGGCCGGGCACTTTTTCTACGCCAGCGATGATTTTGGAGATTTCGGCATCGGGAAATACCCCATTGCGCCGCTGCGCAATCTGCCGAAGATTTTTGGGCGGCGTATCCATCATCGAGGCCATTTGACTTTGGCCGTCGCCCTTTTCACCGTGGCAAGGCGTGCAATACGACTTGAACCATTCTTCGCCTTCGGCAACGGCGTCTTTTTTGGACTCGCCGGCACATCCGATGGCAAAAACCACCAATGCGGACACGAACAAAAATGCAGGTAGCCATTGGCTCCATGTGATACTACTTTTTAGGCTGCTTTTCATGGCTGACGTTTTGAGTGAAAGGATAAGATAGATTGATAACTTTTAATTGCCACCTATCATTTATTGATGCAAGATTACCGCCTATGCAGAAAATCATGGGTGATTTATGTCAAGGGATGAGCTGCGTTTTGGCAATGATATTCCTATTTGTGAGATGGCTCCTTTTTCGCTTACTTCGCCCATTCTTTACAAACCTTTTTTATGAAACAACTCCTGTTTATTTGCTTGGCCATTTCCCCCTTTTTTGCGCTTGCGCAAAACAAAGCCCTGCTCGAAAAACTCACTCAACTCCCTGATTACCAATTTTTTACTTCCATAGAAAAAGACCGTGACTGGCTCATCCACCCCATCAGCACCCCTACCACCGTGCTGCGAGATGGTGAAAAAGACATCGTCCTCACCAACGGCCTCCTGCTCCGCCGCTGGCGCATCGCACCCGACGTGGCCACTACCCACCTCACCCTTTTGACCAATGGCGACAATTTTGTTCGGGGCGTGAAGCCGGAGGCGCAGCTCGTGCTTGACGGCGACACTGTACATATCGGTGGGCTGCTCGGGCAGCCGGAGTATGGTTATTTGCTGCCGCAATGGGTGGACTCGCTCCGGGCGGACAGCTCGGCTTTTCATTGCACGGATTTTGAGATTGGGGAAACACGTCCCCTGCTCGATTGGAAGCAAAAACGCTGGTCGGGCGAGAAGAACTATCCGCCAAGAGGCAAGCGGCTCTCGTTTTTCTACCAAAGCGAAAATGAGAAATGGAAGGGCGTGACGGTGGCCGTGCATTACGAAATGTACGACGGCATCCCGCTGCTCTGCAAATGGCTATCGGTACGCATCGAGCAACGCAAAGACCTGACAATCAACCGTTTTACCTCCGAAATATTGGCCGTGCGGGAGGAGGAGAGCAGCGTGGACCACGGCCCCGGACTGATGACCCCCAACCTGCTCGTGCAGACCGACTATGCCTTCCACGACATGAGCAGCCGCTTCTCGAACCAGTGCGTGCGCTGGCTGCCCGACCCTGATTACAGCTCGCAGGTGAACTACCAGCGCCTGACGCCCAATCTCCTTAGCGTCGGTCCGCCCCTCGGCCCCGGCGTCACCCTCTCGGTGGGGGATGAGTGGGAGAGCTTCCGCACCTGGGAACTGCCTTTCGACAGCCACGACCGGGAGCGCAAGGGCCTCGCCGAGCGCCGCATGTACCGCACCATTGCCCCGTGGGCAACCGAAAATCCCATCTTTATGCACCTAACCAGCACCGACCCAGTGGTGGTCAAGTCGGCCATAGACCAGTGCGCAGAAGTGGGCTTCGAGATGGTCATCCTCAGCTTCGGCTCCGGTCTGACGATGGAGGACGCCAGCGATGCTAATATCCAGAAGTTCAAGGAGTTGGTAAATTATGCGCACTCGAAAAACGTGCAATTGGGCGGCTACTCGCTTTTCTCCAGCCGCCGCATTGACGACGAAAACGACGTGATAAACCCGGCCACGGGGCAAACTGGCGGGGCCATCTTCGGCAATGCGCCCTGCCTGTGCAGCGAGTGGGGCATCCGGTATTTGGCCAACCTGCGCAAGTTCATCCGGGAAACGGGCTTCGACATCCTGGAGCACGATGGGCCGTACCCCGGCGATGTTTGCGCCAGCGAAAACCACCCCGGCCACACGGGGCTGGCCGATTCGCAGTGGGAGCAATGGGATTTGACGGTGGAGTTTTACAAATGGCTACGGGAAACCGGCGTCTACCTCAACGCCCCCGATTGGTACTTCCTGAACGGCTCGAACAAGACGGGCATCGGCTACCGGGAGGTGAACTGGTCGCTGCCCCGTGACCGCCAAATCATGCTCGGCAGGCAGAACATCTACGACGGCACCTGGACGAAAACGCCCTCGATGGGCTGGACTTTCACCCCGCTCACCGAGTACCAGGGCGGGGGGGCAGCCGCCACTATTGAGCCGCTCGATTCGCACCGGGTGGAGTACCGCCAGCACCTCTGGCAGAACTTCGGGAGCGGGGTCCAAAGCTGCTATCGGGGGCCCCGCCTCTTCGATACGGAGGAGACAAAATGGGTGGTACAGGCTGCCGTGAATTGGTACAAAAACTACCGCCAAATTCTCAACAGCGACATCGTCCACCTACGCCGACCGGATGGGCAGGACTGGGACGGCATCCTGCATGTGAACCCGAACTTAAAGGAAAAAGGACTTGCTATGTTGTACAACCCATTGAAGGTCAATATTTTGCGAAAAATAAAATTGCCGCTTTACTACACGGGACTAATGGATGCCGCCCAAGTGCGCATCGGTAGCAGTGCGGGTAGCAGCAGTTTGGAGAGCGTTCCAATGGCGTACAATTTGAACCGTCTTTTTGAAATTGAGGTGGAGGTGGAGATTCCAGCGGGGGGGTGGGTTTGGGTGGTGGTGGAGTAGGGGATGGAAATTAGAAATTAGGAGGGTAAGAAAAATCTTAGTGTCGCTCTTTGCCGGGAGGACATCCCGCTAACCCCCTTCAAAGGGGGAATTAATGCCTGCTAACATTCACATTTTGAGCAATTTAGCAGGGGCTTATTCCCCCTTTGAAGGGGGTGATAAGCGGCATTAAGTTGTGTTTCAAAAAGCGACATTAAGTTGTGTCCAAGTTCTTTGACATCAATGCAAATTCTTTTATCTCTTTTTCGTTGGGGACGCCCCTTTTGGAAGCCCTTAGGAACGTGCCGTCCAACTTGT
>JANPLH010000507.1:0-6153 GCA_031426435.1 Saprospiraceae bacterium | reverse complement strand
CCTGCACCTGAGTACGATGGTGAGCAAGTATTTGAAGGAGAATTGTGCACCGGGCGGGGTGGATAGGGTGCTTAAGCCATAAATAGGTATGGAGGTATGAGGGTTGAAGGTATGGTGAGGCAAACCTCATACCTCCATACCTTCATACCTCAAAAGCCTATTCCCACCAAAACCCCAAATTTCACCCCCGTTTAACGCTAAATCCCACCTTCACCCCGTTGCTTTATCCTAACTTTGCCCTGAACATTCTCCCAAAATTTAAGAAAGATAATGGCTAAAAGGTGTTTCAGGTTGCTCCTATTCGCAGATGTGCGCAGCTTGCTGCTGTTCATTACACTTCTCGGCAGTTTTGCCACCACTTCCTACGGCCAAATCTGGTCGGAAAATTTCAACTCTTATGCAGATGGAACGACCAATGGCCCTCCAAAATGGACTTCTTATGCCACAGATTGCGATGACGGAGGCAATATAAACGCTCCCGGTGCCAATGGCAGCAGGTGGGGTGTTTGGACCGGAGTTTTCACCATCAACGACGTGGAAGGCGACCCCTGCTGCCCAGCTTTCGGCGGCGGCGGCAACGACAACCAATGGCTTTCGCAAGTGATTGATATCGAGGATTATTGCAACATCTCTATTTCCTTGCAGGTCTCGGCACAGGGCGTGTTTGAGTGCGACTCAGGAGGCTCACCCATCTTCGGTTGCCAAAACATGACGCCACCCGACAATAGCCACGACCAAATCGTTTTTGATTACAGTCTCAATGGCGGCGGCTGGACGCAGTTCGGCTATATCTGCGGCAATTCAGGTTTAGGAACCATTTCAGTGATGGGCTTGAATGGACTTACCCTGCAAATCCGCTTTTTCGCTGCCAATAAATCCAATGCTGAGTTCTATTTTATTGACAATATCGAGGTAACGGGCACTACCGCCCCTACCCCAACTTTTAACCAGATAGGCCCGCTATGCGAAACGGCTTCCCCAGTCAACCTTCCAACCACCTCCAACCAAGGCATCAACGGCTCCTGGACACCGCCCGTTTTCAATCCTGCTGGGCTGGGCGGCACCACTACCACGGTCAATTTCACGCCAGCTGCTGGACAATGTGCGACCCCCACCACGATGGCCATTGCTGTCACCGAGCCGGTGGTGACAATGCCCACCCCGATTGGGCCATTTTGCGTAACGGATGCCGCTGTTAACCTGCCAACAAATGTGACGGGCATCAATGGGACGTGGTCTGGCCCCGGCGTTTCGGGCAACAGCTTTAACCCAAGCGCAGCTGGTGCCGGAAACTTTACCTTGAACTTTACGCCCAACACCAATCAATGCGGCACCCCAAGCACGCTGGACGTGGTGGTGAATCCACTTGCAACGCCCGACCTTGACTCCGATTTGCTATGTTCGACCGACCCGCTTTATGACCTGAATCAGTTGGAGGACCCTGCCTACCCTAACGGCACTTGGTCCGGCCCAGGCGTTACCGGCACCAATTTCAACCCAGCTGGCCAAAGCGGAAGTGTGACCCTGACTTTCACGGCAAGCGCCTCCTGCGTGGCAGTTGCCACGACCAATATCATCGTGAACCCAGCCGTAACGCCGAATGTCGTTGGCGTACCCGCCAATATCTGCGAATTGGAAAACCCCATCAGCTTGCCTACCAATTTGAGCGGCATTGACGGCAACTGGTCAGGCCCCGGCGTCGCTGGCAATATGTTCGACCCTAATGGCCAAAACGGGACTGTCACCTTGACCTTTACGCCGATTGTCAGCGAATGTGCCTTGCCCACTACCGCCAGTATTGCCGTCACTCAAGGCACAACACCCAGTATCAGCGGACTGCCTGCCTCGCTCTGCGAAACAGCTCCACCCATCAATCTGCCCACCAACCAAGGAGGCGTGAACGGCACTTGGTCTGGCCCCGGCGTCAGTGGCAATGTCTTTAACCCTTCGGGTCAAAGCGGCAGCGTTACCTTGACCTTTACACCCAATAGCGGCCAATGCGCCAACCCCGCCACTGCCTCCATCGGCATTGACCAAGCAGTGACACCAAATATTACGGGCCTGCCCGCCTCCCTGTGCGAGACAGCGGTCTCCATCAATCTACCGACCAACCAAGGAGGTATCAATGGCAACTGGTCAGGCCCCGGCGTTGCGGGCAACCAGTTTGACCCATCGGGACTGAGTGGAACCGTAACACTTACTTTTACCCCGAATGCTGGGCTTTGCGCCAATCCAGCGACCGAGGATATTGCAGTAAACACTCCCATAACCCCTGTAATCACTGGCATTCCCGCTTCTATTTGTGAAACGGCGGCATCAGTCAATTTACCTGCCACGGTTGGCGGCTTTGCGGGCACTTGGTCGGGCCAAGGGGTCAGTGGCAACAGCTTTGACCCATCGGGTTTGAGCGGGAATGTGACGCTGACATTTACCCCAAATACAGGGCTTTGTGCCAATCCAGCCTCCACGGACATTGATGTGCAAACACCGACGACGCCCAATATTTCGGGCGTACCTGCAACGATTTGTGAGCTGGCCGCCCCCATTCCTTTGCCCACCAACCAAGGCGGCATCAATGGCAATTGGTCGGGGCCAGGCGTCAGTGGAAACAGCTTCAACCCCGATGGACAGAATGGAACGGTGACCTTGACATTTACCCCAAATGCAAGCTTTTGCGCCACGACCGCCACCACCGATATTGACGTGACCCCAGCGATAACGCCAGCCATTACTGGCGTACCAGCCAGCATCTGCGAACTGGAGCAGCCCATTAATTTGCCAACCTCCCAGTCGGGTGTTGATGGCACATGGTCGGGGCCCGGCGTGAACAACAATAGCTTCGACCCCAATGGGTTCAATGGCCCTATCACCCTAACCTTTACACCGAATGCAGGTGAGTGCGCCATCAATGCTTCGCAATCCATCACCGTGCAACAGGGCATCTTGCCCACCATTACTGGCGTACCAGCCTCTATTTGTGAAACATCAGCACCCATTTCACTGCCCACATCCCAAAGCGGCATAACAGGCACTTGGTCGGGAACGGGCGTCTTTGGCAACAGCTTTGACCCAACGGGCTTGAACGGCAACATCACGCTGACCTTCACCCCTGACGCCGCTTTCTGTGCCACCATTGCCACCACTGAAATCGAAGTGGGAACAGGCGGTGCCCCGACCATCACTGGCATCCCTGCCTCCATTTGCGAAGCTGCTCCACCGCTTGATTTGCCCACTATTCAGGATGGCATTTCAGGCAATTGGTCGGGCCAAGGGGTCATCAACAACCTATTCAACCCGGCGGGACTGAGCGGCCTCATCCTCCTCACATTTACCCCCGATGCCTCGTTTTGTGCCATTGAAGCCATCACGTCCATTGAAGTGGGGAATGGCGGCGCACCAGCCATCACGGGCGTCCCCGGCAATATTTGCCAGTCGGCGCAGCCCATTGCATTGCCCACGACACAGGGCGGCATGACTGGCAATTGGTCGGGCCAAGGCGTAACCAACAACAACTTCAACCCAGCGGGCCTGAGCGGTAATATCACCTTGACTTTCACGCCGGATGCCTCATTTTGCGCCAGCAACGCCACTGCCGTTATTGCCGTAGGCAATGGCGGAACGCCAGCGATTACAGGGGTTCCGGCTTCCCTTTGCCAAACCTCCCCACCCATTGCATTGCCAACTACGCAAGGCGGCATGACGGGCACTTGGTCCGGTCAGGGGGTGACCAACAACAGTTTCAACCCAGCTGGCCTCAACGGAAACATCACGCTGACCTTCACGCCAGCGCCTTCGTTTTGCGCCAGCAACGCCACGACGACCATCAGCGTTGGCACTGGGCCAGCGCCCAATATCAGCGGGGTTCCGGCCACTGTCTGCCAGTCGGGGCAGCCCATTGCCTTGCCGACCACACAGGGCGGAATGACGGGCAACTGGTCGGGGCAAGGCGTGACGAACAACAGTTTCAACCCAAGTGGTTTGAGCGGCAACATCACGCTGACCTTTGCGCCGGATGCCGCTTTTTGTGCCAATAATGCAACAACGACCATCGCCATCACCCTGGCCGTTACGCCGACCCTTGGCACTACTGCGCTCTGTGAAACGGCCGGGCTTTTCATCCTAAGCACCCTCAACGACCCGAACCACCCGGCGGGCAGTTGGAGTGGCCCCGGTGTCAGTGGCGGGAATTTTGACCCAACTGGTCAGAGCGGCAACGTGGTACTCACTTTTACCCCGCCTTTGGCAAACTGCGTGAACCAAGCAACGACCACGGTCGTCGTCAATGCACCCGTGGCACCAGTGCTCGGCACGGCCTCCATTTGCGAAAGCGATAGTCCGCTGAATCTCGCTACGCTGGCCAATCCCAGCTATCCCAACGGCACCTGGAGCGGCCCCGGCGTGAGCGGCGGCAACTTCGACCCGAATGGGCAAGGCGGCAGCGTGATAGTGACTTTTTTGCCTTCGGCAAACTGCACGGTGGCTTCTACAACGACGGTGAACGTGAACGCCGCACCGACTTTTAGCGCCCTCGACGAGCCTTGCGATGCAACAAATACGACCTATAACGTGACCTTCACGCTCAGCGGCGGCACGGCTCCTTATACAGTGAACGGCACGACGGTGACTGGCTCGACCTACAGTTCGGCTCCCATCATCAGCGGTGACAATTACAGTTTTGTGATTGATGACGCAATGGGCTGCGGGCCTGTGACGGCGAGCGGCACGGAGAACTGCCTTTGTACAACGGATGCGGGGACGATGAATATCGGGAGCAATCCTTTGGTGGTTTGCTATAGCAATTTTGATTTTTCTGTGCCATTCAACCAGGACTCGGTGTTGGATGCGGACGATGTGATACAGTTTGTGCTGCACGACAACCCAGGCGCCACATTGGGAACCGTGTTTGCCACGAGCAGCAGTCCTTTGATTACCGTTCCGCCGAACTTAATCCTCGGTCAAATATATTATGTGTCCTCAGTGGTAGGAAACGCTGGTCCAAACGGCGTGAACCTCAATGACGATTGCCTTTCCGTTTCACAGGGATTCCCGGTTCAATTTTATTTGCCAACCATCAGCCTGGGGCCTGATGCCACGATTTGCGCCAGCGACTGCTACCAAATACCTTTGACGTTTACGGGCAATCCAACATTTGCCGTGGACTATACCGTGGATATCAATGGCCTCACGCAAGGTGGTTTTGCCGATAACCTGACGAATGGCTCAATCATTGAAATTTGCCCTTCCGATTTTGGCATCACGAATGGTGTCATTACTATTGGCATCTATGATTTGGTGGACAACAACTTGGCCTGCCCCAACCACTACAACCTGAGCGCCAATCCTCCCTCCGTTTCCATTACCGTAGGCTCCAGCGTCGTGAACACACTCTCCCAAACCCTTTGCTCCGGGGGTTCTTTGGTAGTGAACGGCACGGTTTACGATGAGGCAAACCCCAGTGGCTCCGAGCTTTTCCCAGCTGCCAGCTTCTCCGGCTGCGACTCGGTGGTGAACGTGAACCTGGCGTTTTATCCGCCAGCGACAGGCAATTTTAGCGAAGGCATCTGCCCCGGCCAAATCATCACCATCAACGGCAATGATTACGGCGAAAACAATCCGACCGGAACGGAAGTATTGGCTGGAGTAGCCGTACATGGCTGTGATTCAACGGTTTACATCAACCTGACCATCGTGCCAAGCCCCATTTTCAACCTAACTCAAACCCTTTGCACGGGCGGCAGTATCACGGTGAATGGAACGGTTTACAATGAAGCGAACCCAAGCGGCACGGAAGTCATCATCGGTGGGGCAACGAATGGCTGCGACTCATCTGTCGTCGTCAATCTCAGCTTCAATTCGGTGGTAACGGAGAACATCGTCCAGACGCTTTGCTCCGGTGAGAGCATAACGGTGAACGGCACCATTTACGATGAAAACAACCCAAGTGGCACGGAGACCATGCCTGGCGGCAGCCAGCTTGGCTGCGATTCCATCGCAAACGTCAACCTCAGTTTTTACCCACCAGCGGTGAACAATTACACCCCAACGCTCTGCACGGGCGGCAGCGTCAATATCAACGGGACAGTGTATGACGAGTCGAACCCAAGCGGCACGGAGGTCCTCATCGGCAACAGCGTGAACGGCTGCGATTCGACC
>JANPLH010000506.1:0-15665 GCA_031426435.1 Saprospiraceae bacterium | reverse complement strand
CACCTTCACGGATTGCGAAGCGAAGACCTTTCTCCATAGCGATTGGGTTGATGAGTTTTACCGTCAGCGAAACGTTGTCGCCAGGCATTACCATCTCAACGCCATCAGGAAGTACACAGTCACCAGTTACGTCCGTTGTACGGAAGTAGAACTGTGGGCGGTAGCCATTGAAGAATGGCGTGTGACGGCCACCTTCGTCTTTTCCAAGTACGTAAACCTCGCACTTGAACTCCAAGTGAGGCTTCACAGAGCCTGGCTTGCAGATAACCATTCCACGACGGATGGCATCTTTGTCAATACCACGGAGGAGCAGACCAGCGTTGTCACCAGCTTCACCACGGTCGAGCAGCTTGCGGAACATCTCAACACCAGTAACCGTAGAGGTTAATGGTTTTTGGTCAGCAGCCATCATACCGATGATTTCAACTGGATCGCCAACGTTGATAACGCCACGCTCGATACGGCCAGTGGCAACAGTACCACGACCAGTGATTGAGAATACGTCCTCAATTGGCATCAAGAAATCCTTGTCAACGGCACGCACTGGCTCAGGAATCCAGCTATCAACTGCATCCATGAGGTCCTTGATGGCCTTCACACCAGAAGCTTCACCTGACAATGCACCGATGGCAGAGCCTTGGATAACTGGCGTTTTGTTCCCATCAAATTGGTACTGCTGGAGAAGGTCACGCATCTCCATTTCAACGAGTTCCAACATCTCTGGGTCGTCAACGAGGTCAACTTTGTTCATGAAAACGACCAGGGCAGGTACACCTACCTGGCGAGCGAGCAGGATGTGCTCACGGGTTTGTGGCATCGGGCCGTCAGTTGCAGCAACCACAATGATTGCACCGTCCATTTGGGCAGCACCCGTTACCATGTTCTTCACATAGTCAGCGTGGCCTGGGCAGTCAACATGTGCGTAGTGACGCTTGACGGTCTCATACTCAACGTGTGCGGTGTTGATGGTGATACCACGCTCTTTTTCTTCAGGAGCGGCGTCAATCGAATCGTAATCTTTCTTTTGAGCAAGACCCATATCCGCTAGTACATACGTGATGGCAGCGGTAAGTGTAGTCTTGCCGTGGTCAACGTGGCCAATCGTACCGATATTTACGTGCGGCTTGGTCCTCTTAAATGTTTCTTTTGCCATCGGAAATTTAATTTAAAAAATTATTGAGTTAAGGAGTTTCTGATTCTGCAAATGGGTGGCTACTGTCCAAATCTGGCTCGGTCATTAGCCAAGTGTTTGCTGCGAGCCAATGAAGGGAATCGAACCCCCGACCCCTTCCTTACCATGGAAGTGCTCTACCCCTGAGCTACATTGGCTTAACCGGATTGGTTTTATGCTAAAATGGCCAAATGGTTTCAAAACAAAGGCTGTTTTTTACCCAAAAAACCATTCAAACTTGCTACCCAACCGGTTTTAGAGCGGGAGACGAGACTCGAACCCGCGACCCTCAGCTTGGAAGGCTGATGCTCTACCAACTGAGCTACTCCCGCATAATTTCAAAGGATTGAAGGATTGAATGTTGAAAGGATTGATGAAGATGAGGGCGAACCTTCAATTCTTCAATCCTTATTACCTTCAATTCTTCAAAGGGTGGGGGTGATAGGATTCGAACCTATTCAGAAGTTAATCAACAGATTTACAGTCTGCCCCGTCTCTCCAACTTCGGCGCACCCCCTTTTAATTTCGCCTGCCTACAGTTAGGCAGGGACTTTTGGTTTCGGATTCTGGTCAAATTCCCTTGAAATCAGGCTTCGGAACAAGTTCAAGGCAATTGCTCGCCGAACCCTCAACCCCGAAATCCAATATCAACTGAGCCAGTGGAGGGACTCGAACCCCCGACCAGCTGATTACAAATCAGCTGCTCTACCAACTGAGCTACACTGGCTTATAGATGGAAATTTATCAGAATAAATCCTCCTGCTTGCAATGAACTTTTTGGCTTTTCAGCCCGCCTTTTCAAAAGCGCCCGCAAAGATAGTGGTTTGGTCAAAAAAAGAAAATTTTGCCTACTCTTTTTCTTCTTTTTTTTTGGAGGCGCAAAAGTAATGGGTTCTGTTCGATTTGCCAACCCATGAACAAAGTGTTTTTGAAATAAAGTTCATTGCCGATCGGTTGGCAGTAAAAAAAAACGGGCTTGCCACCCGAAATGATGGCAAGCCCGTTTTTTCACCCTGTTGGTGGGCCTTAGGCCGGCGTCTGTTCTCGCTGCTTCTCTTTGTATTTGGCCAGCTGCCGACGGAGGTTGTCCACGGCGCTGTCAATTGATTGCTCAAAGGTCTTATTTGTTTCTTTGGCGAAAAGAACCTGGCCGGGCACTTGTATTTGTATCTCCGCCACTTTGTCCTTCACCTGTCCCGAATTTTCGAGCCGAAGTTTTACGTCGGCGTTGATGATACGGTCAAAAAAGGTTGTCAGCTTTTCCATCTTCTTTGCGATAAAATCGTGCAATTTCTGGTCAGCCTTAAACTGAACCGCTTCTGTGTGAATTTTCATATTCATCAAAATTGAAAGGTTAAACATTATGGTTCCATGGAAGCCTGCTTGTGCATGGCACAGGGTCGCACCTGCTCACGAAGGCTCCGTTGTTGTTTCCGCTTTTGGATGTGCCTGTTGATAAACTTTCTTCAGTTTTTCAATAGAGTTGTGCGTGTAGACCTGCGTGGAGGCAAGGCTCGAATGCCCCAGCAGCTCTTTGATGGCGTTCAGGTCTGCCCCGCCATTAGACAAATGCGTAGCAAAACTGTGCCGAAGTACGTGCGGGCTGCGCTTCTCCTGCGTCGTCACCAATGACAGGTACCGCTTTACGATAGTGTAAACGATCCCCGGCGTCAGGTGTTCTCCCTTGTCGGTTAAAATCAGATTAGGAATCCCATTTCCCGGATAAACTGCCCGGCGCACCGCCAAGTACTGCTCCACCAACTCGGCCAAGTGCCGGGCGATGGGGATGAGGCGTTCCTTGCCGCCTTTGCCGTACACCTTTATATTATTGGCAGAAAAATCCACGTCTGCCGTTTTCAACCCAATCAGCTCCGACTTTCGGATGCCGGTGCAATACAGCACCTCCATCACCAGCCTGTTTCGCAGCCCGGCGTGGCCCTCCCCGAAGTCCACTTGCTCGAACAGGAACGACATGCTCTTCTCCGGCACGAACTCTGGCAAGCGCTTGCCCGTCTTGGGGGGTATCACCTTGAGCATGGGGTTGGTGGTGATGTCGCCTTGTTTCCGAAGGTACTTGAAAAATGACTTGAGGCAGGATAGCTTTCGGTTCACGCTGCGGGGCACGTTGCCCTTTTCCATCAGGTCAACCATCCACGAGCGGATATGCGTGTGCCGGATTTCGGCGGGGTCGCCAAGGTCGTAGGTTTTCAGCAGGAACTCCACGAACTGGCCCAAATCGGACTCGTAAGCCGTGAGGGTATGTGGTGAAAACCTTTTCTCGTATCGCAAGTAGTCTAAAAATCGCTCGTGTTTCATTCTCGTCAATCTGTGTAAGAGGGGGAGCGTGTATCAGGGGTCAAGGTAGGGGTAGGTGGGGTAAGATGCAAGGTAAAAATGAAATTGATCTGAAGATTTTTTTCATCTGAAGTAATGGGGAAAGGTCATTGGTCTTGGGTTTGTGGTATCTTGTGGCAAGATTGACTGAATAAAAATTGCGCGCATGAAGATACTATTGTTGTCAGACCGCTTTTACTGCATAAACCTCGACGGCACCAGTAAAGAGGTCATAGAAATACCCGGCCTTTAGTATCCCAATAATTCCGCAAGCACCCACTCGTTTTACCAACTATCCATCCTGTTTCACCTGTCATTCATGCCATAAAACTTTTCCCTCATGAGAAATAGCTTTCTACTATGCCTTTTGATGCTCGCCATTTGCCTCGGTTGCAAACAAGACGAACCCAATGTCTTACAGCCTGAGATTGACGGCTGTGGCATTTCAAACATTGCCAGTGTCAACGACCAATACCCCATTATCAGCTCCCCTGTTTTCAATCCCAACAACCCGGACGAGTTCGCCTTCCTGCGGGACAAATACTTCGCCGTTTGCTGCGAATTAGACTTGATGGTGTACAACTTAGCTACCAAAGAACTGAAAAAGATATTTCAGGGGAATATTGGCATGTTGGAGTGGAGCAGACAAGATTGGTTGTTGTTCAACGACCCATCCTTTGGAGGCATCCGTAAGATAAAGCCAACAGGCGATAGCCTATCCTTGGTTGATAGTTTCAGCTATTCATTTGCCTTGAATCTGACTGGTGACCAACTCGTTTTTGACTACTTTAGCCAATCTGATTTAACTACCTACCACAGGCTGGCCAACCTTGACGGCGTGATACTTAATCAACAACTTTTCAGCCTTGGCTACTATTACCTTTGGCACCACGATAGCCTGTTAACCACTATGGGATTGGATGGCAATAATGCATTCCTGAGTTTTTACCCCATCAATAATTATTTTGATGTGCCTAACGCCCCGCCAATTTCCTATTCGAGTATTTCAAATATTGGGTATGTCACCCAATATGATTGGATAGATGAAAACACAATGGCATTCTCAAGCGAAAAGGGCATTTATACCGTTTATTTTTCAGACATCAATTCTGTCGTAACTCCTACCCAGATTTGGAAAGCAGATTGTCAGAGAGTCGGCAACGTGCGGTTCACCGTACAGCGGGGAGCCAAAAAGCTGATTGCTCAACGCTACGAAATAGAAAAAGTAGGAGAAACCCAATATGTCCGAAATGGCCAATTTGTGCGGATGAATTATGACGGCTCTGACGAGGAGGTCATCGAGATACCGGGGCTTTAGAAGTTGGCAGATCGACAGTTGGCAGTGGGCAGTCAGACGCTGCTAGTAGGCTCCTGACTGCCCACTGCCAACTGTCGAACTGCCAACTCAATCAACCCCTTATCTCTCATCCCTGTTTCATCTCCCCAACCATATCCTCCGCCTTCACCCAAAGGTCGAACTGCTCGGAGGTCAGCAAGCCAAGTTTCATGGCTGCTTCTTTCAAAGTCAGGCCTTCCTTGTGCGCTTTCTTCGCAATGGCAGCGGCATTGTCGTAGCCGATATGCGTGTTCAGCGCCGTGACGAGCATCAGTGAGTTGTCGAGGTTTTGCTTGATTTTGGGCAAATTGGCCTCGATGCCCACCGCACAGTTGTCGTTAAAGCTCACGCAGGCATCGCCGATGAGCCGGGCCGACATTAGGAAGTTGAAAATCATCACTGGCTTGAACACGTTCAGCTCGAAGTGGCCGTTCATGCCACCGATATTGATGGCCACATCGTTGCCGAGCACTTGCGCCATTGCCATCGTCATCGCCTCGTTCTGCGTGGGGTTCACCTTGCCCGGCATGATGCTGGAGCCAGGCTCGTTGTCTGGGATGATGAGTTCGCCGATGCCGCAGCGGGGGCCGCTGGCCAGCAGGCGGATGTCGCTGGCGATTTTGAACAAGGAAACCGCCACCGTCTTCAGCGCCCCGTGCGATTCCACGATGGCATCGTGCGCCGCCAGCGACTCGAACTTGTTGGGCGCAGTGACGAAGGGCAGCCCGGTCAGGTCGGCGATTTGCTTCGCAACAGCCTTGGAATAGCCCGGAGGCGTGTTCAGCCCCGTACCGACCGCCGTGCCACCAAGCGCCAGTTCTGCAAGGTGCGGCAGCGTGTTCTTGATGGCCCGGATGCCGTGGTCGAGTTGGGCGGCGTAGCCAGACAGCTCTTGGCCGAGGGTCAGCGGCGTGGCATCCATGAGGTGGGTGCGCCCGATTTTCACCACATTGGCGAAAGCCTGCGACTTTGCCCGAAGGGTATCCCGCAGCTTTTCAATGCCGGGAATGGTCGTTTCCACCAATATTTTATAGGCGGCTATGTGCATGGCCGTCGGGAAGGTGTCGTTGCTGGACTGCGACTTGTTCACGTCGTCGTTGGGGTGCAGCACCTTTTTCTCATCGGTCAACTGGCCGCCCTTGATGACGTGACCCCGGTTGGCCACCACCTCGTTCATGTTCATGTTCGACTGGGTGCCGCTGCCCGTCTGCCAGACCACGAGCGGGAACTGGTCGGCCCATTGCCCCGCCAAAATTTCATCGCAAACCTGCCCGATGAGGTCGCATTTTTCCTTCGGCAAAACGCCGAGGCCGTGGTTAGTGAGCGCCGCCGCTTTTTTCAAGAAAGCAAAAGCTTCGATGATTTCGGCGGGCATCCGGTGGCCGCCAATCTTGAAGTTTTGTATGCTGCGCTGGGTCTGCGCCGCCCAGTAGGCGTCAATGGGCACTTCGACGATGCCGAGGGAGTCTTTTTCCTTGCGGGTGGTCATGTTTATAAGGATTGAAGGATTGAATGAATGAAGGATTAAAGGCATTTTTAGGGTGGGACAAAGGTAGCATGTTTTCGTTTTTTGAAAGCCTTGCTTGGCTGCTGAGAAAAATCAATGGCTACTTTTTGCCTTGTTTTTCAGCACCGATACTTAATTTTGAGCACCTTCGTTCTCTCATTTTACCAAAACAAAAATTCAACCTAATGAAAAAATTTGTCCTTGCCTTTGTAGTTGTTTTTTGCTTCGCAAAGCTTTTTGCACAAACCCAGCCCCTCACCACCCAAAGCATTTCCATCTTCAAAAACGGTCAGGCGTTTTATCTAAAAAGCGGCACGATGAAGCCCACCAACGGCAAGTTCCTGCTGCCCGACCCTGCCCCGCAGGCCCTTTACGGCACACTCTGGTTCAACTCACCTGACGGCAGCCTGAGCCGGGTGTCCAGCTATCCCGACACCTTGCGGGAGCAAAAAACCGAGGCAGCCGTGGCGGTTTGGGATTTGCTGCGCAACAATATCGGAAAAACGGCGACGGGCTTCGTGGACGATAAAAACGCAGTGATTGGAAAGGTAATCAGCGTCAGCCCGGCGTACAAAGATTGGAAGGGCGAGCCGCAGTTTTCGCCAAACAGCCTCGTGACACTGCAATCCCAGCAAGGCGTTTGGACCACCATACCCGCTGGGCAAATCCGCTACGTGACCTTTGGCGACAAGCCGAACCTCGACATTTCCATGCCAAAAGTGACGCCCCGCCACCTGTTCGAGCTGTCGTTCAATAACAAGAAAGCCGAGCAGCCCTTCGACATGATGTACCTCGCCAACGGTCTGAACTGGGCACCCGAATACCTCCTCGAACTCACTGGAGAGAAGGTAGGCACCCTCAGCTTGCAGGGCGAGGTGGCCAATGATGTTGAGGACATCGTGAACACGAACCTGAACCTTGTAGTGGGTGTTCCGAATTTTGCCTACGCCAACCGACTGGCCTATCTCGTTGATTTTCTGAATGTTATCATGCCATTCCAACTGAATGAAGGGTTCAATCGGAACTTTGCGTCCAATTCCATGATGGCCCAGCAGGTGGCTTACGGCGGCGATGACTTTGCTCCTATCGGCGGCGAAGAACCCGAAGGCAGCCGCAACGAAGACCTATTTTTTTACAGCCTCAAAAACTTCTCGCTGCCCAAGGGCGGGCGCTCCATGCAGCCTATTTTCAAGGAAAAAGTGGATGTGGCGCATGTGTACGAGTGCCAATTGCCCGGCAACAACGACAACGACCGCTACTTCGAGCAGGACTATCTCTTTGCGCCACAAATCAACAAGGTCTATCATACCCTGCGCCTCGAAAACAAGACCAATCAACCCTGGACCACCGCCCCCATGCTCGTGTTGAATGCCCAAGGCACCACGGGTGCAAGCGAGCGCCGTCCCATCAGCCAAGACCTACTGACCTACACGCCTACTGGTGGGAAGACCTACGTGAAATTGACCGAAGCCTTAGAGGTGAAAGTGGAGCAAGCCGAGCGGGAAACCAAGCGGGAAAGCGCCGCCTGGACGGACAAACGCAACGGCGTGGTCTTCGACCTGGTGCAGGTGGAGGGCAAGGTGAAGGTGAAGAACTTTCAGGACAAGGTGCTCGACCTGCGCATCCAACGCACCATTTTTGGCACCCTGAAAAAGACCAGTATGGACTGGCTAAAGGAGGAGGTCATCAACCCAAACAACCCCCGCAACCGCAAGACCAACGTCTGCTGGGAGACGCCCATCAAGGCGAACAGCGAGTTGGAGATTGTTTATACGTATGAGGTGTACGTGCCGGCATATTGAGACCTAAGACAGGAGACATTAGATTTTAGACAGCCGCCTTCTAAAATCTAATGTCTCCTATCTATTGTCTTTATTTTATATGCGCCACCTCCACATGCCTTGACCGCACCGCCTCGCCAAAAAACGCTGAGGCATGCCCATCAAAGTCCGCCGTCGCTCCCGTTGTATGAAAATGACGACGACCATGCTTCGAACACCGCCCGGCCATTTCGGGATGGCGGTGTAGGTAGTCAACAAGACTGTCGGCCACGATTTCGCCCTGCGAAATAACCTTGATGTTTTTTGGTAAAAACTGCCGAATCACGGGCTCCAGCAGCGGGTAGTGCGTGCAGGCGAGCAGTAGCGTATCAATATCGGGCGAGGCGGCCAGCAGTTCGTCGAGGTATTTTTTTACGAAAAACTCGGTGCCGGGGCCAGCTAATTCGCCGTTTTCGACGAGGGGCACCCACATCGGGCAGGCCTGTTGTGAGACTTCCACCTCTGGAAAAAATTTCCCGATTTCCATCAAATAACTCTCCGAGCGAACCGTGCCTACCGTGCCGAGTACCCCCACTTTTTTGCTTTTGGAAAAATCGCCGATGACCTCCGCCGTGGGCCGGATGACGCCCAGCACCCGGCGGTCAGGAGCGATTTTCGGCAGCGCCAATTGCTGGATATTGCGCAGCGCCTTGGCCGAGGCGGTGTTGCAGGCAAGAATGACGAGCGGGCAGCCCTGCCCGAAAAGGTATTGCACACATTCCAACGTGTAGTGGTATATCGTGTCGAAATCCCGTGGGCCATAAGGCGAGCGAGCGTTGTCGCCGAGGTACAGGCAGTCGTATTCCGGCAGCCGCTGCACGATTTCCCGAAGGACGGTAAGGCCGCCATAACCGCTGTCGAAGATGCCAATGGGTGTTGGGTTCATGCGGCAAAGGTAGGAAGGAGGGAAATTGGAAATTAGGAAATTGGGAAAATTGGAAATTGGGGGTGATTGGCGGTCTTGGTAGATTTTTTTAGGCTACTATTTTGCTAAAGCATAGCTTCGTGGCTCAATTTACTTCAATGAAAAACTTGCTAGTCGCACTGCCAATCCTCGTTTTTTCCTGCAATTCCAGCCCAGAACCGAACATGGTCGGCGGGCCATGCACTTATTCCAGCACCTACCATCCTGCCAAGGTCATCAGTTTTGACAGCCAACAGATGGACGCCCAGTTCGAGGTGACGATGGGCAGCATGACCGATACATTTGGCTTACACGAGTTGAACAATGCCTATTTGACGCCGGAACAGGTGCAAGCATCAGGTATTGCCGTTGGGAAGGTCTTCAAATTGGCGGAGGACAAGATCACCAGCGGCACTTGTACGCCGAACATCATGCGCATCGAATTGGTGGCTTTTGAGGGTGGGGCAACACCATCCAAATAAAAGCTATGCGCCATTATTTCAAACTGCAATTAACGCTTATTAACCGCCATATCAGCGATTTTGGGCTGCGCCCAGCAATTGGTTATTTGCTGGCGTTTGTGCTGTTTATTGGATTATCGCTGGCATTGTTTATAAAAACCAGTTTTGCGCAATACCTGTATTTATTGATGGTCATTAGCTTCTTATTAAATCTGGGCGAGCGCTCCCGCAACGAATTCCTTAAATCTATTTTTAAAGCAGGAGAATATAGAAAAATACGGCTGCTCGAAAACGCCATTGTCGCACTGCCGTTCGTGCTTTTTTTGGTTTATAAAACCTGTTATTTGTCAGCTTTGGCAACGGCTGTTTGCGCAGCAATACTGGCTTTTTTGCAGTTTAAAGCCATTTCCAATTTCACTTTGCCTATCCCCTTTTCCCGCTGGCCATTTGAGTTCACGGCAGGTTTTCGAAAGACGTTCTGCCTGCATTTATTCGCTTATTTCCTGACGTTTATGGCAGTTTTGGTGGACAATTTCAACCTCGGCGTCTTCTCATTGCTGGTGGTATTCGTGGTATGTTTGACGTATTATGGGGAATTGGAAGCCGATTATTGTATCTGGATTCATGCCCAAAAACCAAAAGGATTTTTATGGACTAAAATAAAAACTGCCCTGCTTTATTCGTCCATATTATCGCTGCCGATTACCGGAGTGCTCTGCGGGTTTTACCCCCAATATACCCATATCATTTTAGCGGTTCAATTATTGGGATATGGCTATTTAAGTTGCTTTATCCTCGGTAAATATGCCGCTTTTCCCCACCCCATCAGCCTACCACAGAGCATCATGTTTGCCGTTTGCTTCGCAATGCCACCGCTATTGCTGTTGGTCATTCCATTCTTTTACCGACAATCCACCCAAAAACTAACCCGCATACTACCATGATTAGCATTGAAAACCTTTCAAAATACTACAGCTCGCACCAAGTGCTAAAGGGCATCAACCTCACGCTGGAGGCTGGCATGGTGCATGGCATCGTCGGCGAAAACGGCGCTGGAAAGACCACGCTTTTCAAGTGCATCGCCGGGCTGGAGGACTTTGAAGGCAGCATCACAAGCCAGTTTTCGCCGCTGAAAAACCACCTCGGATTCTTGCAAACCGACCCGTTTTTCTTCTCCAAAATCACCGGGCGGGAGTACCTGCAACTGCTCTGCAACGCCCGTCAACAACCGCCCACCGACCTCCATGCCAAGAATATCTTCGACCTGCCGCTGAACCAATATGCCAACACCTATTCTACCGGGATGAAGAAAAAACTGGCGCTCACGGCCATCCTTTTGCAGCAAAACGAGGCGTTCATCCTCGATGAGCCATTCAATGGCGTGGACATCCAGAGCAACATGGTCATCACCGAAATCATCCAAAAACTGCGCTCGCTGGGCAAGACGGTGCTGATTTCGTCCCATATATTTTCCACCTTAAACGATACTTGTGATTGGATTTACCTGCTAAAGGACGGCCAGTTCATACGGCAAGCAGGGCGGGATGGGTTCGCTGATTTGGAAGCGGAAATGCGGGCCTTCACGGTTGGAGACAGGGTGGCGAGGCTGGGGCTATCTTAGCGGCGGCGCCTTCTTTTCACCGCCCTCAAAAAATTCTCCACCTCTCGGTCGCAGCGCCAATAATGCAGCGCCTCGCCCATGCCCATCACCACAATGCCGAGCGCCAAGGCACTCCACCAAAATATATCAACCGGACGGGTCAGGTGCTCGTAGAAATTGCGCACCACGAAGATTTGCAGCAGCACCGCAAGAGCCGCCACAAAGAACAGCACCACTGCCGCCGCCCTCGTCTGCCGCACCAACCAAGGGCGCATATTGCGCAGGCATTTTTTCAAAAACAGGGATGCATCGGCATGGGTTGGGTTGATGCGGAGCAATTCCCGCAGGATGTACTCGGTGCGCTCCGGCTCAAAAAGTTGGAAACAGGAAGCCGCTTTGCGGAAAAGCGTATGTTGGAACACGTCCTCGCCATGAAATTCCTGCACGTTCTCCTGGATGCTGGCCTCAATGACGGCATCGGCCATGAGCAGGTGCCGCTGCCACGCCCCGATTTCAAAAAGGGCGTTTGTGTAGGCGTTCATCAATTCAAAATACTCGTCGAAGTCCAGCCCCCGTATCTCGGCCTCATTGGCTTCATAAAAATGCACCAGCTTCCGCCACTCGCCCGGCTCGATGGCCCGGTAGTCACGGTACAGCTTGGAACGGTATGTTGATTGCGAATACATTTTCTAGAAGATAGACTTTAGACAAAAGACATTAGACTTCCAAGGCTGCAATACCCTGTCTAAAGTCTATTGTCTATCATCTAAAATCTCAAAAATCACCGGCTTCGACGGGCTTGCATCCAACTCGAAACTGGCGATTTGCAGGTTTAACAAATATAGGCCGTCTTGGATTTCATTTTCAACATAAATCATCTCAGTAATGGAAGATTTTTTTCGGATTTCGTCAACGCCATTGCCGTAGCGCCAAAAAGCCCGATGCGCCAGCAGTCTACCGTCATCCTCTTCCCGGTCCACACTGGGCAGGTCGAGCAGCAGGTGCTGGATGCCACATTCTACCAAATAATCCACGGCCTCATGGTGCAGGTAGGGCGGGTTGGTGCCGGAATAATTGGCGGTACGCTTGTAGCCATCATTGGGCAGGGTGCGCAAGATAAAAGCCTCGCATTCAATAGGTTGCAAAACCTCCTCCAGTTGTTTGCGCAGCACCACCCTATCGCCGTTATCCAGTTTGGTGGGGTAAATGGTGACTAATTTAGCCATGAAATGGAAGCGGTCGAGACATTGGTTGATGGTGAATTTTTCCTTGGAAATATGCCCCACGCACTCCGTGTGCGTGCCGTTGCCGTGCGGGTTCAGGCGCACGTTGAAGAAGTTGACGGGGCCGCCCTGCGCCGTGGAGCCGATGAAACTGCCTGCTACTACGGGCGAGAACTCCACGGGCGGTGCCCAAAAGCAGTTGGGGTTTTCCAACCCGTCCCGCACGGGGATGGAGATGTCGTGGGGGAGGGAGAGGTCGGCAGTGTATTGCCTGTCGTTGTGTGTAAAGGTTGCTTTCATCAGTCCTCAAAAGTTTCAATTTTCAAATCATCTACCCACATCCCCGCCCTGCTCCCAGCGTTCCAGACGAATATCTTGATGGTATCAAAATCCTTCTGCGGTGCCCGGATGTCCATGCCCACTTCCAGCCATTGGCCGGGCTGCATCACCCGGAAGGGGCGCAGTGCCCGCTCCCTTGCCACCTGACCAGCTTTCTCGAAACGCACCACCAACTGTGGCATCCGCCAGCTATCGTACTCCAATTGCTCGCCGTAAAACCAGCCGCTGATGTGCAGCCAATCGCCCGCTTCAAGGTCGGCAGGCCGGGGCAGGTTGATGTTCTGAGAATACTCCACCGCCGGGCTGGCCGCCAATGACCAACTGCCGCTGTGGGCGAAGGCCCGGCTCATGCCCAGCGTATCGGTAACCGCCTCAAAATCAGCAGCGTAGAGCGTTTTCACGTCCTTTTTTTCACCGCTAAAAGCCTCTTTTGAATCGAGCAGCAGCCTGTCCCAAGGGTCATTTTTCAGCTTCGCAAAAATGCGCCAGTAATACGCACGGTTCATCGCATCGGCCTCCCACGGGCCCCAATGGGCTTGGTAGGTCTGGAACAAATTCAAGGCCACGCAGCCCGCCAGCAGCACCCGGCCAACGGCCAACGGCCAACGGCTAACGGCTGAACTCAGCAACGCCGCCAACGGAAAAGCCAACAACGGGTAGCTCTGCACCATCGCCCGCTGCCCAAAGGCACCGCCGTACCACCAGATGTCCCAAGCGCAGACGACCCAAGTGTTGAGGAGGAAAAAGAGGAGGATACTGGTAATTAGTGATTGGTGATTGGTGATTGGTGATTGGTGCGTGACGCTGCCCCTGACCTCTAAAGGGGAACCTAAATCATCAACTCCTCGGAACTGCAAATTGGATGATGTTACCACAGAACTTCCCCAAGTAGGTTCCCCTTTAGGGGTCAGGGGCTGAGGCCGGGGTCGGCGCATGAACCAAAACCCCACCAGCGCAAACACCATCAGCGGCGTGTAAACCAGCCAGCCTTTGCGGTAGCTGAAAAAAACATCCACGAAGTGCGGATGCAGGAAACTGAAACCTTGGTCGCCATAGCTATATACAAAACAATGGCCGCTGACATACTTCCAATAGGCCAATTGGATGAAGCCGATGGCCGCAGTCACGAGGCCCGCCACAAGCAGGTGCGTGAAATTGTTTTTGAAAAAAACGAGCCGCTGACGCAATGCGGTCACATTGCCCACGCCCCAGAGCAGCGGGATGATGGCATAGAGGATTTCCGTGGGGCGCACCAATGCAGCCAGTCCGAGGCAAGTGCCAAGGCCAACGGCCAATTTCAATGAAGGTTGTTCATGGTAGCGGATGGTCAGGTAAGTGAGCAAGGCCATGAGGCAGAACAACCAAGCGTGCGCATTTGCAGCATCGAAAGTGGTGTAGTTGAAAAAATTGGTGCCGAGGGCAACGAGCAGCAGCACCCAACCCACGGTGCGGTCGGGGAAGTAACGCAGCAGCGATTTCCGAAGAAACCAAATCCCCAGGATGGAGAACAGGACCCCGCCGAGGTGGATGGCCGCTTGGTACGGCAGGCTGAACCCGTCCGCCGGGTAGTTAGTGAGCTTCGCAAAGGCATGGCCGATGGCAAAAAACGGCAGGTACAGCACGGCCATCCCCGCCGAGTATTTCATCACTTGGTTGCCGTTTTCGATGGGAAAGGCTTGGTCGGGCGAGAAGCTGGGCTGGTATTTTTCGATGATTTCGGGCAGGAAGGCCACCTTTTCCAAATCGTCATAGATGAAAATGGCGGGCAGGTAGAGGTAGTACCCGCTCACGTCCCAAGCCAGCGTGGCCTCCGTGCCGGGCCGGGTATAGCGAGGGAATGCCAGCACGACCAGCAGCAGCATTGCGGAGCAAAACCTGAAAACAGAAATTGAGAAATTGGAAATTGAGAAATTCATGATTAGTCAGGTGGCGAATGTACCCCCAATTTCCAAATTTCTTAATTTCCAAATTTCAATTATTCTCCTTCCCCACCAGCCATTTCTTGAACACTGGCGAGCGCTCGGTGCTCACGATGGTCTCTTTGTCGGTGGGCGGGTCGAGCTTGAGCTTCACCCTCGACTTGGAGTAGGCGTACATCTCCTTGATGCTTTCGATGTTGATGATGAACTGGCGGTTGATGCGAAAAAACGCCCGAGGGTCGGCCATTTCTTCCAGTTTTTCGAGCGATGGCTCCACGGGGTAGCGCTTTCCTTCTTTAGTGACGATGAAGGTGATTTTGTCCTCCGTGTAAAAATAAGCGGCGTCCCGAAACTCGACGACCTTGATGTTTTGGCCGAAACGGATGAGGAACCGGAAATTGTATTTGTCGCTCTGCAAGCTGTTGGCGAGGGCTTGGTAGTTCATTTCGGCTGGCTTTTGCAAGTTGCGGTACTTGTTGATGGCCTGTTCCAATTCCGATTTTTTGAGCGGTTTGAGCAGGTAGTCAATGGCGTTGACCTTGAAGGCTTGCAGGGCATACTCGTCGTAGGCGGTGGTGAAAATCACGGGTTTGTCCAATTTTACAAACCGGAAAATTTCAAAGCTTGACCCATCGGCGAGGTGGATGTCCATGAAAAGTAGGTCGGGGGCGCCGTGCTTTTCGAGCCAGTTGACAGAAGACTCGATACTGTCCAACTGTTCCACCACCTCGATGCTGGGGTCAATTTCCTGGATGAGTTTGGCCAGCCTGTTAGCGGCGGCACTTTCGTCTTCGATGATTAGGACTTTCATATTGCTGCTTGTGGCCGCCTTCCCGACAAAATGTCGGGATGTTGGGCAGGCCGGTTTAAGTTTAAAGGACTCACCTATAAAAACCGTTTACTGAGTTTCTTATTCATCAATAGTCCGTGCAGTTTAAGCCCGGAAATTTGGTGAATTAAAAAAGGTCGTGAAGTTTTGCGTTGCGACACCAAAACTCACGACCTATGGACAGTACCCAATGGATACTGGCGTCAATATTCGAAAGAATGG
>JANPLH010000505.1:0-4107 GCA_031426435.1 Saprospiraceae bacterium | reverse complement strand
CAGCACGCCTTTCACAACGACACTTCCACGGCGAGGTACAATGAAGAGGCTGCGAAGCTGGCTTGGGGGAGGACGATGGCGTTTTTTGGGAAGCACCTTTAATATTGACGATACATTTCCACGTTTTATCCACTTGAAATTGTACTTCGATACGCAATCTGGCACAAGTTCATATTTTCGCCATTCGGCAAAATTGCCAGAACAACCACAGAAAGCTGGCTATTTCATTTGTCATAAAATCGAAGAAATGAAAAAACTAAACGTCTCGTTGCTGGCGATGCTCTTCGCTATTTCCATCTGTTTCTCCCAAGAGAACTATACCAAAACCGCCATCGGCAACATCATCACCATCCAAAACAAGGGCGGCCAGACCATCGGCTATTCCACCGATTCCGGCATCAAAATCCTGAACGTGGACGGCTACGCCTTCAAGGATTTGAATAAGAACGGCCAACTCGACAAATACGAGGACTGGCGCCTGCCCTTCGACGTGCGGGCCAAAGACCTCGCTTCGCAAATGAGCATCGAGCAGATAGCGGGCCTCATGCTGTACAGCCGCCATCAGACTATACCTGCACGGGCGGGCGGCTTCATGGGCGGCACCTACAACGGCAAGCCATTCGCCAAGGGCGAAACCAACCCCACCGACCTCTCTGACCAGCAGCTTGACTTCATGATGAAGGACAACCTGCGCCATGTGCTCATCACGTCCGTGCAGTCGCCGGAGGTCGCTGCGCAATGGAACAACAATATCCAGGTGCTGGCAGAGGGAATCGGCCTCGGCATCCCCGCCAACAACAGCTCCGACCCCCGCCACGGCACGGTCAGCAGCGCCGAGTACAATGCAGGTTCCGGCGGCAATATCTCCATGTGGCCGGGTTCGCTTGGCCTCGCCGCTACTTTCGACACAGCGCTGACGGAGCGCTTTGGGCAGGTGGCAGCAGCGGAGTACCGGGCCTTGGGCATCGCCACGGCCCTCAGCCCACAGGTGGACATTGCCACCGAGCCTCGGTGGATGCGCTTCAACGGTACTTTCGGGGAGAACCCCTGGCTCTCCGCAGCAATGGCCGAAGCCTATTGCAGCGGCTTCCAGACTTCTCCCGCCGATAAAGAAATCGCTGATGGATGGGGCCACGGCAGCGTGAACGCTATGGTGAAGCACTGGCCCGGCGGCGGCAGCGGCGAGGCGGGCAGGGATGCGCACTACGCCATCGGCAAGTTTGCCGTGTATCCCGGCAAGCAGTTCGAGACGCATTTCATCCCGTTTACCGAAGGCGCATTCAAACTAAAGAGCAAGACCAAAATGGCATCGGCCATCATGCCGTACTACACCATCTCCTGGAACCAGGACACGAAGAACGGCGAGAACGTGGGCAACGCCTATAACTCGTACCTAATCAACGATTTGCTCCGCAAAAAATATGGCTACGACGGTGTGGCCTGCACCGATTGGGGCATCACGGGCGACCATACGGTGATGAACTCTTTCATCGGCGGCAAGCCGTGGGGCATCGAAAAACTGAGCATTGCGGAGCGCCACTATAAGGTACTGATGGCGGGCGTTGACCAGTTCGGCGGCAACAACGTGGCGCAGCCTATCCTCGATGCCTACCAGATGGGCGTTAAGGAGCACGGCGAGAAATGGATGCGGGAGCGCATGGAGCAAAGCGCCGTCAGGTTGCTCCGCAATATTTTCAGGACGGGCCTTTTCGAGAACCCGTACCTCGACCCCGCTGCTACGAAAGCCGTGGTGGGCAATCCCGATTTCATGAAAGCGGGTTATGAGGCGCAATTGAAATCCCAGGTCTTGTTGAAGAACAAAGGAAACGTGCTGCCCATTACGGGCAAGAAGTCGGTTTATGTGCCAAAGAAGTTCACTCCGGCCAGCACCAATTTCCTGGGCATGAAGACGCCGGAGAAATTAGACTATCCGGTAAAAATAGAAATCTTGCAAAAGTATTTCAACCTGACCGACGACCCCGACAAGGCTGATTTTGCCTTGGTTTTCATCGAAAGCCCGAAGTCCGGCATCGGCTACGACAGCATGGACATCAAGGCGGGCGGCAACGGCTACGTGCCCATCAGCCTGCAATACAAGGACTACACCGCCACCGAGGCCCGTGCCACGAGCATCGCTGGCGGCGACCCAAAAGAGGCCAGCGCCAACCGCAGCTACAAGGGCAAGTCCGTGAAGACCAACAACACCACCGACCTCGGTATGGTGACGGAGACCGCCACTAAGATGAAAGGCAAACCCGTCATCGTCAGCATCGCCGTGGACAACCCGATGGTTTTCAGTGAGTTCGAAAAACAGGCAGACGCCATTCTCGTCAATTTCCGGGTGCAAGACCAAGCCGTTCTCGACATCTTGGTTGGCAAGGCTGAACCATCGGGGCTGCTGCCCATGCAAATGCCTGCAAGCATGAGCGAGGTGGAACGCCAAGCCGAAGATGCCCCGCAGGACATGAAATGCCACAAGGATTCAGAAGGACATAGTTATGACTTTGGATTTGGGATGAACTGGAAGGGGGTGATTCGAGATGGGCGTTTGGAGAAGTTTAAGAAATAGGGATTTCACGCGATGGGGATGGTAACACGGATTGGGCGGATTAGACTGATTTGCACGGATTTCATCCGTTTTCATCCGCTCAATCCGCCCAATCCGTGTACCATCCTCCTCACGTGTCACACCGACATTTGATTCAAAATAAACCTTTCACATCGGAGTTTTCTCTTTTGTCTAAAAGTTAACGCATTTATAGTCGGGCATTTCTACATTTAGCTTTCAACGCAAAATATGGAAAACGATACGACAACCCAGCACTGCCGAAACTGCAACGCCGCACTCCCTGATGGCGCACGCTTCTGCCCACAATGCAGCCAGAAAAACCATGATGGCCGCCTCACCTTTCGGGAGATGGTTTCTGAAACGGTGGTCACGCTGTTCAACCTCGACAACCGCATTTTCAACACGCTAAAATCGTTGGCCATCCCAGGAAAGCTGACGTCGGACTATTTCAACGGCATACACAACCGGTATTACCACCCGGTACGGCTGTTCCTCGTAGCGGCTGCATTTTTCATCACCATGCTTTCCATCAAAGTGGATGGGAACGGCCTTGCGGGCATTAGTGGTGAACTGGAGAAAAAGAAAGCGCTGCACCAAAAGCACCAGATGTTCGTCGAATTGGATTCCTTGAGAATTGCGACCGCTGCCAAGTTCCAAAACAAGCAGGTCAGTGCAGCGTTCGACACATTGATGTCCAAATTGGACAGCAGCTACAACACCTCAGAACACGACAGCATTGATGTGGCCAGGAGTTTCAACTTGAAAGAACGTAAAGATACCCTGACGGTACAGGGCGATGTTGAGTTTTCGTTTAGCGAGAAAAATTTAATGAAAATCTCCGTGGACGACATCGAAAATATGGAGGGAAACACCTTGCTCAATACCTACCATATCGAGGGGTTTTGGAAAAGGCTGCTCGTTCGGCAGCAGGTCAGGATGCTTAAAAAAGGTGACAATTTTGGCATCTATCTCATTGGAAACATTCTTTGGATGATGCTCGTCATGATGCCAATGTTGGCGATTGTACTCAAGCTGCTCTATGTTCGGCGACAGTTTTTCTACTACGAGCACCTCATTTTCTCCTTCCATGCCCACTCGTTCATGTTCCTATTTATTACGTTGCTGATGTTGGTGTCAAACTGGCTGGGCAATTCATTAGGACCAGTGGTGGGGCTGTCCATTACGGCAGCAGCCTTCTACCCGATGCTTGCGATGAAGCGGTTTTACGGGCAGCGATGGCCAATAACAATTTTAAAATTCCTCATGGTCAGCTTCTTGTATTTATTCATTTTCATCTTCACTTTCATTGGCATGGCGTTGGTGAGTTTTGCACTGTTTTAAGCAATTCAAAAGCCCCGTCAACTACTGTCGACGGGGCTTTCGCATTTTACCAATATACTATTTCAACCAATTTTATTCAAACGCCTTCGCCACCAACTCCGCCTGCTGCTTATCGTGCTGCTTCTTGAAGCCCACGGCAGGCGATGCGGCTGCCTCCCTTGACACCAGTTCCATCGTGCGCTTGCCGTTGAACTGTG
>JANPLH010000504.1:0-6235 GCA_031426435.1 Saprospiraceae bacterium | reverse complement strand
GCCAACTCACGGAGGCCGTGCGCCGCAAGCCATATTCCGTTGTGCTTTTGGATGAAATCGAGAAGGCGCACCCCGATGTATTCAACATCCTGCTGCAAGTGCTGGAGGATGGCCGCCTGACCGACAATAAAGGCCGGACGGCGAATTTCAAGAATACCATCGTCATCATGACGAGCAATATCGGCAGCGACCTTATCCGCTCGAGTTTCGAGACTATCAATAAATCGAACCGGGAGGAGGTCATTGAAAGCACCAAGGAAATGCTCTTCAACCTGCTGAAACAGACTGTGCGGCCAGAGTTCCTGAACCGCATTGATGAGACCATCATGTTCCAGCCGCTGACGGCCAAGGACATCAAGGCCATCGTAGAACTGCAACTGCGCCACGTCGTCGAACTGCTGAAAAAACAGGAAATCGAGCTGACCATCAGCCCGCAAGCCGCCGAGTACATCGCCGACGAAGGCTTCAACCCTGAGTTCGGTGCAAGGCCCGTGAAGCGTGTCATCCAGAAAAAGGTGCTGAACGAACTGAGCAAGCAGATGCTGCTCGGCAAGGTGCTGGCCAAGACCAAGGTCATGCTGGATGTGTTCGATGGACAAGTGGTATTCAGGGCGCCGAGGGTAGAGGAGGCGTTTACAGTTTCTGAAAATTAAATTTTTCTCATAGATATTGGGCGGTCGGGTGCGAGAGTGCCTGGCCGTTTTTTTTTGCCCAAAATTCAGCTTCCCGACCTGTATAATGATAGCAAATGCAATACCTATCCTATTAATGCAATATCTGTAAGAGCGCTTGAAAGAACCATCAGGTAGCTTGCAAGGAATATCAACGTGGCGTGAATGGAAGGACCGCATTTTTGAGACGTAAGACAATGGAGCGCTAAAAAAAAGCCTCCAAATAAATTTAAACCATTAAAAAATTACGTCATGAAAAAGCACATCATTTTTCTCACAGCCCTGACTTGTTTTTCTACCTTAACGCTTTTTGCAAACCCAAACCGGATGATTGTCAGGTTTGAAAAAGGAGAAGCAGCCAAAACCATCAACGTGCAGCTTGCCAACCTTGAAAATTTGCGCACACACCTTCTTATTCAGGACATGGACGGAACATCCTGGTTCTCTGAATACATCTGGGGTGAGCAAGGGTATGCCAAAAAACTGAACCTGGTCGGTATGCCCGACAACGATTATATCATCTTGGTGAGCAATAAAAACGGCCGCCATGTACAATCCTTCCATTTAGGGACTATGGACATCGCATTTTTTGATGAGAAAGGAAGCAATGATAAGGACGGTGGTTTCGTGAACTTGGTCAGTGCCGACCCTCAAGGGAAAGGGAGACTTATTTCAGAAACTACGATTGCGGATAAACAATCAATTGGCTTGCGATTGGCAAATCTACAGCACCAGCCAATAATCATTCGGTTGATACCATTGGGTGAATTGATAGCATTTGAGCAAAATGTAACAAATGAGATTGGTTACAGCACTAAACTCAACCTGAAGGGAATGGCGAAAGGATTTTACATGGTGTACGTGCAAGCAAGCGACGCCACCTTGGTGCAGTTTTTCAACCTGACCGATGATGGCGTCGAACTGGGTGGGTTGCAGCGGATGGAGCACCCAGGCACTGTCTCTAAACCGATAAAGTTAGCTGGTAATTAACGGCCATGTTTGCGTGGTTGTTGGTTCAAAATGTTGACCTTAGGAAACTAAAATTTAAGTTTTATACAATCTTGCAGGTGCGGGCTTTTTCCCGCCCTGTTTTTTGTATTTTTACATCCTCAACCAAATTGAAGAACGATGGCAAATGCTGAATTGAATTTTAAGTCTTGGGTACTTACGGGGTTGTTCACACTACTGCTCGCTCAAGACATGCTTTGCCAAAACTCCTCCTTGTCTGTAGGTATTTCTTTTAGGCTGCTCGACCTTCCCGGAGGCCAGGCTGGCAACCACGTGCAGGCAATAGCGCAGGACTCTACCGGATTCTTATGGTTCGGTTCACAGTATGGCCTGCACCGCTTCGATGGCTATCATTTTACTTCGTTTCACAACAACCCATTGGATTCCAATTCCATTGCATCCGATTATGTAGAGTACATCTACGTAGCCAAGGATGGAACGCTATATATAGCTTTTTGGGGTGAAGGTGTTGATCATTACAACCCCAAAACTGGACATTTCAAACACTTTCGCCATAATCCAAATGATGCCAGCAGCCTTTGCAATGACATGGTTTCAGTCGTTGTGGAAGACCGGCAAGGTTATATTTGGGTGGGCACCCAACATGGGCTCAGCCAACTTAATTCGAAAACAGGAAAATTCAATAATTTCTACCACGATGATTCAAATCAACATAGCCTAAGCTATGATATGGTTCGTGCACTCTATATTGACAGAGCGGGTGTATTATGGGTTGGCACTGGCTTCATATGGGACGCCACTCACCTAAAACCAGTGCCCAAAAAGGGGACGAGTAACGGAATAGAAATGAGCATTGATTGGCAAAAATCGGTTGATGGGGGGCTAAATAAGTATATTCCAGAAACGGGAAGGTTCGTCCGCTACCAACATGAAAATGGCAACCCAAACAGCTTGTCCAACAATAAAATTAGGGCAATTTTTGAAGACTCCAAGGGCAATTTTTGGATAGGCGCTGCCGGGGATGGGTTGCATAAAATGGACAGAAAAACTGGAAAATTTATCCGGTACCAAAATACGCCTGGTAACCCTACGGGCTTCAGTGCGCCGAAACATGAAGACAGCCCAGATTGGCATATTACAGCAATTTCTGAAGACCAGGATGGCTGGCTTTGGATTTGCGATTGGCGAGGTGGAATAAAGAGGATTAATTTAGAAACGGGTGAATGGCAGCATTTTACGCACAATGAGGCCAATCCGCTTAGCTTACCAGAAAACGCAGCTTGGACCATGCTTCAGGCAAAAGATGGCTCAATATGGATGAGTACCGCCGAAGCAAATGGGAGGGTAAGCCAAGCTGTCATGTCAATTTTGAATCCTTTTCACCAGATACCATTGTCGTTAAATGCAGACATCTTTCAAGCTTTTTGTGAAAGTAGCGATGGGCGTATTTGGATTGGCAAGAGAGAAGGATTGTTGGAAAAAATAAACCTTAATAACGGGGAGGAAGAATTATTGCTTGGCGGTGGTGACAAATTCCTAACGAATATCTCTTGTATCAAGGAAGACAAACAAGGCATACTTTGGCTAACGAGTATAATGAAAGGAAATGGACTCATAAGCTACAACCCAAGAACTGGTAAAATTCGGCAATACAAACATAATCCAAATGACCCATCCAGCTTGTCTAATGATGTCATAACTAAAATAATTCTTGACGGTAAAAATAATTTATGGGTAGCGACGATGGGCGGTGGACTGGATTATTTTGACCAAGATAAAGGAACTTTCAAGCACCATATACATCAGCCTAAAAATGTAAACAGCCTTGCCCACGACTACATCTCCAATATGTACTTGGCCAAAAACGGTGACTTATGGCTCGGCTGCGCCGGATACACTTTTGCCGATTTACCCGTGGTTGTCAGTCAGTTTAAACCGGCAAGTACAACTTTTAAACACTACACACTTCCTCACAAAAGCTATGGGAAACAGGCCCGGATTAGTGGTATACAGGAAGACAACAAAGGCCATATTTGGTTTACCATGAAACCAGGCTTATTCGATATTGATATTGAATCTGGGCAGGTTAATTGGCATGGACTCGATAAATACGACAACGAATTTGCCGACGTAAAAGGAATGGTAATAGATGGGATGGATAAAATCTGGATAATAGCAGAAAATCTATTACTGTTTAATCCGGAAAATAAAACAATCTTCTCCTATGGAGCTTCTTCTGGCGTCAAATTTCAACCATTTCAATTTAATAGCATATACAGGACTCATTCAGGCAAAGTCTTGTTTGGTGGGCGTGGTGGGCTCCAAATCTTTGACCCTTTAGAAATGGAACAGGTTAACAGCAACAACAAACCTGAAGTCATAATCACGGCGTTTGAAATGTTTAACCAGCCAGTTAAAATAGGAAGTGGCGGCGTGCTTACATCAAATATTTGGGACACCCCAGAAATAAGGTTGAACTATAATCAGAATGTATTCTCCTTCCGTTTTGCGTTACTGGATTTTATCAACAGGGATGCCAATAGGCATGAATTTATGTTAGAGCCCTATGATGAAAAATGGCGGGTAGCAGGTTCCGAGCCAATAGCAAGTTATTTCAAAGTGCCTACTGGGAATTATACCTTCAGAGTCAGGGCTGCCAACCATCTTGGCCAGTGGAGCGCTGAAAAATCAGTGAGGGTTATTATCTCGCCACCATTTTGGGCCACTTGGTGGGCCTACACTTTATATGCTATGTTGATTTGTGCGGCATTATATTTATTCTACCGCTTCCAAATCAAACGCCGCCTCGAACTTGCTGAAACCCTAAGACTCCAAGAACTCGATGCCGTAAAAACAAAACTCTACGCCAACATCACCCATGAGTTTCGCACACCGCTCACCATCATCCTCGGCATGGCACGACAGGTGAAATTGGAAATTGGAAATTGGAAAATCCAACATTTGGAGATAGGGAAGCCAATCGGCAACCTTGACATGATTATCCGAAACGGTCAAAACCTACTCGCACTCGTCAACCAGATGCTCGACCTGAGCAAACTTGAAAGCGGCAAATTGAACCTTCACTATCAACAAGGCGATGTGGTGAACTTCTTGAAATACCAGATAGAAAGCCAACATTCCTTTGCAGAGCAAAAGGGCGTCAAGCTTCATTTTCTACCCGATTTTGAGGCTTTTGTGATGGATTTCGATGGTGAGCGTTTGCAGCAGGTCATATCCAATTTGCTAACGAATGCCATCAAGTTTACACCAACCGGTGGCGATGTCTATTTTTCGGTGGGCAGCCCCAATCGCTCCAACGGTTCTAACTCGCTGGTGCTCAAAATACGGGACACGGGCATCGGCATTTCGGACGAGCATTTGCCCCGTATTTTTGACCGCTTTTATCAAGCTAACGATACACAGACATATTCGGGCGAAGGCACGGGCATCGGGCTTGCGCTGACGCGGGAGTTGGTGAAACTGATGGACGGAGAAATCATCGCCAAAAGTAAGCTGGGCCATGGTGCCGAGTTTCTCGTGACCTTGCCTGTGCGGAACGTAGCCACGCCAAGCACTGTATTGCCAGTTGTTGCGCCAAAATCGGTTTTATCGCAACTCCCACCGTTGTCCTCTTTTGACGACGAAGGCGCAGACCTTCAAAAGCCCCTGTTGCTGCTGGCCGAGGACAACTCCGACATGGCCGTTTACCTGTCCTCCTGCCTGTCACCGCACTACCGGCTCACTGTCGCCAGGGACGGACAGGCTGCCATTGACATGGCCCTGGAACTCATCCCCGACCTACTCGTCACCGACGTAATGATGCCCCATAAGAACGGATTTGAGGTTTGCGCAGCATTGAGAAAAGACCAGCGCACCAGCCATGTGCCCATCGTCATGCTCACTGCAAAATCGGACAGGGAAAGCCAACTGGAGGGTTACGAACACGGTGCCGATGCCTACCTTACCAAACCCTTTCACGAAGACGAACTGCTCGTGCGCATTCGGAAATTGCTCGAACTTCGGCAACAGCTACAGCATTATTATCAGGAGGTAGGAGGGCTTATTTTTACGGAAAGGCCTGCACAGGAAGTGCAAAAAATGAGCGGGCAAGAGGATTATTTTATGAAAAAAGTGAGGACAGTCGTGGATGCGCACCTCGACGATAGCAGCTATACTATTGAAAAGTTATGCCAGGAAGTGGGTATCAGCCATACGCAGCTTCACCGTAAGCTCATAGCGCTGACGGGGTTTTCCACCAACAAGTTCATTCGCACCATTCGCCTGAACAAAGCAAAGGAACTGCTCCAAAACCAAGCATTGAGCATCACCTCCATAGCCTTGGACACTGGCTTTTATGATGCAAGCCATTTTGGCAAAGTATTCAAACAGGAATTTGGATTGACGCCTATGGAATGGCGGGAGCAGAATGTGGGGATTGAGCGGGGCGCTTAATAGCATTTGAAAAACCATAAACCCGACCCTTTCCACAGATTTGTGTAAACGTGAATTTTCACCATGTAAGTCAAAGGCGGCAACGGTCGCCAAAGATAACCAAAAATTGCTGGAGGATAAGCCCCCAGTTTTTTATGGGCATG
>JANPLH010000503.1:0-3246 GCA_031426435.1 Saprospiraceae bacterium | reverse complement strand
GGTAGAGGCGAAGGCGAGCAGTTCCAATTTTTTTCCCAAGTCAAAAATTGCGGCAGCACCCCGAAAGAAGTCGTACTCACTGACTGAGGTGAACGGCCGGAGCGTCTTGCCACTTCGGCTCACCAAGGTGCTGAGGGCGCTCTTGCGGGGCGCAAAACCTTGATAGACGAGCAGCCCCTGGCCCATTGCCACGGCATAGTCGCCCACGGCCAATGACCGCACCCGCCGCACGGGATTTTTGATAAAAACATGGGCGCTGTAAAAGTCAAAGCCCTTTTTGTTGCTGCCCGTGAAGAACTCCTCCCCGGCGTCCTTCTCCGCCGTGATGCCCGCCGAGATTCTGTCGCCTTTTGTGAAACGATATCGGAAATACAACTGGTCGGGGCTGCCAGGGTAGCGGCTTGGCGTGGAATCGTTGGGCATGTCGTAGCCCGTTTTGTCCTCCAATTGCCGTGACCACCGCAGGATGACCTGCTGTCGGGTATTGGAAATGGTCGGGTCTGCTTGGTTCAAAATGTTCGGCTCCGCCACGGCCACGAAGGGCAGCATCTGTTTGATGGTGGCCACGTCGTAGCCCGGCACGGCTTGCAGCTCGAAAATGGGGACGAGGTTGCCGAATCGGCTGCGGTATTCGGGGAGTGCGCTGCGCTGGAGGTCGGTCAGGAAGGGGAAATCGGCCAAATCTATGGCGGTGGCTTGGTTGAGGTCGAGCGGTCGGCGGCGGAGGTGGGCGAGCCGGTCGAAGAGGTCGTTATAGTCAAAGCTGGCGTCTTCGTCCTGTCCTTGGGAGTAGCCTTCGAGCAGGTCTTCGGTGGGGGAGGGCAGGGAGAGGCTGTCCGTTTGGGCGGTGACGCTGGTGGTTGCGCAGCAAAGGAGGAAGACGAGGTGAAGTTTGTTCATTGCTTAAAACCGGATTTTGAGGCCAGTGTAAAAGTTGCGGAGCGGGGCGGGTTCAAATGGGGCCTGATTATTTATTCTCAAATTGGTATTGTAGCGGTCGTTGTATAGGTTATTGATACCACCATTAAATTCTATTTCGTTGGATTTTATTTTAATCGTATAACTCGCCTTTGCAAAACCAAAATAATAGGGCTGCAATTTATTGCTGTTCGCAAAATCTGTGAACATACTGCCAACATAGTTGGTGCCCAAGGTAAAAGCCAAACCTTTTATCCAGGTATAAGTGACCATTAAACCTGCCATACTTTTTGGAATGCCGGGTGTTTTATTCCGGTCGTATTTGTCGTATTCATCCAACACAAAGTCATAGTAATTGAAATTAAACGTGCAATTCAGGTGCTTCGCAATTTGTCCGGAGAATGAAAGTTCCACCCCTTTTCTGGTGGACCTGCCCACGTTCCGAAAGGCGTTGTTGCCATTTGCATCGGTCGTGCGCACAATTTCATCTTTTAAGTTTATGAGGAAAATAGTTGGTTCAAACCGAAGTTTACTATTGGCCATAAAAAACTTATAGCCCAATTCATAAGATTTAGACCGCTGCGGCTTTAGCCCTTTTTCCTCGGCTTGTGCCAATTCCAATAGCGTTGGCGTCTCGAAATTGCTGCCAATATTTGCAAATATATTGATGTTGGGCGTTGGTAAAATGGAAATGCCCAAAGATGGGTTCAGGGCATGAAAATCATCGGACCTATCGCCAGCGTTGTTGTTTCCGGGGAATTTATCATCCACATTGATAAAGATGCGGTCATAGCGGATGCTTGGCAATAGGTAAATCTGTTCGTTGAAATCTATTTTCTGAATGGCAAAAAAACCTGCCGAGGAAAAGGATTCCGTGAGGTCGGCATATTGGTCGTCAAAACCATTACCCAAATTTGCATATCTTTTTCGGTCATCTGTTTGCCTTTCCAAATCAAGTCCCAAGTTCAGGTTCCAATTGACCCGACCGGGTTTGGTTTTATATTCATAATTAAAAGTACCGCCCGTGAATGACCGCTGTAATTTCACGGCGTCATTAATTAATAGGCTTACAAAACTTCGGTTGGTTTGAAAAAAACTTGCATGGAGGAAATGTTGCTTTGCAAAAGATTTATTAACGCTAATGCCGGTGCGAAACTGCCAGAGATTTTCACCTGTATTATAGGCTATATTATCTTCATTTGCGGCTTTGCGGTCTTCCATTATATCCTCCTCATTTAAGCCGCCGGGGTCTTGCGCATACGGGCTGTTCACATAAGTCACAACGCCCCTAATGGTGAACGAACTGTCCAAAGGCATGAGGAAACCGCCATTGATGATATTGTTCTTCATGGTGCTGTGTTCCCGGTACCCGTCTAAAGTGGTCAAAGCGCCATTGAATGAATAAAGGAACTTGTTCGCCTTGCCCCCGCCCAAACGGAACTGGCTTTTCTGAAAGCCATAGCTCCCGACGCTCAAGCCTACCTCTCCCCATTCCTCGTCATTGAATTTCATCGTGCTGAAATTGATGCTGCCCCCGCTCGCATTGCCGTACAAGCCACCCGTGCCGCTGCGTATCACGGTGAGGCCCGTGAGGGAGCCGGGGTCTATGGCGTCCACTTGCGCCGTGCCGTCGGGGGTGCTTTCCGGAAAGCCGTCCACGAGGATTTTCACGCCACGGATGCCGAACTGCGACCTCGCCCCGAAGCCCCGGATGCTCACCCGGATATCCTGGGCGAAGTTGGTGCCGTTCTGTACAAAGACGCCGGGGACGCTCATCAGCGCCTCGTCCAACCCCAATTGTTGGGTGCCCGTCTGCAACTGCTTCTGCCCGATGCGAGTCATGGAGAGTGGGGTAGCAAGGTCGGTCATCTCCACCCGGTAAGCTGTGACCGTCACAGGCTCCAACTCGTTGACAATCAAGGTGTCAGCGGCGGGTTGCTGCGCAATGAGCGGGAGGGCAAGTGCCAGCGCAAGCATAGTTGAAAGGAAAATTGAGCGTTTCTTCATGGTCGAAAATTTGAGCGAAGAAACGAAAATTGTTGTGGTTTAGGAGGTTTAGGGAGTTTAGGAGGTTTAGTTTTTGTGCCAGGTTAAACCATCTAAACTTCTTTAACCTCCTAAACCCTCTAAAAAAAGAAACCGCCCCCTTTAAGGAAGCGGCCCAAATTTTACTCCAAATCTATCTATCTTAGGTTTAAAGGGAACTGTGAACTGTGAACTGTGAACTGTGGTTGGGGATAGTTCAAAACTCAAAGTTCACAGTTCACAGTTCATCAAACAAGCGTCATCGAGCGGGTAGCAGTGAAGCTGCCCGATTCGAGGCGGTAG
>JANPLH010000502.1:0-4483 GCA_031426435.1 Saprospiraceae bacterium | reverse complement strand
CGCACGTTAAAGTAGTTAGATTTGTCTTTTTGGGACAATTGGCGTTTTGAGGCTGTTTTTTTGACGCCGATGAACGCTTGTTTTAAGGGTTTTATATTTTTTTAAAAAATTGCATCATTGGCGAAGTTGACCTGTCAGGCTTGAGCGGCTAGTACTGGGTGCTGGCGCAAATGGGCGGCGGGCATTTCAGCGAACCGGTACTGAAGCTTTGACGGGTTTGGGGAATATCCCTATTTTAGCGCATCCAATCACCTATACAATATTATTATCACCATGAAAAAACGATTACAATTTTTGGTCGAAACGACCATGCTCTGCTCCGTTTTGCTCTTTCAAACAGCTGCTGCGCAATGCACTGCTTGGCAGAACCCGATGCCCAATAGCGGCTGGCCGGACTTCAACACCCAGTTTGGCGGAGCGCCCTGCAACGATGGCATGGGCTGCCCATTCAATGAGATTGACGACTTTGGCGTCACGGCTGCCGAAGCCTACGCCGTCAACAATTTCAGGGCGGGTGGCACCTATGCCTTTAGCATCTGCAACGGCATCGGCGCTGGCACCTGGGTACCCGATTTTACCATAGTTGCCCCCAGCGGGGCCATTGACGCATGGGGTCCCGGCGACGGCGACAGTTGCACCATCACTTGGACGGCCAGCGAAAGCGGTACTTACCTCATCGTCATCAATGAATTGGGCTTTTGCGGTGGCGGTGCAAACACTTTCACTTTCAATGGCTACCCGGCGCTGACCTGCGTCGGCAACCTGCTCTGTAGTGATTGCAATGCGGGCGAATTTGCTTCCTCGCTGGTTTTTTCGCTTTGCAATGGCGCTGCCTTCAACGCAGTCAATTCAACCTCCACTGCTCTGCTGACGGGTGGCCACGGGCTTTTTTTCGACAATAGCCCAGGAGGTACGGGTGGCCTCGGCGAGCCTTTCGTGCTGGGGAACGTGCCCGATACAAACTCGATAGATGCCGACTTAGGGGGCCTACTGAGCGGCAACGGCTACCCCCCATTGTCCGGCACTTGGGTAATCCACAGCGCCAGTTTCACCGATTCCAGTGACCCTTTCCATAGCATTTGCAACCTGTCTTCCAGCACGCTAACCATTTCGTTTGGGAACAGCCCCATCGTCGCAGCGGTTGACAACGGCGATGGCAGCGCCACTGCAACGGCTTTTGGCGGCAATGCCCCCTATACTTACGGCTGGTCAACGGGCGATTCTACGCCCACCATTATCAACCTGCCGAGTGGTACCTATACCGTCACCACCACCGACGCCAATGGATGCACAGGGCAGGCCACTGTGGATGTTTTGTCTGGCGTTAAGGGCATCGAATCGCTGGAATCCATTTCCATTTCACCGAACCCGACAGATGGCAGGTTCGTGGTGAATATGACCCTTCGTTCCATCGAAAACGTACGGCTTTCCATTGTTGACATCACGGGCAGGGAGCTTGCCCAAACCACCGACACCACTGCCGGGAAACAGTTCACCTTCGACTTATCGGAGCAGCCCGCTGGGGTTTATCTGCTAAGGGTCGAAAGCGGCAGCGGCGTGGTAACGAGAAAGATTGTGTTGAGTAAATAATAGCTGCTAATAAAACAGGGGTTTATTCAACATATAGCTGTTAAATAAACCCCTGTTTCATTTAAATTATTGCTCCGCAATTACTGCTCTTTTACTTGATTTTGCACTCCACCCGCCTGTTCAATAACCTTCCATTTTCGGTGTCATTTAAAGCTGTCGGCTTGGTTTCGCCATAGCCTTTGGCACTGACCCTTTCTTTTGCTATCCCATTGGAATTCAAATAGTTGACAACGGCTTCTGCCCGTTTCTCTGAAAGCGTTCGATTGGTTTCGTCATTGCCCATATTGTCGGCATGCCCACCGATTTCGACTTTTATTCCTGGGTTGTTTTTCAAATAATCCAACAAGCTTTCCAATTCGGGAATGGATGCTGTCAATAAATCCCATTTACCAGAATTAAAGTTAACGTTTTTGAACGTATAAATGCTTTTGGATTTAAGTGCTTCCGCAATATTTTCAACAGGTGGGGCACTGCCTTCCGTCAGCGAAAAATCGTCAAATAAATAGTAGCCGACCCTTCGTTTCTTCATTTGCCAGCTCTTGTTTATGGAGTTGTATTCGTCAATCTCGGCGCTGTTGGGCAGGTCGGTGGCCGTGTTGCTGTCCGTGGTGAAATTGCCGACGGTGAAATGGGTATAAGCCCTGTCTGCCTTGAAGGTCTTGCTCATAAGCAGCCTCTCGCCCGGCTGCGTCACGATGGGGTCGTACCAGACGAGCTGTGGGAAGACCACATCGAGCGACATTGTCTTTTCTTCAAAATCGGTGAACCATACGCCGAGGCTGCCCGCTGCCAAAGGAATTACTTCCAATGTTTTTACACTGCTGTTGAGGTTGCGGACGTGCCGCTCACCTGCTGCTTTACCTTGTTGTATGTAAAAGGCGAAAGTGTATTCATTGCCCTTTTCCAGTGGGCGGCTGAGTTTGCCTTGGATGAACTCGTGGAAATCCATGGTACGGCTCATGTCCAAGGCGGGCATATAGGTGATAATCCCTACTGCCTTGTCGCCAGAGTGGGGCTTAGGGAAGTGGCAGTCGCCCGTTGCCGAAGGCAGCCAAACAACAAGGTCGGGCGTGCAGTCTATGAAGGTGCCCCAATGTTGCAGCGCATTGGTAAAAGCAAGTGGGCCTGTGCCGTAAGCACAGGAAGGGTAGGTTTTTCCGGGCTTTAAATCCTCGAAGCCGGGGTTCATGACGAAGTTGGTGGGCTGGGCGGTCGTCCTTATTGCCAGTAAGAGGAACGAAAATTTGATGATGAGTTTCATGGATGGTTTATTTCACCAAATAAGTCAAAACCTGAAAAAAGTGACGCTGGCAATTAGCAGTTGGCTTGACGGGGGATGAAACCTGAATTTAGAATTTATAAAATTTAATTTTGAAACGGATTCAAAAAGTCTTTCCAAGAACTTGTTTGTTTTTCATCCGTTTGATTTCACGTGAATAAATATCTTTTGCCATGAAAATCAATATACCGGATACTGACCAAAAACGGGTCATCGTAGTGGGCGGCGGATTTGGGGGACTAACGCTTGTAAACAAGCTGCGCAAGTCCAATTTTCAAGTCGTGCTTATTGACAAGAACAATTACCACCAGTTCCAACCGCTGTTCTACCAAGTGGCCACAGCGGGTTTGGAGCCAAGTTCCATCGTTTATCCGCTCCGCAAAATGTTCCAGCGCAACCAAAACGTCTTCATCCGAGTGACGGAAGTGACGGAAGTAAATACCGATGAAAACTGCCTCATTACCCCTCTCGGCGATATCCGTTACGACCACCTCGTGCTGGCCACGGGGGTGGATACCAATTACTTCGGCAATGCCCAGCTTGCAGCAAACGTGATTCCCATGAAATCGGTGTCGGAAGCACTGTACCTGCGCAACTCGCTTTTCGCCGACTTTGAGACTGCCGTGACCGCCGAAGGGCAGGCACAGCAGGCCCTGCTCGACATTGCGATAGTGGGCGGTGGGCCAACTGGGGTGGAAGTGGCCGGGGCTTTGGCCGAAATGCGCAAGCACGTGCTCCCCAAGGACTATCCCGAATTGGACAGCAGTCAAATTGACATTCACCTCATACAGGGCGCACCCCGCCTGCTCGACGGCATGTCGGAGGAGGCATCGGCGGCAGCGTTGCGGTTTTTACAAGCAATGGGGGTTGATGTGCGCCTTGGCGTCTTCGTCAAGGATTTCGATGGCAAGACCCTGACCATGAGCGATGGCAGCCAATTAGAAGCGAAGAAAGTGATTTGGGCGGCGGGCATCGCTGGGCAGCCGATACCGGGTATCCCGGCAGCAGCTTATGGCCCCGGCAAACGCATCAAAGTCAATGCCTTCAACCAAGTGGAGGGCTTGGGCAATGTGTATGCCGTTGGCGACAATGCCCTTCTAACAGATGAAGCCTATCCGAAAGGCCACCCTCAAGTGGCACAAGTTGCCATGCAGATGGCTGCCAACCTCGCCGAAAACTTTAAGCGGGCTGCAAAATTTCAATCGCCAAAACCCTTTGTTTACAAGGACTTGGGCTCCATGGCCACCATCGGCAGGAACAAAGCTGTGGCTGATTTGCCGTTCCTGAAATTCAATGGCATCCTCGCTTGGTACGCTTGGCTACTGGTGCATTTGGTGCAATTGATTGGCTTCAAAAACAAGATTTTCGTCTTTTTCAACTGGGTGTGGAGCTATCTGACTTATGACCAGTCGCTAAGGTTGGTGATAAAGCCGAGGAAGGTGGGGGACGTATTACCGCAAAACACTTGAAAAATCCTGTCTATAAAGGATTGTTGAGATGAACAAAGATGGCCACTATTTTTGCCCAAAAAGGGGCAGCGCCCCGGAATACTTGAGTTGGAATATTCCGGGGCGCTGCCCCTCAAAACGGGTGGGTATGCGCCAGCTATAAATA
>JANPLH010000501.1:0-20454 GCA_031426435.1 Saprospiraceae bacterium | reverse complement strand
CGAAACGGGGAGTTCGGTCATGACCAAACTCCCCGTTTCGCTATTCCTGATTCAGGTTTTGACTGGCGTCAAAAACCTGAAACATTACTGTGATTTTACCTCCCTAAACCGTTCCACCACTTTCCCGCAAGCCTCCTCCAGCATCCCGAACACTTTTTCGAAGCCGTTGTCGTCCCAGTAAGGGTCGGGCACGGCCTGGTTGCGGTCGGGCGAGGCGAAGTTCATGATGAGCTGCACTTTTTCCTCCTGTTCCTTGGTGGTGGCGAGGCGCAGGATGTCCCGGTAGTTTTGGCTGTCCATGGCCAGCACGAGGTCAAATTGTTCGAGGTCGTGGGGCTTCAATTGGCGGGCACGCTGTCGGCTGATGTCAATGCCGTGCTGGCGGGCCGTAGCGATGGAGCGGCGGTCGGGCAGCTCGCCGATATGCCAGGCACCCGTGCCAGCGGAATCCACCTGCCAGTCGAGGCCGTGTTGCATTATTTTATATTGCAGGATGCCCTCGGCCAATGGCGAACGGCAGATATTGCCAAGGCAGACCATCAATATTTTCATGGCATGTTAAATTTTTACTGGGGGTTTAAACTGTCAAATCCTCATTTGAAACAAGTTGCTTTGCAGGATGAAAAGCCGCTCCACGCCCGCTATATCAAACGCCACCAATTCAAAAGACGTGCAGCATTCCACCTGCTTTTCTTTCGACTCATAAGTAAACGGGAACACGGTATTAGGGTTCAGCCGAAGCTCGTAACTGGTGTTTTTTGAGCCAGTTATCCACCTAATTTCTGTATCGGTAAAAGTGTAAGTCGTGCTGTCGGTGGTGACTTGCAGCGTATGCTTTTTATTTTCAGCGATGGAAAAAACCGAAACCTCGCCAACCTTGAAAGTACCGTTGGCCACCAAATCTTCTCCATTATCTTTGTCCAGCAACTGAAAATTGAATTCAGGTGGTGGCGAAAAGCAGGCAATGTCCTCGCACTTATCGCAGCCGAAGTTTGCAAAAACGAGGCAGGCAAAAATGGTGAGCAGCGCATTCTTTTTCATAAGAATCAAATTTCAATGGTGGAAAACAAAGGCAAAAATAGCAATCCCTGTTGGCGTTTCATTGTCAATCCCGTGGCGGGTGGCGGCACGGTGCGCAAGCAATGGCCCGGTATCGAGGCGTTGCTGCGCAATGCGGGCATTAGCTTCGACGCCGTTTTTACCGAAGGAAAATACCATGCCGCCACGCTTGCCGAGCAGGCCATTGCCGAAGGCACCCGCCACCTCGTGGCCGTGGGCGGCGATGGCACGGCGCACGAAGTCGCCAACGGCATCCTGCGCCAAACCACCTGCCCATCGGAGGAGGTCACTTTCACCCTGTTGCCCGTCGGCACCGGCAACGACTGGGTTAAAACGCACGGCATCCCGAAAAACCACAAAAAATGGGTCGCTTTTTTTCAAACAGGAAAAACAAGTTACCAGGACGTTGGCTGGCTGACCTACCAAGCCGATGGCGGCGACCAAAAACGCTATTTCATCAATGTGGCTGGCCTCTCTTACGATGCCTATGTGGCCAAGCGGGCCGAGGCGTATGAGACGCAGGTTTCGAGTGCCATTTTCTACCTGTTCCTGATTTTCCGCTGCCTGTTCGAGTTCCGGGTGCCCCGCCTCCGGGTGGTTTTCGATGGCCGGACGATGGAAGAACGAATTTACACCATCAATATCGGCATCTGCCGTTACTCCGGCGGCGGCCTGCAGCTTGTCCCCCACGCCATCCCCGACGATGGAAAGTTGGCGCTGACCATCGCTGGGCACCTGTCCAAGCTGGGCGTGCTGCTCGTCACGCCGTTTTTTTATTCGGGCAACATCGGCTGGCACCCAAAGGTGTCTATGCTCCAAGTGGAGGAAGTTTTGGTGGAAAGTGCTGACAATCAGCCTGTGCTGGTGGAGGCGGATGGGGAGTTTTTGGGGGAGGGGCCGGTGCAGGTCGGGATTTTGGAGGGGAAGTTGAAAGTGCTGACAGGGATATAAAAATCACATCATTTTGTGATTTATTACTCTAAAACTAATTCATAGCCATTATCTTTACCCGAAAATCACAACATAATGTTAGTCCAGCAATTCGGCGAATCCATCAAAAAACGGCGAAAAGAACTCGGCATCACCCAGCCACACTTGGCGGAACTGGCGGGCGTAAGCACCAATACCCTCTACAAATTGGAGCGGGGACAGGCCAACCCGTCGCTGGAAGTGCTGGGCAAACTGACCGAAGTACTGGGCATGGAACTCAAACTCGTGGTAAAACAGCCGTAAAACAATGAGGAACGCAGCCATTTATCACAACGGCACCTTGGCCGGAACACTGACGGAAGAAAACCGCCGAAGCTATCTTTTCAGGTACGAAGACGCCTATTTCCTCGACGCCCGCCAGCCCGCCATCAGCCTGACGCTGCCCAAAACCCAGCAGGAATACCGCAGCGAGCACCTGTTCCCGTCCTTCTTCAACTTACTGAGCGAGGGCGTGAACCGGAAGCTGCAATGCACCCAATTGCGCATTGACGAATCGGACGATTTCGGCCTTTTATTGGCCACGGCACAGTACGAGACCATCGGAGCCATCACCGTAAAACCAATCATAACGGCATGAAAATCAATGAATTGAAATACTGTCCGGGTACTTTGGCGGAAGGCTTTTCGACCTATAGCCCCGGCTGCTTGCGCAATATGTTCAATGGCAAAAAAGTCAGCCATATATTGCCTTACGATGCGCCGCAACTGAGTGAGGAAGTGGCCGAGCAGTTCATGGACAACCGCAGGCGGATTTCGATTTCAGGGGTGCAGGAGAAATTGAGCCTTGTGCTGGAAAAGAACCTACTGCGCCTGACAAAGCCGGGCGAACCGGGTACCTATATCCTGAAGCCCATTCCACGAGATTTGAAAAAGGTAGGCCAAGTGCCCGCCAATGAGCACCTCACCATGCAAATCGCCAAGCAGGTGTATAAATTAAATACTGCTGAAAACGCCCTTATATTTTTTAAAGATGGCTCGCCCGCATATATCACCAAGCGGTTCGATGCAAAAGCCGACGGGGGAAAATGGGGCAAGGAAGATTTTGCAACATTGGCAGGTAAAACAAAAGCTATTGCTGGTGCCGATTTTAAATACCAAGGCAGTTATGAGGAATTGGGGCTATTAATGCAGCAATATATGCCAGCATGGCGGGTCGAAGTGGAAAAGTATTTTTCGCTGGTGGTTTTCAATTACTTGTTTTACAATGGCGATGCACATTTAAAGAACTTTTCACTGCTGGAATCCAGCAATAGCGACTATTTGCTCAGTCCCGCTTATGATTTAATCAATACCCGGCTGCACGTGGACGACACGGATTTTGCCTTGGAAAAAGGCTTATTCGCAGACGGTTTTAAAAGCGATGTTTATATTAAACAGGGTCATCCTTGCAAAGCCGATTTCATAGAATTTGCAAAAAGAATCGGCGTTGTGGAGCAACGAGCCGAGAAAATGTTAATGCCTTATTTGGAAAAACAAAACCTTGTTGAAACACTAACCAATCGGTCATTTTTGGATGCTGCCAATAAGCGGGGATATTTGTTGATGTACCAGACGAGGAGGAATTATTTGGTGGGGTGATTGTAATTGATTTCATGGGGTGCCCCGCTTGCTCCGCAACCTGAACCCGATGGCGAGTGTCGTCTCAAGAGAGTAAAACATCACTTCTTAATCTTTGCCATCGGAGGCAGTAGTTAAGTATTGCTTAATAACTGAATTTGCAGCTAACTCACTCTCTTTCAGTATATTAGCTACACATTAGCCGATATTTTGCTTGGAGGTGCCAAAAAGTTCCGCTAGTTGGTTTTGGTTCATCCAATCATCCCCTCGGCCTCCGCATCCTCAGTTTGTCTGGTTCCAATATCCAAAGGCAGCCAGTGGGGTCGTTCTGTTCAAGTGCAACTACCAGTTTTTCCGACATGGAGCGCATGACCTCCAAGGTTATCGGGCGATTCGGGCGAATCACGATGATGCCGGGTGTGTTATCAGCAGGAAAACGGATGATGTTGGCAAAGTCGAGGTCAAGTGTTACAAGACAGCGTTTTTCAGAAAGACACTGTTCCGAAATTACTTCGTCAGGCTCGCCCGACAGATTTTCCCCAAGCACCGTTTCCGTGTCATGCCCTGCTTGGATAAAGATTTCCGCAAGGTAAGGACTGAAGTTCTCGTCCAATTTCAGTGCAGGCATCACGCAACCATTTTCAGTTCCACAAAATGCTCGTGCGACATGGCCGCTCCGTAGGCTATACAGGCCAGCACGTCTTCCCGCTTGAGTTGTGGGTAGTTTTCAAGGACGGATTCGATGTCATACCCCGCAGCCAAGAAGTCCAAAATAAGGGACACCCAGATGCGGTGGCCTTTGATGCAGGGCTTCCCGAAGCAGATTTTCGGGTTGACGGAAATGCGTTCAAGCAGTGGATTCATGGCGGATTTTTTTTACAAAGATAGGAAGGAGGGGCGGGGTTGCAAAGTTCCTTGGATGGAGGAGAGAAGGGAAAGTCGCAAGTGACGCTGCGCTTGGCACTTGCGGGAACGAGTTTTTTAGAAAACTCAAATTGCCTGCAAGTTAACATACGCCAAATTCGTTCTCTTGAAGTGAGTTAATTTTTAAAATCCTCAAATTCAAAATAATCTTTAAAAGCATTAAAAATGAGCAGCTTAGAAAATTACAAGTCACTAAACGAAGCAAGCGAAAAAGAAATGCTACAGTACATTCTCGCTTCACAGTTAACAATTTTGAGAAGGTTGGACTTCCTTGATTCAGAAATCAAGGAACTCAAAGGTTTGAAGGATGTGGAAATAACTTCCCATGCTGACACGACCAAAAACATGATGGACAACATTCCTCCATTCATTGAAAGGATTAATGAATTTTTGGCTCTTTCAGATGCAGACAAATTCATACTTAGACTTTGATACTTTGTAGGTTCGCAAGTCTCGGATTGAATCAAAAATCATAGAGTTTTCGATGTCAGCGAATGTCTTAAACCTCTAACTTGACAAGTTATTGAGTTCTTTTATTGCTTGGTTGCATGGCTGATTGCATTTTTAACAATGGAAGAAATTTTTTTTTCCACAATCTCTAATTTGTTGAAAACTTCTGTCATGCGATTATATAGAGCCTAAAATAAATTGTTTATTTTTGTGTCTAAAGTAAAAAAGGACTTAAGCGTTACCGCTAAGTCCTTTTTTAAGATATGTTAATTGATTTTAGAGGCAGAGAACGAAACAATCCGCCGAATCCATTTTTGTTTTGGATTCAAGTCTTTGCAGTTATTGTATCAGCAATTGCTGCAATTCTGACTATCGTGGATATTTCGTTGAGACTTTTATAGTCGCCTCGGTCAACACTAAATGTGTTGTTTTCACGGCCCTCCCATTGGAGGGCCTTTTTTTTGCTTGCACAAATTTAGTTTTATTTTTGCACAAAATAAAACCAACGACAAATAAAAAGCACAAATTTCAAATAAAATTTAACGAGGTATGATATAAAAGCCCCCTCAACTAATCCTCCCCCAATGCCTCCCCCGTTTCGTATCCTTCTCCAACTGCTCCCGCATCATCACGTTCAGCGGGTGTTCAAACGGCTTCTTAGAGAATGGCATGAAGATAATCGGCTGTGGCCCTTAGCCCATTTTTCCGCAAACGTTCCAACACCTGAAATTCATCCAAGTCAGGGTTTCTCCTGTACAAAACCAGTTCCCTGAAAGCGCTTGCGGCAATATCATGGTTAAGGTCAATGATATCGGTCAAAAAATCATCTGGACTTTTTGCCGACAAACCATAAGTATCCAGCAATTTGGATGGGAAGTCTTTAAGGTTGTTCGTAACGATAATATTGGCGTTGGACTTTATGGCGGCTGCAAGCACATGTTTGTCCTTGGGGTCTGGCAAGTCCAAAAAATCAATGAGGACTTCATAGTCAGTTACCAATGCATCGGGGAACGCCTTGTTCGGCGCTTGAAGGCGTTTGGCTATCACAGCTTCTGGCACGTTATGCCTCCTCATCACCTCCTCCCATTCATCGAAAATATGCTTGCTCCACTTCGGTGTAAACAACTCGTAGTGTGCAAACCAAAGCAGCATATCCCGGACTTCGAACGGATAGATGACGTTTGTGTCCAATACGCAGGTGAACCTTATGCTATGAATCATACAGCCCGTATTCTTCGTCTCCTTGCATCATTTCGACCAGGATTTCCTTTCGGTGCTGGCGCAATTTCGACTTATAGTTTTTTACGTCCTCAAACCTAACCCTTCTGTGTTTTCCGACTTTTGTGAATGGGATTTCACCGGATTCGAGCAGGGCGACGAGGTGTGGCCTTGAACAGCCGAGCATTTCTGCTGCAGCCTGCGTGGTAAGTTCCGTAGCTATCGGGACGATGGAGATAGGCTGGCCCTTGCTTGTTGCTTCCAGTATCTTGGCGAGCAGCTTCAGTGCCCGCAAGGGAATTTTTATCTTCTGTCCGGTCTCTTCGATTTCAATCTCTGGCGCTTCAATATCCAGTTCATAGAGCATGGCATTGAGGGCATCGTAGGAGGCCAAAGCGGTCTCCTGTTCTTGCTTGGTGGGCCTTTCGATATTTTCTAATGTCTTCATAATAAACAAGTTTGCAAGCTCAAAAATAAGTGAATAAACGAAATAAACGAAAAATTATTGCCAAAAATTAATACTAATTCCCTCAACTAATCCTCCCCCAATGCCTCCCCCTCTTCGTATCCTTCTCCAACTGCTCCCGCATCATCACATTAAGCGGGTGCTGTAATTCCGGGTCCTTCTCCAAAATCCGCATCGCAATCTCACGGGCATTCCGAAGGATTTCCCCATCCCGCCCCAGGTCGGCGATGTGCAGGTTGAGCAGGCCGCTCTGTTGGGTGCCCTCGATATTGCCGGGGCCACGCAGGCGCAGGTCGGCCTCGGCGATTTCGAAGCCGTCGGTCGTGCGCACCATCGTGGCGATGCGCTCCCGGGCGTCGGTGCTCAGCTTGAAATCGGTTAGGAGGATGCAGTAGCTCTGGTCGGCGCCCCGGCCCACCCGGCCCCGTAGCTGGTGCAGTTGCGAGAGGCCGAAGCGGTCGGTGTTCTCTATGACCATCACGCTGGCGTTCGGCACGTTCACCCCCACCTCGATGACCGTGGTAGCCACCATGATTTGCGTCTGCCCTTTTACGAAACGCTGCATCTCGAAGTCCTTGTCGGCGGGCTTCATCCGGCCATGCACGATGCTGATTTGGTACTGCTCGATGGGGAACTCCCGGCTCAACGACTCGTAGCCTTCCATCAGGTTTTTCAGGTCCATCTTCTCGCTCTCCTCGATGAGCGGGAACACGACGTAAATCTGGCGGCCCTTCGCAATCTCCTCTTTCATGAACCCGAAGACCCGCATCCGGTGGTTCTCGGTGCGGTGCGAGGTGGTGATGGGCTTGCGGCCCGGCGGCAGTTCGTCAATCACCGACACGTCAAGGTCGCCGTAGAGCGTCATGGCGAGGGTGCGGGGGATTGGGGTGGCCGTCATCACGAGCACGTGCGGGGGGAGCGGCTTGCTTTTTTTCCAAAGGGAAGCCCGCTGTACCACCCCGAAGCGGTGCTGCTCGTCGGTGATGGCGAGGCCGAGGTTCTGGAACTCCACCCAGTCCTCGATGAGGGCGTGGGTGCCGATGAGGATATGGATGTCGCCGTTTTTGAGGTCGGCGAGTATCTTCTCCCGCTTCTTCCCCTTGATGCTCCCGCTGAGGTAATCCACCCGAATGCCAAGCCCCTCCACCATTTGGCTGATGCCGATAAGGTGCTGCTGCGCAAGGATTTCGGTGGGGGCCATGAGGCAGGCTTGGTAGCCGTTGTCCAGCGCCAGTAGCATGGAGAGGAGCGCCACGACGGTCTTTCCGCTGCCCACGTCGCCCTGTACGAGGCGGTTCATCTGCACCCCGGCACCGAGGTCGGCCCTGATTTCCTTGACGACCCGCTTCTGTGCGCCCGTGAGTTCGAACGGCAGTTTTTCCTTGTAAAATTGGTTGAAATGCTCGCCGACCTTGCCGAAGACATAGCCCTTGATGGCAGTCTTGCGGCGGTGCTTGCTCTGCAGCAGGCGCATTTGGAGGTAAAAAAGCTCCTCGAATTTCAGGCGGTTGGTGGCGGCGTCCAGTTCTTTTTGGCTGGGGGGGAAATGTATCCACCGCAGCGCATCGTAGCGGCTGGGCAGGTGCATTTTTTGAAGGAGGTAATCGGGCAGGTTTTCCGGCAAATCATTTGGCGTCAGCTTCTCGAACAGCGCCTCAGTGAGGCGACGGCGGCCCTTGGCTTCCAGGCCCTTGGCGTTCAGCTTGTCGGTGCTGCGATAGACCGGGGCGAAGGTGCGCTCGGCCTCCATGTTCTCCTCCGTCACCTCCTCGATTTCGGGATGGGTGATGTTGAAAAACCCGTTGAAGCTGCTCACCCGCCCGAACACCACGTGCGGTGCCCCCACTTTCAGGTGTTTCTCCAACCAATAAATCCCCTGAAACCAAACCAGTTCGATGACGCCCGTCTCGTCCCGCAGTCGTCCGACGAGCCGCCGCTTGCCGCCCTCGCCCACGATGTCGAGTTTGCGCAAGATGCCTTTCAATTGCACCTCCCCACTTTCTTCACTTAACTCATTGATTTTGTGGAACTTGGTCTTGTCCACGTAGCGGTACGGGAACGCCGTGAGCAGGTCGCCGAAGGTGTGGATGGCGAGTTCTTTTTTGAGCATGTCGGCCTTCACGGTACCGACGCCCCGGAGGTATTCGATGGCGGTGTCGAGCATTTTTCGAAAATATTCAGCAGTCGGCGAGCCTTGCGAGCCGTCCCGATGAGGAACGAATCGGGATGGCAGTTAGTGGCTGCGTTTGCCTGAATGTCGATCGAGGGCAAAGATAGGCGGGTTTGCTTTTTTTTGATGGCTCGCTGAAATACTTGCTTTTATGTATCCAGCATACCACGCAGCAAGAGATGCGGGAGCGGTTCATCAATCCCTATCAGTGGGCGGGGTTTGTCCTGGTGGAGTGATTTCTCACGCTATCACCCTCTCACGCTCACACACAAAGGCGGGGTTCGTGCTGGTGGAGTGAGCATGATTTTATGGTCCCTCCATTCAACTGTTTGCACCAAAACGTTTAAAACCTATCTTTACCCGAAAAGCAAAAAGCCATGATGAAACTGATGCTTCCCTTTTTTATGGCGCTCTCCACTTTGCTGTTTGGCCAGGATACCTCGAAGCCTGCCAATGAGCGGCTCGAATCTGCCCGCTACCAGCTCGACCAGAAAAAACCGACCGAAGCGCTGGCCATTTTAACATTACTGAAAACGGAAGCCGCTTCCCTCTCCAAAACTGAGAACCTCACGCTGCACCAACTGCTCGGACAGGCATATTCCCGCTTGCAGCAGTATGAAAATGCTGCAAGAACCTATGATTGGGCTTTATCGAATCTTGAATGCAGCGACACCCTGCGGGCCATGTTCCATTACCAACTCGGACTCAGCCGCTACCGGCTCAGCGAATATCCCACCGCCACGGACAATACGCTGAAAGCGAAGGATTTATACAAAAAAATATACGGCACGGAAGACAAAAACTATACTGCCTGCCTCAACACGCTTGGCTTTCTCTACAATGTGCAGGCGAAGTACAGTGATGCCGAAAAGACCTTCCAGGAAGCCCGGCAGATCAACTTACGGCTGACCGGAGGGGAAGACATGCAGTATGCCCGCATCATCAACAACCTCGCAGATGTGTACTGCAACCTGAACCGCTACGACCAGGCGGACGAACTCTACCAAACCTCCCTCCGCATCAAGGAAAAAATCAGCGGCAGGCAGAGCCGTGACTATGCCAATACATTGTACAACCTGGCAGAATTTCAATCCGGGTTGGGCAAGTATGGTCAAGCAAAAACCACCGTTCAGGAAGGCATTGCCATTTTTACAGCACTCAACGAAACCAACCACCCTGACTACTTGAAATTCCTCGATTTCCTTGCCATCCTAACAGAAAAAATCGGGGATGTTGCCGAAGCAGAGCGCCTGTTCAAAGATGCCCTTGGCCGACGGGAAGCAGCTGGCTCAACCAAACAGGCTGACTATGCCATCAACCTCTTGATGCTTGGGCGTTTTTACCAAAACCAAGATAAGGCCAACCCAGCTTTGCCCTTGGTGGAAAAAGCCCTGCCGCTATTTGCCACCATTTACGGCACAAGCCACCCCAACTATGCCGAGGCGCTCACTACGTTGGCCGACATCCAATCGAAACGGGGCGAAAACGACCGGGCAAAAACAAATTACGAAGAAGCCATCCGCATCGTGCAGCGCAGTCTCGGCAAAGACCATATCGGATATTTCAACGCCCAGTTTGCCTATGCCCGTTTTCTTCGCAAAACCGGAAAAAAAAGCGAGGCGATTGCCATTTACAAAAAGATAGACAAGATTCCGCAGCAGTACCTCAAGCGGGCTGCCCGTTTTCTTTCCGAAAAGGAGCTTAACGAAAAAGTAGAGGAATACCGCTCGTTTTCCACCGAAATCTATAGTTTCCTTCGGGAAATGCCCGATGACGCCGAACTCACGGGGCTGGCCTACAACGCTGCCCTGTACTACCGAGGGTTCATCCTCGACAACCTGCAACGCATCCGGCAGGGAATGCTCAAAGCCCGCAAGGTCAATGACGCACGCGACGAGGTCGTCTCGCTGCACCGGCAGTTGGAAAACGAGATGAACCGTCCCCTCGAAGAACGCGGGAACACCGCAGCGCTTGAACGCAGCATTTCAGAACTGGAAAGCGAAATCGCCCGCACCCTCGGCTCCTTTGCCAAAGGCGAAACAGAACCCAACTGGGAGGCGGTGCAAATGGCACTGGGGCAGGATGAAGCGGTGGTGGAGTACCTTGCCTTTGCCGACCCCGCCGCCGGGGATTCGGTGTTCTACGGGGCGCTGCTGCTGACTTCCGCTTCCGATGCGCCCGCCTTTGTTCGGCTTTGCCGGGAAGCCCAATTTTCTTCCCTGCTGCCTGCTAACGCTGTCCGAAAATCGGAATACATCAGCGGGATCTATGATTTTACAAACCGAGGTGCAGTGCCGCTTGGCGAAAAAAAACAGTCCCTCACAGACCTGCTCTGGCGGCCCGTTCAGCAGCGCTTGCCCGGAACGAAACGAGCCTACGTTGTGCCCGACGGCCTGCTGCACCGCATTGCCCTTTCGGCGCTGCCGACCTCGCTGGAAACGGTGGTGGCGGATTCCATGGAACTGGTGCTGTTGGGCAGTTCCCGGCAGGTCATTCCCAGCGACCAGCACATCCTGGCCTATTCGGGTAAAAATGCCTTGGTGGTGGGTGGTGTCGCCTACGAATCGAAGCCCGGCGACAACTTGGCCAGCCGCTCTGAGTCGCAGACAGGGGTGGCCCGAAAGCATTGGGACTACTTGCCTTGGGCAGAAAAAGAAAGCCAGGACGTTGCCGGGCTGCTCAAAGGCGCCGCATTTGAGGTCAATTACTTGGACGGCATGGATGCCAATGAAAAAACCGTCACAGAGGACTTGGAAAACAGCAAAGGCTGGCGGGTACTGCACGTCGCCACGCACGGCTTTTTTTCCGCCAATTCCGACTCCACTGCCGCCTCAAACTATTATGGCAGCGGCATGACGAACAGCGGCTTGGTACTGGCTGGCGCCAATGAAGCAGGCAGCGGGGCGGCACTCCCCACCTCGCAGGACGACGGCCTGCTCACCGCCTACGAACTGAGCCGCCTTGATTTGTCGCAGACCGAACTGGTGGTGCTGTCCGCCTGTGAAACTGCCCTCGGCGACCTGAAAGGTGCAGAGGGCGTTTATGGCCTCCAGCGGGCTTTCCGACAGACGGGTGCTGGCAAGCTCATCATGAGCCTGTGGCAAGTACCCGACCGGGAGACGAAGGACTTCATGGTGAGTTTCTACAAAAACTGGCTCAGCGACAAGTCCACCGTGCGGGAGGCTTTCCGCAAAACCCAGGCGGAATGCCGCCAGCGGTTCGTGAACCCCTACCAGTGGGCAGGGTTTGTCTTACTGGAATAGGCGGTGGTTTGGCAAATTTTTTCCAAATTTGCCAAACCTGGTTGCCTCAAAACCCTAAATTTTCTACTTTCCAAACTTCAAGGTCATGAAATACTTTCAACCGCTGTTTTTCCTTCTTTTCCTGTTCACCAGCAGCATGGACTTGCTTGCCAACCACCCGCCAAAGCCGCCCACCTGCGCCTGCGACCCCGTGGCGGATAGCCTGGCGCTGGTGGAATTGTACCAAAATTTCGATGGTGCCAACTGGACGAAAAAAACCAACTGGCTCTTACCGGGGCAGGGGATTGGAACATGGTATGGGGTTACCTTAAATCAGGGATGTGTAAGAATACTTAACCTTGCCAATAACCAGTTGAATGGCATATTGTATGATTTCAATTTTCCGGAATTGATATACCTATATTTAAACGGAAATCAAATTACAGGTGAAATACCGGATTTCCAGAACCTGCCGAAATTGCGGAGATTAAGGCTATTTAATAATCCTATCAATGGTGAAATAACTGATTTCTCTAATTTACCGGATTTGCTTGAATTCGAACTTGGCTACAATCAGCTTAGTGGCGAAATACCGGATTTCACCAACTTGCCAAAATTGCAGAAATTAGTAATTGATGCCAATTTCATTACTGGTGTTATTCCTGATTTCTCTAACCTGCCAGAATTGACAAGTTTAACTATAGGTTACACCCAAATCACTGGTGGGATCCCTGATTTTTCCAACTTACCTAAGTTGGAGGTATTATCATTATACTCAAATCCAAACCTTATTGGGGAAATACCTGATTTCTCTAACCTGCCAGAATTGACAAGTTTAACTATAGCATTCACCCTAATCACTGGTGGGATACCTGATTTTTCCAACTTGCCTAAGTTGGAGGTAATATCATTATACTCAAATCCAAACCTTATTGGGGAAATACCTGATTTCACAAATTTGTCGGAGTTGCGAATACTAGAATTGTTGATCAATCAACTTAGTGGAGAAATACCAGATTTCTCGAACCTGCCAAACTTGGTGGAATTATGGCTTGACCAAAACCAACTTAGTGGTAAGTTACCTGATTTTCAGAATTTGCCCAATTTAGAAATACTTTCTTTCGGGGGAAATTCAATAGAGGGGGAAATTCCGGATTTTTCCAACTTACCCAAATTGGAGGTCATATTCGGCTTTTTTACTGAACTCTCCGGTGAAATTCCTGATTTCTCAAACATCCCAAATTTGTATTATTTATACCTCTCTTATAATAAACTCAGCGGCGACATACCGGACTTTTCCAACCTGCCGGTTCTAGCTTATTTGTACCTGGAAGACAATCAACTTACCAGTGTGCCAGATTTTTCGAACTTGCCGATTTTAAATCAATTACTTTTAAGTTCCAATCAACTTGCGAGTGTGCCAGATTTTTCGAACCTGCCACTCTTGGCTGTTTTGTATTTGGATGGTAATGAACTTACTAGTGTGCCTAATTTTTCGAATTTATCTTTTTTATCTACCTTGAAGATTAACTCCAACCAACTCACTAGCGCACCGGATATTTCAAACTTACAAGGATTATACGACTTAGACCTCCAGTCCAATCAAATCAACGGTGCTATACCCGATTACTCGAACTTGCCAAACCTTAATAGGCTGTTTCTTAACGACAACCAATTCACTGGCGTTATACCAGATTTTTCAAATTTTGACACCTTCAACATCAGCAACAACCGCTTCACCTTTACCGAAATCTTGGCCTCAGGGAACCTAAGTTCCCCCGGCTTTGCTTATGCACCCCAAAAACTATTCTATCAGGACACCACCTTCCACATCCTCAGCAACCAGCCCCTCGAAATAGACCTCGGCATTGACGCCTCGCTCACCGACAACTTTTACACCTGGCAAAAGGACAGCCTCGCCTGGACGCCCCCGCCCGGCAACGACCCCAACAGCAACAAACTGCTGTTTCCCAGCCCGCAGGCAGCCGATGCAGGGCGCTATTATGCCGCCGTCACGAACCCGCAGGCACCCGACCTCACGCTGTACAGCCATACCATCAACCTGCAAGTCTGTGACGAGCAGTCGGATTCGTTGGAATTAGTGAGCTTGTACGACGCCACCAACGGCATCGAATGGACGAACCAAACCAACTGGCTCACACCGGGTATGCCCATCGGCACGTGGTTCGGCGTCACGCCCGATGCCTTCGGCTGCGTGCAAAAACTCGACCTGACGGGCAACAACCTCGTGGGCACGCTGCCGCCGCTGAACCTCAACACGCTGGACACACTTATTTTGGAGGACAACCAGTTGAGCGGCATCATACCGGAAGTGAACATCCCTTTTGTCAGCTACCTCAATCTCAGCCGCAACCAACTGACCGGCAATTTCCCACTGGCACTCAACAGTTGGCTCGGTATTGACGGGCTTGACCTCAGCCACAATGCCCTGTCGGGCATCATCGTGCCCGATCTCGGCGACCTCTGCGAGCTGACGGGCCTGCACCTCAACAACAACCTGTTCGAAGGCGAACTGCCGGTCCAGCTTACCATGCTGTACAACCTGCAAATCGGGCAGGTGGATTTCAGCAACAACCTCATTGACTCGCTCAAGCAGCAGATCATCTGGTTCTGCCCCTACGGCGATACGATATTGCAAGTAAACCCCTCCTACGACCGTTTCCTCGGCATCTGCAACGTACAGTGCAGCGGCGAGGAATGGGAGAACTTCGATGATTTTCCCTGGATTCCGGACACCTTGGAAACGCTTGATTGTACAGCTCCGGATTGTGTGCTCAGCACCGCCGATGCGGGCTTTGTGGAGGTAAGGGGCGTGCGGGTCATTTTTACTCGCACCCGCTGCTACACCCAACTTGGGCCGCCACCTGTTTTTACAGAGGAGGTTCGTTTTTACGACTGCGGCGGCTACCTGCTCGAAACCGCCTCCTGTGACCAGGACGAGTTCTGTGCAATTTTCAGTGCGATATCCATCGAGGAGTTCCGCAATTTGGAATATGACGTCCGATGGAGCTGTGGCCAGAACTTCGGCATCTTAGACGATGTAAGCGAACCGGCCAGACCTGCATCCCCCAATATCCTTACCTTGCGGTGTTCACCCAACCCAGCAGACGTGCTGCTTTTTTGCGAAAATGATGAAGGCATCCTGCCAAATGCAGTGCGAGTGTTCGATCTGTTGGGGCGCAGCCAAGAGGTGGCCGTGCAGGTGCAGCCAGCCCAGGTACAACTCGACATGGGCCTGCTGCCACCGGGCATATACATCGTGACCTTGCAGGGAGAGAAGGCAAGGTACGTGGCGAAGGTGGTGTTGGAATAAGTTGGCAGACGGGCAAGCCCTTCAAACCGGGCATGGATGACGGCCTGCTCACCGCCTACGAAATCAGCCAGCGGTTCATCAACCCATACCAGTGGGCGGGGTTTGTGCTGGTGGAGTAACGCCAGCTCAGTGTCTCGCCCTCTCATTCGCTCAAAAAAGCCTTCGTGACAATCATCACTCGCCATTTCTAAGTTTCAAGCGACCTTTGCTCCGCAATGTCAAAAAATGCCTTTTTTATCGGACTACTCACCTGCGGTTGGCTACTGGCCGCCAATGGCTTATTGGCGCAAGCCGATGCTGAGAAGACAGCCCCTATACAACGCTGGCTGCCCAAAAACAGCAAGTACCTCCCCGAAGTAAAGGCATTCGTGCAGCTTTGGGCCATCCATTCGACGGGCATGGAGGTTTACAATTCGACCTCCAAACAGTACGAGGCCGTTGACGACCGCTTCAATGTGTCATTTCGGCGAGCAAGGGTGGCCTTCAGCGGCGAGCCTTACAGTGGCCTGCGGTACAACGTGGCGTTGATGTACGACCAGACAGGCAGGGACATCCTCGCCAGTGGCGTCGGCGGGTTCAACAAGGCTGACCCTGCCGTGGGCATCCTTGACGCCTTCGTGCAGTGGCGGATTGGCAAGACCGATGCGCTGAACCTCGTCGGCGGCTGGTTCCGGCCGCAGGTGCAGCGGGAGAGCATCACCGGGGCTTGGGCGACCAACAGCTTCGAGAAATCCATGTCGCAGAACTACCTGCGCAACCATATCGTGGGCACGGGGCTGGGCCGGGCGGCGGGGCTGAATCTCGGTGGCGTTTTGACGAAAGGAAAGTTGTCGCTGAATTACAACCTCGGCGTTTTCAACCCCGTAAACGCCTCGTTGTCAGGCGCTTCCGTTGGTGAAAAATATGCGCCGCTGTTGGCTGGGCGGGCCTCACTCTCCATTGGCGACCCGGAGTTCCAGAAATACGCCATCAGCTACGACATCAATTTTTTCAACAAAAGGAAAGGTGTATCGCTGGATTTCAACATTGCCCGACAGGGCGAAACAGAGCAGTTCCAATCCTCGACGGCTTATGGCCCCGGCCTGCTGCTAAACTGGGGGCCAGTCAACCTCGACGGCGAATGGATGTTCATGGAGCGGGAACTGGCCGACATTACGGCACAGGGCGGCACGGGCCATATCCGGCTTGGCGTAAACCTGCCAACTGGCCGCTTTGTGCTGGAACCTGTTTTCATGGTGATGAAGTTCAAGGGCAGCATGGATGCCAAGGAGCAGCCCAACGCCTCGCTTTTGAAAATGTCGGCGGGCGAAGAAACCACTTTCGATGCTGGCATAAATTGGTACCTTGACGGCAAGAACCTGAAGCTGGCACTGCATTACACCTGGCGCAACGGTGATGACGGTGCAGCTGACGACGGCTCGCAGATCAACGCATTTTTCAGCCAAAACGGCGTAGGTGCCATCCGGCGGGGCAACTGGCTGGGACTGGGGCTGAATGCCATTTTTTGACAAAAATCACCACGATATGAAGATTTTATATGCTTCGATAGCTTTGGTTTTTTCCGTTGTTTTGCTGGCGCGATGCACGAACCCTGCGCCGCCACCGCCAACTGCTAAGCAACTAACAGCCGAGGAAGAGCTGGTTTATCTTGAAAAGGGCAAGGCCATTACCGCTGCTACTTTTGCAGCATTGAGCGGCAAATTGGCGGCAGCTATGGAATCGGGTGGCGTAGCAGGTGCCGTCAAGTATTGCAACCTGGCCGCTTACCCCTTGCTCGACAGTCTTTCGAAGGCCAACTATGCTACCATCCGGCGCACTAGCACCAAGCTGCGCAACCCGGCCAATGCAGCCAAGGGCTGGGAGGTGGAAGCGCTGGCAGCCTTCGAGCAGGCTAAGACGCTGGTTCGGGAACCGAAACCCCGTGCAAGGCTCCTCGATGATGGCAGCGTGGTTTATGCAGCGCCCATCAAGCTACAGTCGCTTTGTGTGAAATGCCACGGCACAGTGGGCAAGGAGATTGCGGAAGTTGATTACGAAGTCATCAAAAAACTGTACCCAGATGACGCCGCCACGGGCTATGTGCCAGACGAACTGCGGGGAATGTGGAGCGTACAGTTCAAGCGTTGAGATTCAAACTAAACTTAGAATTTATCATGAAAGAGTTACTTTTTCTTGCATTAATGTTTGTACTCGGTTCGGGTTCCTGCACCTCGCAAACAGCTGAACAAAAAGCCTATACAGACCTCGACGTGGCTGCCTTCAAGGCAAAAATGGCAGAGCCGGGCATCATGCTGCTCGACGTGCGGACCCCGGAGGAAACTGCCGAAGGGAAAATTGAAGGGGCGGTTGAGATTGACTACGAAGCCACCACTTTTGAGGCCGAGGTAGCCAAATTGGACAAATCCAAAACCTATCTGATTTACTGCCGGAGCGGGAATCGGAGCGGCGAGGCCAGCGCCTATATGGCCAAGCAAGGCTTCAAAAGCATTTTCAACCTAAAGGGCGGATATGAGGCTTGGACGGGTGAAAAGTGAACAATATTTAGCAATCAAGCAATTCAACAATCTATCCATGTTAGAACTCATCAAACAACCTTGGCACTGGTCGGTGGCAGGGGCACTCATCGGCCTTACGGTGCCGCTTTTGCTCATTTTGGGGAACAAGAACTTCGGCATTTCGGCCAACCTGCGGCATATCTGTGCCGCCTGCTTCCCCGCCAATATTTCTTTTTTTAAGTATGACTGGAAAAAGGAGGTCTGGAACCTGTTTTTTGCCGTAGGCATCATCATTGGTGGCTTCGTGGCAATGCATTTCCTACACGACCCTGAGCAGGTGAAGATAGCCCCGGCACTCGTAGCCGACTTGGCTACCTTTGGCATTACCGACTACTCGGAACTGGTGCCTTCGCAGCTTTTCAATTGGGATAACCTATTGACAATCAAAGGCTTGTTCTTTTTTGTCATCGGCGGTTTCCTAGTGGGCTTTGGCACCCGATACGCTGGTGGCTGTACCAGCGGCCATGCCATCGGTGGCTTGAGCAACTTGCAGTGGCCGTCGCTCGTGGCAACTATTTGCTTCATGGTGGGTGGGTTCATTTCTGCCAACCTCATCGTTCCATTTTTATTGAACCTTTAAAATCTGAACAACATGGCTGAGATGATAAAAGATAACGTAGCATCATTTGTAGATGCAAAGCAAACAGACTTCGAGGTGCGGTCGCTCAACACCCAATGCGTGAATGCCAGCGAGAAAGAGGTGCCACTATATTACAACCTAAAGTACATGGTGGCGGGCATCGTCTTCGGCATCTTCTTGGTAAAGGCCGAGGTCATCTCGTGGTTCCGAATCCAGGAAATGTTCCGGCTGCAGTCGTTCCACATGTATGGCGTCATTGGCACTGCCGTGGTAGTGGGCGCTATTTCGGTCTTTTTGATTAAAAAACTGAAAATCAAGACGATACATGGCGAGGGCATTGATTTTCAAGATAAAAAATTCAACAAGGGCCAAGTCATCGGCGGAGTGATTTTCGGCCTTGGCTGGGCCATCACGGGGGCTTGCCCTGGGCCATTATTTGCACAACTCGGCACGGGAGCCACGGTGATTGCCGTCACGATTTTAAGCGCCATTGCTGGCACTTGGGTCTATGGCAAGTTTCGGGACAAGTTGCCGAGCTAAGATGCGGTGGGTTTGCGTTTCAAGGTTCTGGGTTCCAAGGTTTGGAGGTTTTAACGCAGCGCCTTCCCAGAACCCCAAAACCCGATAACCCTAAAACCCCTATCAATCCTTTAAAAATGCCAACCAATATCCAATTATTACATTTTGAGCCGAAGCTCGTCGAGGAAATCGAAAAAGTGGGTGTGTTGAAAAAGCTCGAAGCTGGGGTAGAACTCATGCGACCTGGTATGCCCATTCGCTCCATCCCTATCATCCTGTCGGGCAGCCTGCGCATCATGCGGCAGGACGAGGAGGGCAAGGAGACCTTTCTTTATTTCCTCACCAAGGGCGATACCTGCGCCATGTCGCTTACCTGCTGCTCGGCCAACCGCCCCAGCTCCGTACGTGCCGTGGCAGAGGACCCCACCGAGCTGATACTGGTACCCGTGGAGAAGCTCGACTACTGGATGAGCATTTTCCCCTCTTGGAAAATTTTTGTGTTCCAAGCCTATCAGCGCCGTTTCGATGACCTGCTGGAGGCCGTGGACAGCCTTGCCTTCCAGCGAATGGACGAGCGTATTTGGCGATTGTTGAAGAAAAAAGCAGGCTTACAGGAGAAGCGTTACGTCTATTCCACCCACCAAGAGCTGGCCGAAGAACTGAACACATCCAGGGAGGTCGTCACCCGTTTGCTCAAAAAATTAGAGGGCATGGGAAAAATCAAGACCCACCGAAACCGAATCGAACTGATGTTGAAATGACGGAAAAACGCTTTTCCAACAGTGTGACAATTGTCGCTGACCCAATGGGATGATTTTTGTCAACTTTGCATCATCGTTTTTAATCAAAAATTAGGTTACATGAAAATCGAACAAATCTATACCGGTTGCCTTGCACAGGGCGCCTATTATATCGAATGCAACGGCGAAGTAGCGGTTATTGACCCGCTGCGGGAGGTGCAGCCCTACCTTGACCGGGCGACTGCGGATGGTGCCAATATCAAGTACGTGCTTGAGACGCATTTCCACGCTGACTTCGTTTCTGGTCACCTTGACCTTGCAAACAAAACAGGAGCAACCATCGTCTATGGCCCAAACGCCAAAACGGGATTTGAATCGCATATAGCCACTGATGGCGAGGTGCTGAAATTGGGCAACATGGCCATCAAGGTGCTGCACACGCCCGGTCATACGATGGAGAGTACTTGCTATTTGTTATTGGATGAAAATGGCAAGGAACAAGCAGTATTTACTGGTGATACGCTGTTTATCGGCGACGTGGGCAGGCCCGATTTGGCACAAAAGTCAGATATGACCATGGCCGACCTTGCGGGGCATCTTTATGATAGCTTGCGCAATAAGCTGATGACCCTGCCGGATGAGGTAACGGT